>JAOZST010000136.1:0-10254 GCA_029939535.1 Desulfobacteraceae bacterium | reverse complement strand
CCAGATTATAACACACCATCCAGTTCATGTTTCAAAGACCGGCTCATCAACCGGGCCACGGTCTCATCCACTGGCCTGCCTTCAAACAGGACCGCATACACCTCGTTGCATATAGGAAGGTCCAAACCAAGTTTTCTGGAGAGATTATATACGGATCGGGTGGTCTTAACCCCTTCGGCCACCATTCTCATCTCGGAGATAATATCATCAAGTTTTTTTCCTTCTCCGATCTGCCGGCCCAGTGTGTAGTTCCGACTTAAAGAACCTGTGCAGGTCAGCAAAAGGTCCCCCACCCCGGCCAGGCCGGACAGGGTCAAAGGATCAGCACCCAGCCTGGTTCCCAAACGGTTCATTTCCGTCAGTCCCCGGGTAATCAAAGCGGCCCTGGGATTCAGGCCCATGTTCATGCCGTCACAGATACCAGCGGCAATGGCTATGACATTTTTCATGCCACCCCCGATCTGAGTTCCAATGGGATCATCATTTACATATACCCTGAAACTTGGGCAGGAAAAAACAGCCTGCACATGGTCGGCCACTTTTCTACTGATGGCAGCAGCTGCCACAACTGTGGGAACCTTTGCAGCCACTTCCCTGGCAAAACTTGGGCCGGACAATACAGCAAAATTTTCTTTTGGAATAAAATCAATGTTCTTGGAAAGTATATCTGTCATGGTCTGGTGAGTTATATTTTCAATGCCTTTGGATGCAGAGACAACAATGGTTTCAGGGCTGATATAAGCCTTCATATCCAGAGAAATACTCCGCATACAATGGGAAGGAACCACCACCAGAACCAGGTCCTTATCTTTCACGACAACTTCAAGATCATTGGTTGGAACAAGGTTTTCAGGCAGGGAAAATCCCGGAAGGAAAACCTTGTTCTCCCGGTTTTTTTCAATCTCTTCCTTTACCTCGGGCTCAAACACCCATAAATCCAGAACATACCCTTTATCGGCCAGAAGTTTGGCAAGAGCTGTTCCCCAGCTGCCTGCCCCCACAACGCCTATCCGTGTTTTTAATGTATCTCTCATTGGGTTTATTCTATCCTTTTATATTTGATATTCTTATATTTGGTTCTTCTATATCCGGACCTCCATCCTTATAAAAAACCTTATGAACAGTCTGTGTTTCAAGGTAGGCGTCTATATCCTGGTGGATATCAGGGCGGCATTGATCAAACAGAGGAGAGTAGACAAGTTTACCGGTTCTGCCTTTTAAATGCAGAATCCGGTCAAGCCCTTTGTCGTTGAAATGAAACAAAAACAAATTCTTTTTTTTATCCTGACAGATCCAGATGGAAGAATTGGCTAAAGCAGGCTCCATTTCAAACAAACGTCTGGACCGCAGTTTTAATTCAGATTCCGGATCACAGGTCATAATATTTCGAATGGCTTTAATTTTATTGATTTCCAAGAGCACCCCTTCCCTGGATAAACCAATTTTAAAGGTTTTATACCCGTCATGGGAATAGGAATAAATACCCCTGGGCTCGATTGCCACCATTTCCACCAGAAAGGCCAGGCAGAGCAAGCCGATTCCCATTCCCACCTGGAGCAGGCGCTGTCTTGTTTTTTTTTCCATGGCCATTGCCCTTAACCGATTTGGATTATCTAACCCTTATAAATGAACCAAACCTATAGATAAACCAACCCATGTAAATCATAAAACCCCTGTATCATCAAGCGCCATGGGAAGCTATATTTTCATGGCATCCCCTGGTTTAACCCAGCCGACTTTGCCCTTGGTCAGCATAATTTTCAGATACCCGTCCTTTTCTGCTCTTACCCTTACCCGGGTGCCGGCATGGAGTTCAAACAGCTTGGTGGAGGTATCCATAATGCCGGACCGAACAGCTGCCTTGTCACTCAAAATAACAGCCTGGTTCACAAACCGGGTCCGATAATAATCCAGGCTTGCCACCAGGGTCAAAAGGATCAGCAAAGAGATGAGTACACTTCCCAGGCCTGAAAAAACAGGTTTCTGCCTTAATGTCTGTATTCCTGCCCAGAGGAAAAACATGCAGGAGGAAAAAATTGCCCCGGCCTGCAGCCATCTTAAAGGTATAATACCCTGCCAGAAAAAAAGAACATCTTCAAAAGTAACAGATGAATCTATCCTGTCCTTAACAAGGGTGTTGGCATGGGCCAGGTTAAAGAGCAGGTCTGGATCTCCTGGAGAAATAAGTTTTGCCCGCTCATACCATAAAATAGCATGGCCCAGGTCATTGGCTTTTAAATATGCATTCCCGATATTATAATACAGATCTGAATTTATCACACCTGATATGGCAATCTTTTCAAAACTTCTGGCTGCTGCTTTAAATTCACCAGCCTGGTATTGTTTGATCCCGTCAATGTATGATCCGGTCATCTCCTGGGAATGAACAATTTGCGGGGCCAGGGTAAAAACACCCAGGCACAAGAAGGCCATACACAGCATTTTAATGATCTGTGTGGCCCGGCCAAGATAAATTTCAGCCCTGTTTTTTTCCAATGCCTGCCCCCCAAACCTGACTGCATCCATTGCTTCAAGCATCTCCACTACTTCATCAATGAGATTCGGATCTGTCTTGGTCTGCATGAGGATCTGCCTTGCCTCATCCCTGGTGAGACTCTCCCCTTTTTTATCTCCCTTTGCCATTATGGCTGCAGTAAGGCCTGCCTGCAAATGATCTAAAAAGGGTTTGTTTTCCTTGGCCAGTTTCCCGGCTTTTTTAAAATGCTGTCTTGCCTTTTGTCCCATCAGAGTTTCAATTGATTTTTCCCGGGACTGAAGCTGAAATACAAAAAAAACAACTCCATATAAAAAACCAGGCACAAACACTAAAAGGATAAAAACTGGAAAATCAAGCCAGGGTAAGGAGTTGGACAGAATAGAAATTCTCTCTTTAATATCCAGGATATCCTCATTCATCATCACAACTTCCTGTTTTTCCACGGCCCCCTTCTTGGTTTTATCTGTTAAAAACCCTGTAGCAGAATCCACTCCATTACCAGAATTTGAATCAGTTACCAGGGTAGATGCCCTTGGGGTCACATCCAGAATAATCTTATCCGTGGTGATGGTTTTGTATCCCCGGGTCTGAACATCAAAATAGGTAATGGAAAGGGGTGGGATAAGCAGGTCTCCTGCCTTTGTTGGCACCAGGGCCCGTTTGAAAATCTTCTTTCCTGAAAATCCTTTTTCAGTGGCTGTCATCTCCTCCAGGGGGGTGTCATCATAGATTTTTACCTGGTCTGTATCCAGATCCAATAAAGGAGAGCCCACATCCATGATATTGCCATTTCCCTGAATAGTGATGGTCAGGGTAGCTGATTCTCCCGCCACAAGACTAATTCTGTCCATGGCAGCCTCCATGGTGAACTGGCCGACAAGACCTGAAAAAGGCTTTTCTCCTGTATAGGCTGGAAGAGTATCCACTTCCAGGGTAATAGGATTGGAAGAGATTCGAACTGGTTTTGTACGGTTTGATGAAAAAAAAGAGTTGTTAAAAAAAGAATCAAAGGAATCATTTCCCGAGGGCAACACCAGGTCAGCCATGACAATGGCAGGTTCAATTTCAAACTTTCCAGCCTTTTCTGCCTGGAGGATATAATGAATTTCATTGACCTGGTAATTCACACCATTGATGGTCTGGGTATAATTTTTCCGATCCTCCACCTCTTGAGAGGTAAAAGAATCAAAGGAAGGAGCAGTAAGGGATGCCCTGGCAAACTTGGCAGCTGCAAACAATTTAAAGGTATAAATGGCCTGCTGGCCGACCACCAGCCTGGAGTTGCTGACACTGGATCTGGCAAATATTTTTCTGGGTTCGTCTTCCGACACGGGCTTGTCTGACATCAAAATCTGAATTTTTTCCGTCATAAGGGTCTGATTCTTTACAGAAACCTTCAGGGGGGGAATCACAAGAAGATTTTTTTTGACTGGTGTTGTTTTGCCAGAATTGGTTTTGCCAAAATTACTTTTATCAGGTATGGTTTTCCTGGGTAGTAAAAGATATTGGTAAACAACCTGGTGCTGCCATTGTCCATTGATATAGGAACGGCTGGTGGATGTGCCCGAGGAAAGAATCTTAAAATCAGATATGGGGGAAATATCAACCAGGGCTTTTCCTCCATCCACCACCACCTGAAGGGAGATTGTATCCTCAGAGGTGATGCGGGTTTTATCCACCTGGGCCCTTACCTGGAAGCTGAATCCTGTTGAAGGTAAAAGCAATATTGCCCCAATTATAAACAAGGGGACAACCCATATTATTTTATATTGAATCCAGGCAACCTGAATAAATCTTAATTGAATCAGGTTGGGTAAAAACAATTTTCTTTTGTGATCCTTACCAGTCTTTTTCAATGTATTGTTCCCTGATTACAGGCATCATTCCCATGCCGGGTTTGTCTTCAAGCCGGTTCAGCTTGTTTTCCATGAGCCTGGATTCTGCATCTTCATCACCCTTTTCTCCGGCTTTGCCCTGGGCCTGATCCTGATCCTGTGCCTGGTCCTGATCTTTTTCTTCCTTTTCCGCCCCAGTTTTGCCAGTCTTTGATTCATCCGGTTCTGGTTTTTCTCCTTTATCAGGAGATGACTTCTGACTTTTATCTTCCCTGTCTTCCGGTTTATCCTGCTGTGAATCCCCGGAATCTTTCTGGTTCTTATTCTGCTGGTCCTGATTTTGCTGGTCCTTATTCTGCTGGTCTTTCTGGTCCTGATTTTTCTGGGCCTGGTCTTTCTGGTCCTGATCCTTTTGATTTTTTTCTTTGGATTCTTTATCCTCTTGGGATTCTTTATCCTTTTGCTCCTGCTCTTTTTTTTGCTCCAATTTCTTCTTCACAAACTCAAGGTTTTCTCTGGCCTCCTGGTCATCGGGGAATGCTTCCAGCAAAGATTCATATTCCTCAATTGCCTGGGCAAACTTTCCCAGCCTAAATTTTGTATTGGCAAGATTGTACCGGGACTTGTGCTGCAGATCAGGGTCCTTTGACTCAATGGCCTGGGCAAAGTTTTTTTCTGCCTGTTCATAGTCTTTATTCATATAGGCAGCAGCTCCGATATTATAATAGAGTCTTAGGTCATCAGGGCTTTCAAGCTGGGCATTGATAAAATGGGTCTTTGCCTGTTCAAAGGAGTTGGCATCATATTCTGCTATCCCTTTTTTCACATGGGAGGAGAACATATTTGCCCTGGCAGGTTCCGGGACCATACCTGTGCCCGATACCAGAATCAGCAAAGCAATTCCCAGAACAACATTCTTTTTTCCATCCTTCCTCTTTTTTCTTATGGGCATGACCAACTCCAGGAGCAGCAGCAGAACACAGGGAAATAAAAACCATTGGAAACGATTTTCCCACACTTTTTTTTTGCCCTGGGTCAATGTTTTACGTTCCATGCCCTTTACAATATCCTGGGAATATATCTGGTCCAGATCCATGTCTCCTGCCATTGCTCTGACATACCTGCCGCTGGTAATGGCGGCAATTTGTGTAAGGCCTTTTTCATCCACCCTGGACAGTATGATGTTACCGGAGGCATCCTTTTTAAATCCACCATCAGGATCTGGTATGGGTGCTCCTGCAGGATCACCCACCCCGATACAGAAAACTTTTATATTTTCCTGGGCCATCTGTTTTGCAATCTCTTCCACATCCCCTGCTGTATTTTCACCGTCTGTGATCAGAAAAATTGCCTTGTCCGTATCAGAGTCCTTTTCAAAGCCCCTGTAACAGGTCTCCAGTGCCGCCGTCAAATTGGTTCCTCCAACGGGCAGATATTCCGGGGTCAATACCCGCAAAAAGATGTTAAAAGCTTCATGATCCAGGGTCAGGGGGCATTGAAGTATAGCCTGGCCGGCAAAAGCCACCAGCCCTGCCCGATCGGACTTCATAAGCCGCGTTAAATCGATGACCTCCCTTTTGGCCTGCTCCAGACGGTTGGGCGTGATATCCTGTGCCAGCATACTTTGGGAACAGTCCAGGGCAATCATGATATCTATCCCTTTCTGGTGGGTTTCTTCCCAGCGGAATCCAGCCTGGGGACCAGCCAGGGCAATGATGGACAGGATCAGGGCCAGGGTTATCAAGCCGGTTTTTATCCATCTGGCATTGGAATGGAAACCTGGCAGGATTGCCGGATAAACCCTGCTGTCGGCAAACAAACCCAGAATTTTTTTCCTCTGCCTGATCCCGAAAACCATTAGCATGACAAAGGGAATTATTGCCCACAGCAGGTATAAAACTTGGGAATTTACAAATTTCATATCAGGGAATCCTCATAAACCTGGTATTGGTCAGTAAAAGAAATGTAAGAAACATGGCCAGGCCAGCCATCAAAAACCAACCATACAACTCTTTGTACTCCACCCATTTTTCAACCTCAACCTTGGTTTTTTCAAGGGAGTCTATCATCTTATAAATTTTTTCAAGGGACTCTATATCTTTTGCCTTAAAAAAGCTGCCTGAAGTTGTTTCTGCAATGGTTTCCAGAGCGTCCCAGTCAATATCCACCTTCTGGTATACATAGCGCTGCCCAAAGACTCCGTCCACAAGGAATGGGGCCTCTCCCCTGGTGCCCACTGCAATGGTATGGATTTTCACATTCCTCTGTAGGGCAATCTTAATGGCATCCTGCCAGGAAAGCTGCCCGGAATTGCTCTTACCGTCAGTTAACAGGATAATAATATTGGATTTACTCTTTACATCCTCAAGACGCTTTAAAGAGATACCAATGGCATCCCCAATGGCTGTTTTCGGCCCTGCCGCCCCAATTTTCAACCTGTCAAGCATAAAGGCAATGGTATTATAATCCCGGGTCAAGGGCAGCTGGGTGTAGGCATTTGATCCAAAAACCACCAGTCCGATTCTGTCCCCTTCCCGCTTCATGATAAATTGGGACACCACTGCCTTCACCGCTTCCAGCCTGGTGACGATCTTGTTGTTCTTTTTAAAATCCAGGGCCCTCATGGATTCTGAAAGGTCCAGGGCCAGAATAATATTCACCCCCTGGGTCATTACATTTATTTTCTGATCCCCGGACTGGGGTCTTGCCAGGGCCACAATCATAAGAGTTATGGCAGCTGCCTTTACCAGGGGCATGAGGCTGGCTATCCTTGCGGCAAGGGTAATTGGAATCTTTTCAAGGCCCTCCAGGGAGGAGACCTTAATGGCATTGGGCTGACTTTTTTTCAGGGTTTTCAGGGTAAAGATCAAAAAACCCCATACAGGAATCAAAAGTAGAAAAAACCAGGGACTGGCAAACCTGAACATCAGGAATCTTCCTCCCTTGTCATTTTTAATTCAATGTCATCCTGAATCTCAGTGATCAATTGCCTCACACTTGCCAGGTCTTTTGTAACCTGAGCAGGTTCCGGAGCCAAAGGGCTGTATCGAAAGGGATCGGAAAAATTCTGAAAATTGGAAAGCTTTGTCACAAGCATTGTATCCATGGGTGTGGAACGGACCTCTTTCACCAGTTCCTGGGTGGTCATTTCATTGGCATTAATGCCATAGGATCTTCCTATATACCTCTTAAACAAGGCCCCCAGATCAAAATAAAATGGTCTGGAATCAATGACCGGTTTCAGGCTGAGACCATCCAGTTCCTTAAGGGCTGCTTCATAGGGAGGGATAACAGGAATATTATCCTGAACCTGTTTTTTAGAAGAAGATTTCCAGAATCGTTTGATCATAAAAATCAATAAACCCAGAAGAACCAGTCCTCCTGCAATGAGCAGGGCCAGCTTAACAAGGGCCGGGTCCACCCCAACCATGACAGGGGGTTTTATACCATGGATATCCTGCATTTATCGAATCCGCCTCTCCCGAAGTCTGAAATATCTGCTCAGGGTGTCAGATACAGAGTCCCTGGTCTTTAGTTCAATCAAATCTGTTTTTGCCCTGGAAAAAATCTCCTGGGTTCTATGATGAATTTCCTGCTTTACCTTAAAAAAATCTTTCCTTGTTTTCCCGTTAAAAGAATCAAATACAAGGGCCTTTTTGGTTTCAAAATCGGAAAATTGTACAATACCTTTAAGGGGTAGATCAAAAGAACCCTCATCATAAATCCTGATGCCGATTGGTTCATGTTTCTGCCGGGCAATACTCAAACTTTTTTCATATCCTTTTCCCAGAAAATCAGACAGGATAAAAACAAAGGATCGTTTCTTGGAGATCTTGGACATAAAATCCATGGCACAGCCGATATCGGTTCCACGTCCTTTGGGCACAAAGGTAAAGACTTCCTTTATCACCCGCCAGATATGGGAGGAACCCTTTTTAGGGGGTATATATTTTTCAACCTGATCCGTAAAAAATATCACCCCTACTTTGTCATTATTTTTAATGGCATTAAAGGCCAGGACCGAAGCAACTTCAGCAACAGTTTCCAGTTTCTGTCCTGAAAAGGTTCCAAACTTCAGAGAAGCGCTCATGTCAATGAGGAGCATGACAATGGATTCCCGCTCTTCCCTGTAGCGTTTGACAAAGGGTTTGCCAAGCCGGGCAGAGACATTCCAGTCAATGGACTTGACATCATCCCCGGGGCTGTACTCCCGGACCTCCTCAAATTCTATTCCTGATCCCCGGAAAACAGACCTGTACTGGCCCGCCATAAGATTGTTCACTGTTTTGCGGGATTTAATATGGACTCTTTTAATCTTTTTTATGATTTCAGCTGGAATCATGGAAATCAAGGCACCTCAACAGAGTCAAAAAGGGTGGTGATAATCTCTTCTGTGGTTATATCTTCTGCCTCGGCTTCAAAGGAAAGCAAAATTCTGTGCCTGAGCACATTGGGACCCACCACCTTGATATCCTGGGGTGTCACATAGGCCCGGCCCGCCAGGAAAGCATTGACCCGGGCAGCCTTTGCCAGAAAGATACTGGCCCGGGGAGAAGCCCCGAACTCAATGTACTGACCAAGATTCATGCCATATTCAAGGGGTTTTCTTGTGGCAAAAACCAGATCCACAATATATTCTTTAAGTTTTTCATCCACGTAGATCTTGTCCAAAAGACCTGTCATGGCTGCCAGTTCTTCACAATTGATCACAGGCTGAATCTCATCCTGGAACTGAAAACTGTTCTTTTTCAGGATTTCAAGTTCCTGGTTTTTATCAGGGTAATCAATGAGCACCTTTAACATAAACCGGTCCACCTGGGCTTCGGGCAATGGATATGTACCCTCCTGCTCAATGGGATTCTGGGTGGCAAGGACCAGGAAGGGAGATGGAAGGACATAGGTTTCTTCTCCTATGGTGACCTGTTTCTCCTCCATGGCCTCCAGCAGGGCGGACTGAACCTTGGACGGGGCCCGGTTAATTTCATCGGCCAAAATAATATTATTAAACAAAGGACCTTTCCGGGTGATAAAATCCGTGGTTTTAGGCCGGTAAATTTCAGTACCCGTAAGATCGGCCGGTAAAAGATCCGGGGTAAACTGTATCCGTTTAAAATCCGCCTGAACAACAGCGGCAAGGGCCTTGACCGCACTGGTCTTGGCAAGGCCGGGCACCCCCTCTATAAGAACATGACCTCCGGTTAAAAGCCCTGTTAAAAGGCTGTCCACCAGTTTTTCCTGTCCCACAAGCTGTTTTGAAATTTCGTTTCTGATCCGGCTGATCAATAAATGACTCTGCTCAATGGCTTCTTTGATCTCTTCCATGGGTCCCCGTAAAAATAAACTAATTATTTATTATGCAATACTCCAGACAGATATCAATATTTTTAATAATATAATAAGATTTTAAAACGTGTCAAGAACGTGACCATATGGTCACAATTCTCGGTGACCTAATTATTGCTATATTTCACAAAAAATGATTGTTTTACTAAGGCAGGAAGGCCGATTATTTGTTTCAAACTCATTGGCACCACCCAGCCAGTGAGTTCGTTCACCCACTCAAACGAAATTTTGTGATCTGTTGACTTGGCAACAAAGATATAACGACGGTCGGGTTAAATTGCAGCTCACTGATTGAACAATTCTTAGAGGTTCTAAATTCCGCTGCGCTAAAAGCCGTGAACTCCGGTCCAGTAGGTCCTCAAACAGCACGTCTTTCTTAACGCTTTGCTGCATTAAAAACCTCTAAAGAATTCCAATCAATGATTCGCTTGCAATTCATCCCGACCTCCGTGGCAAGCAAATATCAATTTACTCAGTTTTCAGGCTGGACAGGTTGTTACACAGCTTTTCAAAACATTTATTAAACAATATTATGGTTGGTTTATTTTGAATTAACAATGCGGACTAACAGGGAAAGTC
>JAOZST010000305.1:0-2717 GCA_029939535.1 Desulfobacteraceae bacterium | reverse complement strand
ATCGATATTAGGCACAATAATTTTCTTTCTGTCTAATTTAATTAAATTGCCTTCCTGAAGTCGATTCAGGCAACGGCTCACTGGTTCCCGAACTGTTCCGAGACTGGAAGCTACTTCTTCTTGAGACAAACCGTTAATTTCGATACCTTCATTGGTTTTCACCCCTTGTTCATTGGCCATCTGGACAAGCCAGCACACAAGGCGGCTTTGGATATCTTTTAAAGCTAAATCTCCAACCATCTTTACTAATTTTTTTACCCTTTTCCCAAAACCGGCCAGCATGGCTATTCCGACCCGCGGATGGGAGATAATGAAATCCTCTAAATCCTTTTTATTGATATCAAAAAGGACAGTTTCAGAAAGAGCCTGGGCATTAGCTTCATATATGTTTTCTCCAAAAAGCATTTCTTCTCCAAAAAAATTCATTGGTTTAAGAAAATGAATGATCAGCTCTTTACCATTTTCAGAGACCATGAAGATCTTTATCTTACCCGTGTGAAGTATATGCAGGTTTCTACACTTTTGATTAGCAGTAAAGATTAAATCATTTTTTTTGAAACAGCGCTTTTTAACCATCCCGGCTAATTTTGAAAGTTCTTCTTCCGGTACATTTTTAAAATAAGGGATTTGGTAAAGAGAACTGTTGATTTCATTTTGAGAATTCATTCATACTTTATCCGTCTGTTTTTTAACTATTTAGTTTGTATCAAATTCTTTATAAACTCAATTAAAATATAGAAAAATAATACTTTTAAGTCAAGGGTAAAATGGATCGTGCTTCTATATCAAAAGCCAAAGTTAAACAAAATCAGATATTTTGATAAACAAAAGTGTTTTAACTAGTCTAAATTTTATTAAATTTTTTGTGATATATGTCACATACTTTCAGCTTCATTTCCGATTTTATATAAAATTGAATAGGCAATGTTAGAATGAATAAAAAAAATGATTTTAGGGGTATGCAATGAAAACTACAAAGCGAAGGAATTTTCTAAAAGCATTTGCATTTATTGGGATCTTTGGAGGGATGGCCGGGCAGGCGGCCTATGCCCTGGTCAAATCGTTTCTCCCAAAAGCTCGTTATGAACCTCCCCAGCGGTTCAAGGTGGGGTCTGCCCATAAATTTACCGATGGACCCAACTTTCTGGCAAAACATCGTATCTTCGTTATTAAGGAAGGAAATAAATTTCATGCACTTTCATCCATTTGTACGCACCTAGGGTGTAACGTCACTTTCAACAAACTTTCCAAAGCAAAGAAGGTGACAGTTCGTGGAAAAGAACTTGAGGAAAAATACGAATTCCACTGTGCCTGCCACGGGTCTAAATTTTATGGAGACGGAACACCGTATACAGGGCCTGCTCCCACTCCGCTGCCTGCTTATGAAGTATCTGTTTCAGCCGTTGATCGGCAGCTTGTTGTCGATAAAAGTATCGAAGTGGATTCAGACCAACGTTTCATTGTTTAAATTTGATAAGGAGTCTTATTATGAGCATTTGGAACAGACTTTCCAATAAAATTATTTCAAGTTGGGATCCTGTTGAATCATTACAAAAAAAAGATGCCATTGATCGTGTCTTCTGGATGCACTTTATTCCCACTGATAATGATGTAACCCGGGAAAGCTATTCCATAAAATATTCTCTGTATCTGGGTACAATGGCTGCGGTGATTTTTACAATCCTCTGTGCATCAGGATTGTTACAGATGCTCAGATATGTCCCGTCAGTAGAACGTGCTTACTGGAGCGTAAAGGATTTACAATTTATTTTTCCGTTTGGCTGGTTTCTTCGTGACCTTCACAGGATTTCTGCCTACCTGTTGATAGCTTTTGTTGTTTTACATTTGTGCAGGACTTTTTACACTGGGTCTTTTAAGAAAGGACGGCGCAAAACAACCAATGGCTGGATTAACTGGATGACAGGTATCATGCTGCTGGTGTTAACTCTGGCCATGGCCTTTACCGGTTATGTCCTTCCCTGGGACCAGGTGGGATATTGGGGGGCGAACATCGGAACCAATATCATTAAATCAATCCCAATAATCGGTGACCGACTTCAATATTTTGTTCTTGGCGGAAACGAACTGGGACAGAATTTTTTGATTCGAATATATGTCCTCCATGTATTGTTACTGCCCCTTTTGACGGTTTCTTTTATTTCATACCATTTTTGGAGGAATCGAACAGATGGCGGCATGGCCTGTGAAGATAACATTGAAGCAGACCCGGGCCAGGAGAACAATGATAACCAGACGTTTTCCGGTTTGGAGAAAGATGAAGCACTGAAACGTACACCCATGTTCCTGAAAAGGCTCATATGGGTTTCTCTTACAACAACGGCTCTTGCTGTTTTATTGGCGTTGCTTGTCAGTATTCCACTCAATGCACCTGCCAATCCCGTAATGGCGGAGAATCCTGCCAAGGCACCTTGGTTCCTGCTCTGGTTGCAGGAACTTGTTGCCAGTACCACTGTCAGTGTTGGCCAGTACCGGATTAATGGTGGATTTGTGGGCGGTGTGGTTGTCCCGGGCCTGTTATTGACCTGGTTAGCTATAGTTCCGTTTTTTGACAACAGCCCTGATGCTGCCACAGGTGTATGGTTCCACCGCAGTCGATTACGCCAGAACATTATATTTACCATGATTTTGCTGGTCATTCTTGGTCTTATCTTTTTTACCTATTTTTGCCGCGGTCCCAACTGGGTTTTTTATTGGCC
>JAOZST010000135.1:2833-10345 GCA_029939535.1 Desulfobacteraceae bacterium | reverse complement strand
AGGGTACTTCATGAAGAATATAGTTTTTTTCCACGAAATTTAAAGAGGATACCTTGCAATCATATGTTGTATGGTTTAACTTATTATAATTGTTCATCGAAAGTCTCCTTTTCTGTGATCTTTGAGCGGTTCACATTCTTGGAGACTTTCCTATTTTCCCGGAAATGTCAAACTTTGGGAGTCTCCCCGGCAGAGCCGGGGGCTTACCCAATATAGTTAATAAGAGCTTACACAAGAAAAAAAATACCACTGAATGAAATTGGATAAATTATGATCAAAGAGCGCGAAATGTCCGTTGTATTGCGCCACTTCCTCTTTCAAAATTTCAATAAAACGAGATATATCCACGGCCATGCTGGTTTCCCCATGTTTAGACCTTAAATTAAGATATTTTTCAGGATGTTTTTCAGAGATTTATCGTGTAATCTCGAACGATTGACTTGATCCGACAAGAAATAAGAAATAGCAAGAAAATCAGGCAGTTGTAGTTTGCAAAGGGATAATCTCTTCCTCAATTTTTGTCATTTTCTGTCTGGCAATTTTAAGATCATAACTGATTTGCAGATTCATCCAAAATTGTGCAGTAGTGTTGAAGTATCTAGCTAACCGAAGAGCAGTATCAATACTGATACCCCTTTTTTGCCTTATCACATCATTGATTCTAGGTGCTGGAATGCGCAGGGCAACAGCCAGGGCATTTGCACTCATACCTAATGGTTCAAGGTACTCTTCTTTTATGATTTCTCCAGGGTGAATTGGTCGCATACTATTCATAACCTGTTCCTCCTAATGGTAATCGGTAATCTCTACATCCCAAGGCTCACCAGACCATACAAAGCATATACGCCATTGTTTGTTGATTCTTATACTGTGTTGCCCTTGCCTGTCTCCACCAAGTTTTTCAAGTCGGTTACCGGGTGGAGATCGTAAATCAAGTAGTTCGACTGCACTGTCAAGCATCTGGAGTTTACGTTCTGCCTGCTCCTGAAAAGCTCTGAATTGCTTTGAGCATTTCCCTTCGTAAAGGTCTTGGGTGTGTTTACACTTGAAATTCTTTATCATAATTGAAAGCATATAACGGCTCGTGTTAAACGTCAAGCATTATATGTTTTTATTGGAAAGAGAATGCAGTACTGACAGGAGTAGCTACAATGAGCTATTGGATCGGTCCGACCGGCACCGGGATCTTGTATTGCGCCACTTCCTCTTTCAAAATTTCAATAAAACGAGATATATCCACGGCCATGCTGGTTTCCTCTAAGTCAATACTTCTACTTGAGCTTTTTTTTCATTAAAAATTTTAGGAAGAAGTATACTCAGTACCAGAACAGCACCCACAAAAATGACAGGTATCTTGCTGGAAACCAGCAGCAATCCGCCTATGGTCAGCAATGTTTTTCCCAAAAAATTTATATCGGTTTTAAAATAACCAATATAAGCTGCGGACAGGGCTAAAATGCCTAAAACTCCACTCATAATTGCAATGGAAAATTCAACCCAGTTAAAATTGATAAAGAGCATACTCGGAGCATACACAAACATGAAAGGAACAAGTGCTTTTCCCATGGAAAGCCTGAATGCCGTTGTACCGGTACGCATTGGATCTGCTCCACCGATTCCTGCACCAGCATAGGCTGCCAAAGCCACAGGTGGTGTGACATCAGCCAGGACTCCGTAATAGAACACAAAAAAATGGGTGGCAATGAGGGGAACACCCAGATCACTCAGAGCGGGTCCTGCAATGGATGCCAGAATAATATAACAGGGAGTGGTAGGGATACCTGCACCCATTATGATACAGGCTATGGCCACCATAATCAGGCCGAAAAAAAGTGTAGAACTTTGTGCAGTAATAATACCATAAGGGATAATGTCTGACACAAAACCACCTGCAGAAGAAGCCAGTTCCAGCACAGCTCCTGAAAATTTAAATCCCATGCCGGTCAGGGTTAATACCCCCAGTATAAATCCCACACAGGCACATGCCGCACCGATTGCCAGGGCATACTTGGCTCCGTCATCAAGACCTTTTGCAATCCTTTTGGGAGTCAGGGTATTGGAATCGTCCAGGTCCCCTATTCCTAATTTGCGTGTAATGGGTGGAATGTATGAGCATAGTACTGTAAGAATAATACCCCAGAAAGCTGCCAGATACGGGGTAAACTGCATCAAAAGCAGAGTGACCATTACGGTTAGGGGAATCATCAGGTGCCATGATCGTTTAATGACATATATAAGCTGGGGAATCTGTTCCTTTGCCAGTCCTTTTAAGCCCTGTCGCTTGGCCTCAAGATGCACCATACTGAAAATAGCCAGATAATGGAACAGGGCCGGGATAATGGCAATGAGAATTATTTCATTGTAGGGAACTCCCAGC
The DNA here is from genome assembly GCA_029939535.1 of Desulfobacteraceae bacterium. Taxonomy (GTDB): domain Bacteria; phylum Desulfobacterota; class Desulfobacteria; order Desulfobacterales; family Desulfobacteraceae; genus NBML01. Next base: position 7,968 of record JAOZST010000135.1, on the reverse strand, counting down.
ATTTCCGTCATAACAAAGGCAGAAGCACCCATGATAGGTGGTGTGACCTGGCCCCCACAGGAGGCAGATGCCTCGACAGCCGAAGCAAACTGTGGAGAAAACCCGTTTCTTTTCATCATTGGAATGGTAAAAGAACCGGTGGTGGCAGTATTGGCAATGGGTGATCCGGAAATCATACCAAAAAACCCTGAAGATACGACAGATACTTTGGCGGGTCCGCCTGAATATTTTCCTGCCAGGATCATGGCAAGATCAATGAACAATTGTCCCAAACCAGACAACTGTGCCATAACCCCGAATAAAACAAAATGGAATACATAGGTTGCAACAACACCGACAGCAACTCCGTATATACCTTCCGTACCAAGATAGAGATGTTCCACAATCCGTACAATATCATATCCCCGGTGGGCCAGTACCCCTGGCAGATAGGGGCCTATAACAGCATATAAAAGAGACAGAGCCCCGATGGCAGGCAGGGTATTGCCCATGACCCGCCTGCATGCTTCAGTTACCATGATAATGGCTAAAAGCCCCATAATATAATCTGAAAAGTTGGGGAAACCAATGTTGGTAATAAAAATTTCTTTAAAGAAAAAAATCAGATAAAACGAAATACCGGCGCCTGCAATCGCCAGGGGCCAGTCAGCAAAGGAGAGTTTATCCCCTTCTCCTTTGAATTGTCTTATGGGCATGGCAGTAAGAGCAAAAAAGAAAATCAAAAGCATCAGGCCGACTTGTTTAACCAGGGTGACTTCGTTTGAAAATCGGCTGATTAACTGCCAGGCAAGGAAAAGATAAAATGCCCCGAAACATAGTCCAAACCCCCAGTCTCCAATTAAATTTTTCGGCTTTTTCCTGGGAAACACAAGAAAGACCAGTCCCAAAACCAGGGTAAGATGAACTGTCCTGTGCATGACTTCATTGAGAAGACCGAATCCTGCGGTATAAACATGGAAAAGACTTAAAACAACACACAGCAGCCCGGTGATTTTAGCTGTAATCCCGCCTAAATTCCTGAAGTTGGACTCTGCATCATATTTTTTAACTATTGACTCCAGTTCGGAAGCATTGATCATCTCATCCCCGGAGCCCTGGTCTCTCTGGGGATTTTTCTCTTTGTTTGTTTCATTCATAGCTATTTTTTCTCTTTAAATGAATTGCTTTAAATCATTGCCTGCCATTCAATTTGAAATTTTTGGATCTATATAGATCAAAAGTGCCTGATCTTTCCATTGATTCAAATCAATGATCACTGAGCCCAGAGCAAGACGGTTTTGGTAAATTTTGTCAGTTTGAACCACAAGCTTTGATATTGGTCTTTTCATGTGAAGGATAAATTGATCTTTATCTTTTTCCCAGAAAAGCCCGCCGGGCTCGTCAGGGCTGGAGGGGAGTCCTGCACCATGGGCTTTAAAGAGTTCTTTTGTCTGAACTATTTTACCGGCCTGCACTTCATAGACATCCGTGACTCTGGTTTTTGAAACCGAATGAATAAATGAAAGTGTAAATATTTTATCTACTCCCAACCTGTACCGCCCCAATTCCTGCTGTTTCGGGAATTGGGCGATTACCAGGCTTTCTGTGTCAAGCCCAGTGCTGCCTGTTTGTAAGCAGCAGGCGCACAGCAGTAATGCCAGCACGCCTGCAGCAATCAGCTTCATTTTATTTGATCAAACCTTTTTCACGATAATATTTTTCAGCACCAGGATGAATTGGAATTGAAACAGATTCAAGGGCTTTTTCAAGGGAAATTTCCTTGCCTTTAACATGCACCTTTGCCAGGGTGTCTGTATTTTCATATAAAGCTTTAACTACGCTGTAAGCAATGTTGTCATCAAGTTTGTCATGGGTTGCCCATATAGCTCTTACTGCAATGGTTTTTACATCCTCAGTCTGTCCTTTATAGGTATTTGCAGGAAGAATTGCATCCGCATAATAGGGCTGAACTTCCTGCAGTTTTTTTATGGCAGGACCGGTAAGGGGAAGAATTTTGATGTCATGGTGGTTAGCAAGTTCAAGAACTGAAGCTGTTGGTGATCCGGCTGTGATAAGAGAAGCATCCAGGTTTCCGTCTTTGATTTTTTCAACAGACTGGGAAAATGATGAGTAGTCTTCTTTAATATCTGTTTTACGATCCATGCCATGGGCGACGAGAAGATCGCCTAAAAGCTGCCACTGACCTGAACCTGGAGAGCCGGAGGAGATGGATTTGCCTTTAAGATCAGCAAATGTATTTATACCGGAATTGGCGCGAACAACAAGCTGAACAGTCTCAGGATAAAGAGCACCCAGGGCACGTACGTTTTTCAAATTTTTGCCTTTAAACTGTTTTGTTCCCTTGTAAGCTGCATCAAGGATATCAGCAGCAGCAAAAGCAGACTCAATACCCTGGCGGCTTAGAAGAGTTGAGTTAGCAACAGAGGCGTTACCGGTTTCAGCAGTTGCAGATAATTTTTTGCCGTCAATAACAACCTTGTTTGATATCATCTGTGCAAGCATACCGCCAAGAGGATAATAGGTTCCACCGGTCCCTCCTGTTGCAATGCCAAAAAAGATTCTATCAGCTGAAAAAGCCTGACCTGAAAATAATAAACCTGTTAAGAAAAGTGTACAAATTAGCAAACTGATTTTTTTCATAGTATGATCTCCTTTTGTTCGTCAAATAAAATATCCAGTACAAAACCTGTTTTTATTCCGGATTTTATAATTTTAATAACTTACTTTATACTGATTTGTAAATTGACCTAGGAAACAAAAAATGTATGGCCACAAAGAACAGAATCACTATGGTCACAAGTGCCTATACTGTGACATTATTCAAAGGTTGTATATCCTTTTCGAATGGCATACTTGACAAGACCGGCAGTTTTTCTAATGTCCAGTTTTTTCTTTATGGCAGCTCTGTGGTGCTTGACAGTTGAAAGGCTGATGTTCAATAACCAGGCAATATCCTGATTGGATTTTTCTTCTGCAATCATTTTTAACACCTCTCGTTCCCTTACGGTCAGGGGCTCAAAAGAGGTTGAACTATGACCTGTCTTATACGAAAGGGCAATGTCGTTGGTGAGTTCTTTTTGCATGAGAGGGGAGATATAGATATTTTTATCCTGGATGGTTTTAATCGCTGACACCAGTTCTTTTGGGGCATCTTCTTTTAAGAGATAACCATCCACTCCGGCAGACAAGGCATGGTGAATGTATTGAAGACTTTTGTGCATGGAAAGAATCAGAATTTTAATTTCCGGGTAAAGCATCTTGATTTCAATGGCAGCTTCAATACCTCTTAAATTGGGCATGGCAATATCCAGAACAACCATGTCCGGGGTTTTTTTTGTCAAAAGTCGCAGCAATTCCAGTCCGTCCGCAGCTTCCCCTATGACTTCCATATCATTATGCTTTTCAAGAATCTGCCGAATGCCATGACGCATCAGAGTATGGTCGTCGGCCAGTATTATGAGGTAATTATCCATTGGATTCCTTCATAACAATTGGTACTGAAAATTGCAATAAAGTACCTGAACCCATATGACTTTTTATGGTAAAGTCTGCCCCAAGCATTCGTGCTCGTTCCTGCATGGTAGGCAATCCCAACCCTTTATTCTCTACCCTGTTAAAATTGATTTGTTCCATATCAAACCCTTTTCCATTGTCCTGTATCGAAAAAATCAGCTGCTTTTCTTTGTGTTGTCCATTCATGATAATTTTTGTGGCATTGGAATGTTTAACAGTATTTGAAATGGCTTCCTGGAAGATACGGTAGATCAGAATCTGGCGCTCCAGGGACAAATGATCATCCATTGATGCAAGGTTGATATCAGCTTCAATAATATAAAATTTTTTTATGGTATCGGCAAGCCACATCAATGAAGCAGGCAGCCCCAGGTCTTCAATGGATGATGGAGCCAGATCCCTGGAAAGGCGCCGCACATTTTCAATCACCTGATCAATATAAACTGTCATGTCTTCACACTCTTTTTGGGCTTTAGCATCCCCGGTTTCAAGTCCTTCTTCCAAAAGAGTTACCTTGAGTTTTAAGACTGCCAGGGACTGGCCCACTTCATCATGAAGCTCAACAGATAATCGCTTTCGCTCATCTTCCTGGGCAGAAATCAACCTTGAGTTTAATCGTTGGAGGCGAAGCTCGCTTTGTTTTAACGCACCAAGGCTTTGTTTAAGATTATGTGACATAACATTGAATGCTCGCGACAAATGCCCTATTTCATCCTGGCTTTTAATTGGAATACTGACATCAAGATCCCCCTTACCAACCCTCCGGGTTCCCCGGACAAGCAGCTGAAGTGGAATCACAAGCCGCCTGACCAGTATAATAGCAAGTAATGAAATTCCCATGGAACCAAACACAGCCAAAGCCAGAATATAATTTTTAGCATGATTCATGGTGCCGTAAATTTCATCCAACGGATCAGTGGCAACTATGATCCAGCCCCAGGGTTCAAAAAAGGCAAACATTCCCAGATGTGTATCTCCAAGCCATTCATAGCTTATAGATCCACTGGCTTTTTGAAGCATGGGCTTTACCCATTCATAGTGGCTGATGTTATTTCCAACCTGTGTCGGGTCTGGATGAGAAACAACAGTGCCGGTTTCATCCAGAAGATAAATATAGCCATGATCTCCTATCTGGATCGATCTGAGCTCTAAAACAGCATCAAATTGTGCCTTGTTTGTGCCTGCCCTTATATTTGTAATACCGTATAGTCTTAAAAATTCTTGATGTTGTGTCACCATGGTCACAGCTTCATTGAGCCGGGTACCCAGCCATCGTTCAGCCATGAGGTCCAATGCCTGCCTGGACAGGGAATAGGTAAGCCAGGAACCCATGAAAAGGGCGATAAGAGCAATGGGAAGTATCATACCAAGAATTTTATGAAAAATTTTCATGGTTTAGTATCCCCCTTATCTAACAGGCGTGTATGTTCGGTTATCTGGGGATAAAGGGCCATGGCAGCTTTAACTTCATGGCCGTAGTCCACATATTTTTTCCTGACATAGGTATGTTTTCGATAATGAAGGGGATAAACAATCATATCTTCCAGCAGTTTAATCTGTGCATATTCCCAGAGTTTAATCTGTTTGATAATAATTCTTTCTGAACGGGCTTTTTCAATTAA
>JAOZST010000135.1:0-2823 GCA_029939535.1 Desulfobacteraceae bacterium | reverse complement strand
ATCAAGTCATCAATACCTGTGTAGTGTGAAAAATTTGTAACTGGTTTTTCGCCAGTCAATACAATGGATTCCGAGTGGAAAAAACGGGATAAAAACTCATCTGTATTGGGGCGGAATGCTTCATAAATAACAATTGGGTTCAAATCCTTGCGTATCAACTGGTGCATGGTGGCATGATCTGTAATCCGGGTAATCATGTCAATATTGACAGCAGCCAATTGTTTTTTTAAACTCATATAGTTTTCCTTGTATTGATTCATTTCGGAAACCACTACCTCAAATTGGAAACCATCAGGATATCCGGCTTCGGCTAAAAGTTGCCCTGTTTTTTTCAGATCCGTTGGATAGTGAAGGTTAAGGGCCCGGACTTCAGATTCGCTGAGTCCTCCCGGCATGAATGATGGAGCAGGGGAAAAAACATTTTTTGCCATGCCCGGGCCGAAGGGTTCAAGAAATACATCCCTGTTCAATGCATGGGCCACGGCTTTTCGAACTCTTATATCGTTAAAAGGTTTAATAAGTGTGTTAAAATGAATATTCGCTGTTTCAGGAACCCCCAAGCTGTCAATAATCGTATTTTTCTTCCCCATAACCTGCTTAATCCATCTGGACATTGATTCTCCGCAGATTAAGTCAAGGTGGCGGTGAAATTCTGATAGCCGCAAAGAAGAGTCGGGCAGAAAATAAATTTCTACACCACCCAGGCGGGGTGTTCCCCTGAAATATCCTGTATGTGCTGCCAGGAAAAATTTTGTTTTATCAACCTGGTCTGTGATGATAAAGGGACCTGTGCCGAGCAGTCTTCCTTTGTCTGTTTCAACAACAATGAATCCTCCGGCATAGTTGGCCACTTTTGGTAAAAATAGAAGAGGGGATTGCGGAGGGTTCACTATAAATCGGACTGTATATGGGCCAAGGATTTCAATATGAATGCCGTCATATCCTCCGGCATATGCAGACCGCTTTGGATCCATGGTCTTTTCAAAGGATAGAACAATAGTTTGGGCAGTAAGTTCCCTATGAACTCTGTTTTCAGCAGAATGGAACATAACACCTTTTCGCAGGTGAAACGTCCATGTCTGCTTGCCATTGATAATCTCAGGTTCTGGTATATTACGTGCGAGATCAGGTTCCAGATCAGGTGCAAGCCCTGGTTTAAACCGGATCAGGCCGTTAAAAACCATATCTGCCAGAATCCGGTCACTTGAAGATGCTGCCTGATGTGGGTCCAGAGTAGTAAAGCCGGCTACATTCAGGCCCATTTTTAATACAGGGGGCGCAGAAATTTTAGCAGAGGTTTTCCACGGTTCCCCTGCCTCAGGTTTTGTTGCCCAAAAAATGGATATGAGAATTAAACCAGTTATAAAATAAGTTTTTTTATTAATTTTCATCGTTTTTATCAAAGTAAAAGAGATAACAATTATTCCACTAAGCTTGGCTGCCATTAACAAAAATAACCGGTATTACCCGGTTCATTTTTTTGTTAAAATCTTTCGATTCATGGATGTTGTATTAAAACAACGTCGTGAATCGTCAATCTGAATTCCAAATGTCACAGTATCTGTCATCGCAGTGTCACAGCCTACTGTTTTTCACGAACGCTTTGAATTCTTCCATAGAAAGTGGGCCTGTCACGATCATAATATTCACTGATGGTAAACAGACGTTTAAAATCATATCCTGCTTTGTAAAGACAAAGGGTTGACAATAACCTTGATGCCCGTCCATTACCGTCAAGAAACGGATGAATATGGACCAGTTGGAATTGGGCAATCCCACTGATTAAAATCGGATGAATCTCAAGATCCGAATTCAGCCATTTTACCATTTCAGACATCATGATCGGTATCTCAACCGCAGAAGGAGGCGTATAAATCACCTCTCCTGTTTTAGAATTCGCTACATAATTTTGTATCCGTCGATAAGCACCGGGGTCAGCTTTACCGCCTCGAACGCCTTCTACCAGTTTTCGATGGATTTCACGAATCATTCCTTCGGTAATGGGATCTCCGCTATCCAGGCATTTGGATACAAATTCAAATGCAGACCGGTAATTCAAAAGTTCTCTGGTATCATCCGGATCGGCCTCAGGTACGTCCTCACCTTTCCATAATCGTTCGGCCTGATCCAGCGTTAGCTGTGTCCCTTCGATGTGGGTGGTATGATGGGCCTCTTTAATAAGGGCTTGTTTTCCCATATCCCTTACCCAGTCATCGGATAATCTTGCAGCTTCCAGAAATCCCCGAGCCCGCTCGATCTGTGTGATAGCAGACGTCATGCGGTTGGTTATGGTAAATTGGGGGTTGAATCCTGTCATAAATCACCTCCATCAATTATCACACCAGTGTTTAGCAATTCGGCAAACCCCCGGATAATGCGAAAGATACCCAGCTTTCGCGGGGCCGTTCTCCCACCGGCCATCTTTTGATAGAAAAATTAGCGGGAAAATCAGTCATTGAGCCGTCCCTTTTTCCTCATGTCTTCACAAAATAAATCAAATTGTGTTCGAGCTAACTTCGAAGGTGATGTTTTAGCGTTCTCCCAGCGATTCACAGTTGCAAAACTGACTCCCAAAGCATGTGCGAGGTCTTCCTGGCTTATTCCTAACTGTTTCCGAACTTCTTTAATCAATTCTGGAAATTTTTCAGACCCTGTGGGCATAGCTTCACCTTCTCTTCTCTGGTTTTAATATTAAAGCTTAGATATAACAGTTGCTATAACATATGCAAGAAAAATATCAAAACAGCAAAAAACAAAGGGGCTGCCTACAGAAATGCAGGCAGCCCCTTTAATTTTGCAGAGAATTGGTGACTGCTAGGACAC
>JAOZST010000134.1:0-10358 GCA_029939535.1 Desulfobacteraceae bacterium | reverse complement strand
ATTAAATCAATTTATAGTACACGCAGCGCTTGAAAAAGCCCAGGCCATTATTGAAAATGAAAATAAAATTAGGTTAAATAAACAATCTGCTGGACATTTGTTTGAATTGATTGAAAACCCTCCAAAGGCGAATCCCAAACTGGCTCAGGCACTGAAACTATATAAGCAGGATTTGAAATGATAAAGATCGAGCTTTTGGCTAAATCCCATGACAGAAAGCGGTTCGACTGTGGAAACACCCAATTAAATATATTTCTGCAAAAGACTGCCAGGCAGCACATTACTAAAGGTATGTCCCGCACCTTTGTGCTGATTAATGATGAAAACTCGAAAGAGATCCTTGGATTTTACACCCTGTCGATTTGTGAAGTTGAAACGGATTATTTGCCGCCTATTATCGCTAAAAAATATTCAGATCAAGTTCCTGCTTTAAAACTGGCGAGACTCGCTGTATCAAAAAAATACCAGCACAAAGGTTATGGAAATTATTTGATAGGGAGTGCCGTTGAAAAAGTCATTCTTATTTCAGAAAACGTTGGCATAATTGGGCTCTTTGTTGATGCAAAAGATAACCATGCCAAAGAATACTATGAACAGTTTGGATTTATCTCCCTAAATGGAAAACCTTTGATATTATTCCTTCCGATAAAGACACTGACTCACTACAAATAACTACAATACAGGGCATTTATCCAGATATTGGGGAGGGAATATTTTTCTTTTGAAACTCAAGAAGATCTGCCAGAGTATCAATATCCTGCAATGCCGGTAAAATCCCCAGGGACAGGCCTGCTGACCTGCATTTATCACTGGTCTCTTTAAATACCGTGTCCCTGCCCCAGCTCATCTGGTGAAACAGATCGGAATAAAACCCTTCCTTTCTAAACCCGATGAGCCAGTATCCACCGTCCAGACTGGGCTCCAGGACCACATCCCTGGTGTTTAACAGTTCAAAGGCCCTTAGGAAATGTCCGGCCATGATATCCGGAATATCAGTACCCACCAGCACTGCCTTTTCCGCTCCCTGATCAAACACGGTTGACAGGGCATTTTCCATGCGCTGCCCCAGGTCTTCCCCTGTCTGGGGCATATAGAGATGATCCTTTCCCAACCAGTTGGATAAAAGACTTATTTTATCTTCGGGATAAAAACATATCCGATAATCCATTCCGGAATCTTTGACAGCACCAAGGGTAACCCCGACAAAATCCTTGTAAAGGGTCAGGGCTTCTGCCTCACCAATATCCCCGGCAAGGCGGGTCTTTACCCTTCCTTTTTCAGGTACCCTGAGAAAAATAATTACCACTTGTTTATTTGGGCCGTTTTTTCAGCCTTAAGCAAATTTATAATTTTATTTTTAGTAAGGGCATTGCTCATTTTGATATTCAATCCCTTTTGGATAGTGAATCTAGCGCGCTATCGCGCGAGCTGTTAGCCATTAGCTGTTGGCATTTAGCTAAAGCCTAATGGCTAAGGGCTAAATGCAAATCCCTATACCATCAAAATATTGGTGGATAATATATTTGATTATACATCCTAGTCAAATTTTGAAAACCAATTTTTCAAGGACTGTCTTGCAATTATTTTGTCACCGGGTATTTTATCCCAGGGAATTGCTGACTTTCCAATGTTTGGGTTGATATTAAATAAGGATTTGATAAGATATGTTGCCTTTTATTTTAAAATAAATGATTCGAAAAATTAACTGCCTGATTCAATTTACTATACTAATGTACATAATGGAATTTAGTTGATGGAAAAAATCAAAGTTTCCAAAGGATTTACACCCAGACTTGCCGGAAAACCGGATTACAGCCTCATCACCCTCCCAGACCCGGATACCATAGGTGTGTCTGCCATGGATATTCCCTTTATCCGGCCAAAACTGCTGGTCAAGGAAAATGACCGGGTCAGGACGGGTACCCCCCTATTCTGTGACAAGAGGGATAAATCCATTCAATATGTTTCTCCGGGCACAGGAATGGTTAAAAAAATCCTGTTTGGAGAGCGCCGGCGATTACAGGAAGTAGTGATCACCCTTGACAAACTGGATGAATTTATCCAGTTTGATCCCATTACAGGATCCGGTACAGGATCCGGGCCAGAATCCAGTTTGAAATCCGGCCGGGGACATACTCTGAACAATATATCCAAAACCGCCCTCATTGACCGGCTTAAACAGGGGGGACTTTGGCAAAGCCTGCGGCAGTTTCCGGCAAAGGATACGGCGGACTCCAGCCACACTCCGGCCATGATCATTGTTTCCCTGAACGGGAATGATATTTTTTCTCCCCACCCCGGACTCCTGCTGGAGAAAGAAAAACCTGCCTTTGAATTTGGCCTGGAAATACTGAAAAAATTTTCCAACAGAATTATTGTGACAGCAAGGCAGGGCAGTCTTGGGCGACTGAAAACCATTAATACCCTTATCAGTCACCTGGTTCCAGATTCTTACCCGGCCTGGGATCCAGGAGTTGTTCTCTATCATTTGAAAAAAAATATAAAGGAAAATACTTCCTGGTGTATTGGGGCGGAACATCTGGTCATGATGGCAAAATTTTTATTGACCGGCAGATTTCCCGTAAAAAAAATTGTTACCGTTACAAAGCCCGGAGACCAGAAACCCCATTTCCTTGTCCACCAGGGCATGCCCGTCAAAGCCATTGCCGGGAGTTTACCCAAGGACAGCCTCATTACCACGGGACAGTTCAACGGAAGGATTACCAATAAAGAAAGCCATCTGGGATTTTTTGAAAACACCCTGAATATTATCAATGGTAATGAAAATGAGGAACTATTCGGGTTTATTCGGCCGGGAATTGACAAGCCCAGTGTTTCCCATACCTTTTTGTCCAGTCTTTTTACCAACCCCGGGCAGGTGGATGGAACCCTGCATGGAGAGATCAGAGCCTGTATCAATTGCAGTTATTGTGAAAATATCTGTCCCAATGATTTGATGCCCAATTTCATCATGAAGGCCCTTCACAGCGATGAAATTGAAGATGCCCTGGAATACGGGCTGCTGGACTGCTGCAGGTGCGGGTTGTGCTCATATGCCTGTCCCGCCAAAATTGAATTGACGCAAATCCTGTCCAGTGGAATGGATTCTCATTATAAGGACAAAGCATGAAACCCCTGAAAAAATTATTTGACCGCTATGAAGCTGATTTTACAGGTTCAGGAAAATATAAGCGCCTTGAGCCTTTGTTTGATGCCACCAGGACATTCTTTTTCCTGCCCTCCCCTGGAAATACCATTCTTCCCTTTATCCGTGATCACCTGGATCTTAAAAGGTATATGAGTTTTGTCCTCATTGCCCTTGTACCTGTACTGATCTTTGGAATATACAACACTGGTTACCAGTCCGGCCTTGCAGCAGGAGAAACCCATGGGATCTTGAATTCACTTCTCATTGGTGCTGGTTATGTTTTGCCCATCATTCTTGTTTCCTATGGGGTGGGATTTTTCTGGGAGATTCTTTTTGCCGTTATCCGGAAACACAAGATCAGCGAGGGATTTCTGGTAACAGGAATGCTGTTTCCCCTGACCCTGCCTGCGAGCATTCCCCTGTGGCAGGTGGCCCTGGGCATATCATTCGGCGTGGTCATTGGAAAAGAAGTGTTTGGGGGTACGGGAAGGAATATCCTGAACCCTGCCCTTACTGCCAGGGCCTTTCTCTTTTTCTCCTACCCTGTGTCCATGTCTGGAAATATATGGGTGGCCGGTAAAACCACAGTGGACGGAATTTCCTCTGCCACTGCCCTGGCCGTCACAGGCATGGAAGGACAATCCATAACAAAAGCCCTGGTTGATTCAGGGTTTTCATTGTCCGATCTTTTCCTTGGATTTGTGCCGGGCAGCATTGGCGAGACCTCGGCCCTGTGCTGCCTTTTAGGGGCTGTTTTCCTCATGGTAACCCGCATTGGAAATTTCCGGATCATCCTTGGCGGAATTGCTGGACTGGTGGTAACATCAATAATTTTTTACTTTATTCCCGGGGGAAGGGAGTCCTGGGCAAATGCAGGTCCCTTATATCATTTATCTGCCGGAGGCTTTTTGTTTGGAATCTCTTTTATGGCCACTGACCCTGTTTCCGCTCCCGGCACAAACCCGGGGAGATGGGTATTTGGATTTTTAATCGGGTTTCTCACCGTGACCATCCGGGTAATCAACCCGGCCTTTGTGGAGGGCACAATGCTTGCCATCCTGTTCATGAATGTATTTGCCCCCCTGCTGGACCACGGGGTTGTTAAATACAAAGCATCAAAGAGGATACCCAATGTCTGAAACAAAACCAGATAAAAACAGCCGGATCAATGTGATTAAGTTTGCCCTGGGCATGTCCTTGATCTGCAGCCTGATGATCACGGCAGCAGCCGGAGGTTTGAAAGGATTCCAGCAGGCAAATATTGAACTGGATAAAAAGATCAACCTTCTCAAGGCAGCCAGTCTTATGGATGGGAATAAGAAACTGCCCAGGGACCAGATTAACAATCTCTATGACACCCATATAAGGGAAATCATCGTGGACAGCCAGGGGAAAATCCTTGAAAAAGACAGTCAGGATTCCATGCATCTGTATTTTTTCCAGACAGATGATGTGATCCAGGGATATATTCTTCCCATCAACACCCGGGGACTATGGGGGAAAATCCAGGGATACCTGGCCTTTGAAAACGACGGCCAGACCGTGTCAGGCTTTTCAATATTCAGCCACTCCGAGACCCCTGGGCTGGGGGGAGAAATTGAAAGCGCCTGGTTCCAGAAAAGTTTTAAAGGGAAAAAGATACTCAACTCCCAGAATAAATTTGTCTCCGTGGGCATTGCCAAGGGAAAAACCCAGAACCTGCCGGAAAAGGACCAGGAACATTTTGTGGATGGTATTTCCGGGGCAACCCTTACCGGGAAATACCTTTCCCAGGGCATTAAATCCACTTTGCTCAAATATGAGGCTGTGTCCATCACCTTTCGCCAGAAAAAGCTGAAAGCCAGAGATATAAAATAAAAATGAAAATCCAATTGCAAATATTTCAATTACAAAAGTTACTATACAAATAAAAGAGGTCCCATGCTGAAAGACAAAAGCGAATACATGGAAATACTGGTCCGGGGAATCTGGAGGGAAAATCCTGTTGCCTACCAGGTATTGGGCATATGTTCTGCCCTTGCCGTTACCGTAAAAATGTCCACGGCCCTGGTCATGGCCATTGCCCTGACCGTGGTTACGGCATTTTCCAGTCTGATTATTTCATCCCTGCGCAAAAAAATACCCTCCAATATCAGGATCATAGTGGAGCTGGCTGTTATTGCCTCCCTGGTAATTGTGACAGATGAGATTCTAAAAGCTTTTTTCTATGATACCTCAAAGCAGCTGTCCATTTTTGTGGGATTGATCATAACCAATTGCATTGTACTGGGCAGGGCTGAAGCCTTTGCCCTGGCCAATGATCCCATTGATTCCTTTGTGGACGGCATTGCCAATGGCATAGGATACGGCCTGATCCTGGTTTTTGTGGCCTTTTTACGGGAACTTCTGGGTTCTGGGAAATTTTTCGGCATTCCAATCATCCCCCAATTCCTATTTGATGCAGGCTACCAGAACATGGGACTCATGGTATTGGCTCCGGGCGCATTTTTCATTATCGGACTTCTGGTCTGGCTGAAAAACAGCCTGGCAGGCCCTTCCCCGGAAAAAAGATGATGAATAAAACAGAAAAAAGCAAGGCAACAAACAATGATCAGGCCAATGATTAGACAAGGAATAACAAATCGACAAGGCACAGTGAATAGGCAGGGAATAATGGACAGGCAAGGAATAAGGAGCAGTCAATGGGTGATTTACTAAGTCTTTTTATTAATTCTGTTTTTATCGGGAATATCCTGCTGGCATATTTTCTGGGGATGTGCTCATTTATTGCGGTTTCCAAAAATATTGAAACCGCAGCAGGGCTGGGCTTTGCCGTTATATTTGTCCTCAGCGTCACAAGTCCTGTGAACTGGATTATCTATCATGGGCTCCTGGCACCCGGAGCCCTGTCCTGGGCCGGGTTTCCGGACCTGGACCTGAGCTTTTTAAAATTTATAACTTTTATTGCCGTCATTGCCGCCATTGTCCAGGCCGTGGAAATGATCATTGATAAATATTCACCCCTGCTCTATGCAGCTTTGGGAGTATTTTTACCCCTTATTGCCGTAAACTGCGCCATTCTCGGAACCTCGCTTTTCATGGTTGAAAGGGATTATACCTTTATTGAATCCATTGTTTTCGGGGCTGGCTCAGGCACTGGCTGGATGCTGGCCATTGTATCCATGGCAGCCATCCGGAAAAAAACAAAATATGCCGATGTGCCCAAAGGATTGGAAGGGTTTGGCATCACCATGATTATTGCCGGCCTCATGGCCATGACATTTATGATGTTCTCAGGTATTACCCTGTAAAAGGGAGGCCTATAAAATTGAAATTCTTTACAAAATTCCAAGGAGGTAATAATTGATTTACCTTATCAGCATACTGGTATTTACAGGTGTTATCTCTGTCCTGGTCACGGTGTTGCTTTTTGTGGAAGCCAAGGTAACCAGCCAGGGGGAACATGAGATCATAATCAACAACAATAAAGAAAACACCTTGAAGGTCAGCGGCAACCCATCCCTCTTGTCTGCCCTGTCCAATGAGGAGATTTTCCTTCCCTCGGCCTGTGGCGGATCAGGGTCCTGCGGCATGTGCAAATGCGAGGTGACCCGGGGTGGGGGCAGTATCCTGCCCACAGAGCTGGCCCATTTAAGCAGAAGAGACAAACTGGCAGGCAAACGCCTTTCCTGTCAGCTCAAGGTAAAGGAAGATCTTGAAATCAAGGTTCCGGAATCCATTTTTGGTATTAAAAAAATAAATGCCGTTGTGGTATCCAATAAAAATGTGGCCACCTTTATCAAGGAATTGGTGCTGAAACCGGAAACCCCCATGGACTTCAAGGCAGGTGCCTATATCCAGATTGATGTGCCTGAATATGTTTTAACTTTCAAGGATTTTCATATTGAAAGTAAATATGTGAGTGAATGGAAAAAATTCAATCTCCTGGAATTGACGGCCAAGGGTATTAAACCGGGATTCAGGGCCTATTCCCTTGCCAATCCTCCCCATGACAACCACATCATGATGATGAATGTCAGGATTGCCACTCCCCCGCCGGGTACAGAGGGCATACCACCTGGATTCGGATCCTCCTTTGTGTTTAATCTCAAGCCCGGAGACAAGGTCATCATCAGCGGACCTTATGGTGATTTCATGGCCAGGGATACTAACAGGGAAATGTGCTTTATCGGCGGCGGTGCGGGCATGGCGCCCTTGAGAAGCCATATCCTTCATCAGCTGGACGGCATCCATACCCAACGAAAAATTTCCTTCTGGTATGGAGCCAGGTCAAGAAAAGAGATATTCTATGATGAATTGTTTAAAAATCTGGAACAGCGCCATGACAATTTTTCCTATTATATTGCCCTGTCAAGCCCGGAAAAAGAGGACAATTGGACAGGGCTTACAGGTTTCATCCACAGCCATTTGTGCGGGGCCTATTTATGCTCCCATGAAGATCCCACAGAAATTGAATATTATCTCTGCGGTCCTCCCCCCATGATTGATTCTGTTATCAATGCCCTCTACGATATGGGTGTGGAGGATGAGATGATATTTTATGATAAATTTTAAAAGACCATTGTTCCGGGCCCCCATTTCGTGGTAATTGTTGCGGCCGGAATAAAACAAATGTCATCAACACCAGCTATTGGACGGAAATGATAAACTTTCTTGGAAAAACATTAAAAAACCCCCTTGTACTGGCTTCGGGTGTTCTTGGAAACAATTCAGGGATACTGAAACGGGTCCATAGAAACGGATGCGGTCTTGTGACCATGAAATCCATCGGCCCTTCCCCCAGAGACGGCCATAAAAATCCAACAGTCATTGACCTGGGTCATGGAATGATCAATGCCGTGGGCCTGCCCAGCCCTGGATATCTCCACATGGAAGAGGAGTGGAAGGATCTGGAAAAAAGAGATTTCCCTCTTATTGCCAGTGTTTATGGGGGTTCTGTCCAGGAATACCAGGATGTTGCTGGATTTGTGTCTGGGAAAAAACCGGATTGCATTGAAATCAATATTTCCTGCCCCAATTCCGAACAGCATGGAATGATCTTCGGTGTAAACGAAAAATCCTCCTTTGATGTGGTATCGGCCGTTAAAAAAGTCATTAATGTTCCTTTGATTGCCAAGCTCACCCCCCAGGCCCCGGATATTGCCTGCATTGCCAAAGCATGTGAAGATGCAGGTGCAGATGCCATCTGCGCCATTAATACTGCCGGACCGGGCATGGTCATTGATATTGAAGCCAGGATGCCGGTGCTGGCCTTTCAAAAGGGCGGGCTTTCAGGACCCATGATACACCCCATTGCCGTTCGATGTGTCTATGATATTTATAGGGCTGTTTCCATCCCCATCATCGGTCTTGGCGGTGTTACCACGGGAAAAGATGCCGTGGAAATGATCATGGCCGGAGCCAGCCTGGTGGGCATTGGCTCTGCAGTTCGTTACCGGGGAATTGATGTTTTTCAAGAGGTCAATAATGAACTGGAGGCCTGGCTTCAAGATCATGATGTCACAATGGAGGAAATCAGGGGGGCGGCCCATGGTACTATTTCTGCTCCCAATAATGGGAGTGCCCAATGAAGCCCCTTATTCATCAAGCCCCTGTCATGCTCAGGGTTGCCCGGAAAGAAGTTCATTCCAGAGACTTTGCATCCCTGTACTTTGATCATTCCCTGGATTTTCAGCCGGGCCAGTTTGTTATGGTCTGGATTCCCGGAATAGATGAAAAGCCCTATACCATTTCCTATCATAAAAAAAAACGATTTGGCATCACCATAGAAGCCAAAGGTATTTTTTCCAAAAAAGCCATTGGTTTAAAACCAGGGGATCTTATGGGGTTCAGGGGGCCCTTTGGAAACGGATTTACACCCATGCCCTCACCTGATATTGCAATTGTGGCAGGTGGCTGCGGCATGGCCCCCCTGGCTCCCCTTGTGGAGATCCTTGACAAACACATTTTCTTCATCCAGGGAGCCAGGTCCAAAGAATTTATCCTCTATCCAGACCGGTTTGAAATCAAGAGACAAATCTGTACCGATGACGGAAGCCTTGGACACAGGGGATTTGTCACAGAACTTCTGGAACAGGAAATTGAAACCCGGAAAAAAGACGAAAAAAGACCCTTTGAAATGGTCTATGCCTGCGGTCCTGAAATCATGATGCACAGAATCTTTATGATCTGTGAAGACAATAAAATCCCCTGCCAGGTTTCCCTGGAGCGGTATATGCGGTGCGGGTTCGGTGTATGCGGTGCCTGTGTATGCGGAGAACAGGTGGTGTGCAAGGATGGCCCTGTATTTGAATCCAAAATCCTCAGGACCATGGCTGATTTTAATACCATAGCTTTGTTGAAGTCTGGAAAACCCGTGGACCTGGCCCAGTATTTTTCATGGCGCTGCCAGTCCTAGATCCCTGATATGCGGCTGGACTGCAGGACCCAGATATGAAC
Source organism: Desulfobacteraceae bacterium (assembly GCA_029939535.1). GTDB lineage: Bacteria > Desulfobacterota > Desulfobacteria > Desulfobacterales > Desulfobacteraceae > NBML01. The sequence continues at coordinate 772 of JAOZST010000134.1, read as the reverse complement.
CTGAATCTAAACAGGCATTACAATGATAACCCGGAAAATCAAGGAAATATCCATGACATATAAAGAAGAATTTATTGAATTTCTCGTAAAATGCAATGCCCTGAAATTTGGAGAATTTGAACTGAAAAGCGGGAGGATCGCCCCCTATTTCATCAATACCGGCATGTTTGATACGGGCAGTAAAATCAAAATCCTTGGCACCTATTATGCCAGGGCCATTCAGGAACATTTCGGCCGGGAGTTTGACGGGATATACGGGCCTGCCTATAAAGGGATTCCCCTGTGTATTTCAGCATCCATGGCCCTGGCTGACCTGGGCCTGGACAAGGGCTATATATTTAACCGAAAAGAAGCCAAAACCTATGCGGATAAAAGCGCTGTGGTTGGCATGGAATTGACCTCGGACACCCGGCTCATTCTAGTGGATGATGTGATCACTTCGGGCAAGGCCATCCGGGAATCCCTTGAAATTTTAAAAACCTGTGATAATCCCCGGGTAAAAGGAATTGTCATCAGCGTCAACCGCCAGGAAAAGGGCAAAACCGATCAGAACGCCTTAAAAGAAGTGGCAGATATCCTTGAAATACCTATTTTCTCCATTGTCAGTATTTCAGATATCAAATCCTTTCTCCATGGGAGGACCATTGACGGCCGGGTTATCCTGGATACAGCCATGAAGGAAAAAATTGACAGATATCTGGAAGAATATGGTGCTGAGTAAGCCGGTCGATTTTTACTTTACCCGATTTTTATTATCCTGATTTTTATTATC
>JAOZST010000133.1:6197-10439 GCA_029939535.1 Desulfobacteraceae bacterium | reverse complement strand
GGTGCCTTTGGCAGGGAAGCCTATATCTTGACCGGGTATTTCAACCTTCCCAAGATCCTGGAAATTACCCTGCACAACGGGCTGGACCCAAGAACTCAAAAGCAGATCGGTCTGAAAACAGGAGATCCTCTCAAGTTTGAGACCTATGATCAGCTGTTTCATGCCTATAAACGTCAGGTGGAGCATTTTGTCAGCATCAAGATCAAGGGTTCCAATAAAATTGAGCAGATCAATGCCAGGTATATGCCCGTACCCCTGCTGTCCCTTGTGACCGAAGACTGTATTGAAAATGCCAGGGATTATAACCAGGGCGGGGCAAGATACAACACTTCTTATATCCAGGGGGTGGGCATGGGCAGTATCACAGACTGTCTGTCTGCTGTTAAATACAATGTCTATGATAAAAAGACCCTGTCCATGGAAGCTCTTTTAAATGCCCTTGAAAATGATTTCAAGGAAAATGATCTTCTCCAACATCAGCTCCTCAAAGCCCCGAAATACGGCAATGACGACGACTATGCCGACAAGGTCCTTACAGAAGTTTTTTCCGTATACCACAAGGCTGTCACCAACAGACCCAATGCCAGGGGAGGGGTTTACAGGATCAATCTTCTGCCTACCACCTGCCATGTGTATTTCGGAGAAATCACCGGGGCCCTGCCTGACGGACGGAAAAAAGGGATTCCTTTTTCCGAAGGTATTTCCCCTGTCCAGGGTGCAGACCATTGTGGACCCACGGCAGTGCTGAAATCTGCTGCCAGGATTGATCATTTAAAGACCGGGGGTACCCTGCTCAACCAGAAGTTTCTGCCGGATTTCCTTGGGGATGATAAGGGCAGGACTGCCCTGCTGCATTTAATCCGGTCCTATTTTAAGATGGATGGCCACCATGTACAGTTCAATGTGGTGGATAAAAAAATTCTCAGGGATGCTCAAAAACATCCGGAAAATCACAGGGATCTCATTGTCCGGGTGGCGGGCTATTCAGATTATTTTGTGGATCTGACCCCGGCCCTCCAGGAGGAGATTATTTGCAGAACCGCCCATGAAACTTTGTAATTTTTCATTTCTATTACTCAGATAACCTCATTTTGATGATTAAAGGAACTCCCATCCAGGTATGGGGTGTCGGGCCCCAGATACCATCTTGTCCTGCTCGTTTCTCCAGATCTTTTTTTTCTAATAACAGGGGTTTGCGCCGGGAAACTACCAGGCCGGTCAGGGAATCATTGGGATCAAAATTTGTGATCGGAGAAAAATTTTCATCCTCTGTGTCCACGTGATATGGGAAATACAGGGTGCGTTTTTTGATGTCCACAATAGCAATGAAAAAATTGGTAACATCAATGATGCTGCCCAGTGAATTATGGCTGGATTGATAAAGGTTTTGAATGTCAGGGGTAGTATTGACTGCATCTGAAATAGCAAATAATTAATTGAGAAAAAAAGTTTATCTTTTCTTCAGGATATCTTTGCTGTAGTCTTATACATCTGTAATTTTTATTGAAAAATCGGTATGGACGGATCAGATAGGAAGTGTATGAAATTAATTTTCCTCATTACCATTGTCACGCTTTTTTTCCTGGGAGCCTTGTTTCTTTTTTCAAGGAAACTTTTATATTTTCCAGCTCCTGTAGGCAATGAACGGCTCGGGTATATAAGAACAGAGCTGGAACAGGTGGAAGAGCTATCCATTCCGGTCGGGGGAAAGACAATTCTCCATGGCTGGATACTGAAAAAGGATATGGCCCGTCTGCCAATAGTCTTTTATTTTGGGGGAAATGCCGAAGAGGTTTCCCTGAATCTGGAAGAGTATATAAAAAAACTGGATGCCAATGTGGTGATGGTCAATTACCGGGGCTATGGCAGGAGCACGGGATCACCCACCGAAGAAAATTTGAAATCTGATGCCCTGACCGTATTTGATGTCCTGAGTGAAAAATTTGCTCTCAAACCTCAGAATATTATTGCCTGGGGCCGGAGTCTGGGTTCTTCCATGGCGGCTTACCTGGTCCTGGAGCGGGGGCTTGGAAAGTTGATTCTAACCTGTCCCTTTGATAGCATTGAGGCCGTGGCAGCAAATTATTATCCTTCCTGGCTGGTTGGATTGGTACTAAAGGATAAACACAGGATAATTGATTTTTCATCCAGCATCATTGCCCCTACCCTGATCCTGGCATCTATGGAGGATGAGGTGATTGCTCCCGGGAACACCAGGAATCTCTACGAAAGCCTGACCTGTCCAAAGGAATTGGTTTATATTGATGAAGCCGGCCACAATACTATTTCAGGGTTTGAATCCTATTATAGGGCAATAAATATGTTCCTTCGCTATAAAAGTCAGGTAAGAGAAGGAAAATAGCAAAAGGTTTTTTTATGCTCAAAAGTGATGCAAACATAAGGAGTTTTTCATGAACGATCACACCCCAAGACTTACGGATGCCCTGGATGCCTTTGATGAAGGTATTTATATCATCAACGAAAATTATACTGTGGAGTATATGAATAAATTTATGAAAACCTATTTCGGGGACGGGGTGGGCAAAAAATGCTATAATGTGTTGATCAATGCTGACAAACCCTGTGATTGGTGTAAATACGACGAAATATTTAAAAAAAGTGAAACTCACCATAGCGAGATCTATCTCGAGTCTGTTGGAAAAACCTTTGCCCTGTCTGAACTGCCCGTAACAAACAGGGACGGTACCAGGTCAAAGCTTTCCATCTACAGGGATATCAGCCATAGAGCAGAACGGGAGGCCAAACTCAAGTCTTCCAGGGAAAGCTATCAGAGGCTGTTTACCCATGTGGGGTGCGGGGTTTTTGTCTCCAGTAAAAAAGGTCGGTTTCTGGATGTAAATCCAACCCTTTTAAAAATGCTGGGATACCAGGACAAAGATGAGTTCCTTTCCCTGGATCTTGCCACAGATGTGTATTTGAGACCCGAGGACAGGCGTGAATACCAGAAGAAAATAGAAAAAAAAGGCCAGGTTGTGGATTACGAGGTCCAGTGGCGGAGAAGGGATGGCCATATCCTTCATATCCTTTTAACCAGCAATGTGCGATATGATACCAATGGAGAAATCCTGGGATATGAAGGTATTGTGGTGGACCAGACCCAGAGAAAGCGCATTGAAACCCAGATCCGGGAAGCCCACGATTTTCTGGATAAGACCATTTCCTGCTCACCCAATGCCATCATGGCTATGGATATGAAAGGAATAATCAAGCTGTGGAATCATGGGGCGGAAGAGATTTTCGGATATGCGGCCCGGGAGGTGGTGGGAAAAAAGAGTATCCAGCAGATCTATTCAAAAGAAGTATCCAGGAAAGTCATGGAGATGATTCAGGATGAGGGATATGGAGGCAGGGGAAGACTCAATACCTATCCCCTTACCTTTACAAGGCAGGACGGAGAAACCGTAGAGGGGAACCTGTCCGCAGGTATTATTTATGACGAAAAAGGGGATGAACTGGCATCGGTTGCGATTTTTGTAGACCTTAAAGATCGGCTCAATACCGAACGGGAGCTTTCTGCAGCTCGCCAGCACCTTCTCCAGTCAGAGAAGCTGGCTGCCATGGGCAGGCTGACCTCCCAGATTGCCCATGAGCTGAACAATCCTTTATTCGGGATTATGAATACCCTTGAGTTGATGAAGACAGAAATTTCCCCCACCAACAAGCGGCGAAAACTTCTGGATATGTCCCTGTCGGAAATCATGCGCCTGGCAGATATGTTGAAAAAAATGCTTTCTTTTTCCAGACCGGACCAGGAAATTCGGGTGGAGCTGGATATTGATACAGTGCTGGATGAACTCCTTCTGCTCTATGAAAAAAGATTCAGGGAAAACAGTATCAAGCTTGAGCTGGATCTGGTGAAAAATCCGGGAAAAATCATTGGCTCAAAGGACCAGCTGCGCCAGGTTTTTATCAACATGTTTTCCAATGCCATGTATGCCATGCCCGATGGTGGCGTCCTAAAAATTACTACCTCCCTTGCCCGGAGTATGCTTAACATCACCATCAAAGATACGGGTACGGGAATCAATCCCGGGCATTTGGAAAAAATATTTGATTCTTTTTTCACCACCAAAAAAGAAAGCGTCCAGGGGGTGGGCCTGGGTCTTTCTGTGTGTTACGGATTTATAAAGGATCATGGAGGTGATATCACCGTGACATCCAAAGAGGGGGAATGGACACAGTTTATTATTTCTCTGCCCCTGGTTTGAAAATTGGTTTGAA
>JAOZST010000133.1:0-6097 GCA_029939535.1 Desulfobacteraceae bacterium | reverse complement strand
TGGTTTGAAAATTGGTTTGAATAAGTTGGCTTGAATAATTCCTAGAAAAATTTGGAAAGACTAAATCCCATCCATACCGCAAAAAGTCCCAGAATTATCTGGAGACCCATGTTTGTAAGTGCCATCCCTGTCTGGCCGTTTCTTGCCAGAAAAAAGATTTCATATCCAAAGGAGGAAAAGGTGGTAAATCCGCCCAGGAATCCGATAAAGACAAGGGCACGCACCTCAGGACTGAAGATTTCCCGGGCTTCGGACAACCCCCCAAGAAAACCGATGAAGAAACAGCCGGAAATATTTACGATCAAGGTCCCCAAAGGGAACCATGCATTGTTATAAAAAACAAGGGTGGCTTCATAGATAAGATACCGGCATATGGCCCCTGCAAAACTACCCATTCCCACCATCAGTATTTTCAGCATGATTTTTTTAGTTTAATTCCTGTTCAGTTTCTAAAATATTAGTTTCGACCCATTGTATTAACGGTAAAGGAAGTTAAGGAAGTTAACGTACAATTATTCAATCGCCAGCCTACAACCAAGGGCTTCAATTATTTTCATTATTGTCTCAAAGCGCGGATTGGCATCGCCTGAAAGAGATTTATACAAACTGGTTCTGGTGACCCCAGCCTGCCTGGCTACTTCTGTCATGCCCTTGGCTCTAGACGCAATATTTATTGCATGAATAAGATCAGACGAATTGCCAGTTTCAGCTACTTCTTTTAGGAAATTTCGAATATCTTCTTCGGTTTCAAGATGTTTAGCAATGTCAAACGGCTTAGTGACTCTGTTTTTCAGACCGCTAAACCATATATTAAAACTGCCAGTAGTTTGAAGTTCGTATTTCATATGCATATTTTGTATCTTATAGGAGACAAATTGTCAATAAAAAATAGATACAAATGTATCCTGTTTTTTTTGGGGTGGATAATATTCTTATTATAAATTTTATAGTTATTATATTTATTAAAAAATACTTGACAGGCAAAATTAATTATAATAACTATAAAATCTATAATACCATGAATGCAAAAATAGGAGGCATTATGGAAGACACGTTGACTGTATTTACGGCAAGCAAGTACTGCAATGTTTCGTCGAAAACCATTATCAACTGGGTGGAGGCAGGCCATATAAAGGCCTACAAGACCGTTGGAGGCCATCGCAGGATCAAAAAGACCGACCTTGAAGTTTTCATGCGAAACCAGGGTATCCCCGTGCCCGAGGAAAAGAATGAGAACAGCAGAAAAAAGATCCTGGTGGTTGACGACGACATGATCATAGTTGAATCCATTGTCCAGGCATTGGAGGAGGATGAATTCGACTATGAGGTGATCTCTGCTTCCGACGGGTTTGAAGCAGGGCTTCAGGTAAACCATTTCCATCCGGATCTATTAATCCTTGATATAATGATGCCGGATATCAAAGGCTATGAAGTTTGTAAAAAAATCAAGAACAATGAAAAGACCAGGAATACGAAAATCATTGTACTTTCCGCCTACCTGGACGATGAAAAATTCGCACAAATGAAGGAGAACGGTGCGGATGTCTGCTTTTCCAAACCATTGCCGCTTTCCCAGCTCAAAGATGAAGTGGCTCAATTACTTGGATTAAAATAACAAGGAGGCAGATCATGAATTTAAAAGAATCTTTGGAAAAAAAGAGATTTGTTGTGACCTCTGAGATACAGGCCCCCCTTGGTAATGAAGAACCGGAATCCCTGATTGACAGCCTGAAAAAAATCAGGGGCCGTGTGGACGGGGTTTCTGTCTCGGAAGTGGAACTGGAAGGGGTTGTTGGGGATAGTATTAAAACCTGTGACCTTTTGAATCAAAATAAATTTAATGCTATTTACCAGACTACCACCCGGGATAAAAACCGTTACCAGCTCCAGAAAGACCTGACCCTTGCCCATGAAACCGGGGTGGATAATCTTCTGGTTTTTACCGAGGATTATAGAATTTCCGGAGACACCCTTCAGGAGTCCATGTTCTTCCATGTGGATTCGGGAAAGTTAGGCTCTGTTCTGGATCACCTGAAGCAGGGGGTGACAGTTGAAGGCAAGGAGCTGGAAAAGAAAATGGATTTTACCCTGGGCTCCGGTATTGAAACCCCCTGGGGACGGAATATGCCCAAAAAGGGTATGGAAGAGATGGAGGACATGCTGAATGTGGGGACAGGTTATTTTCTGACCACTCCCATATTTGATGTGGAACAATTTGAGAAATTTATGAAACAGGTGGCCCCTTTTCGCGTGCCTGTGATTGCCGAGGTTATGATCCTGCGTACGGCTGGCATGGGGAAATTTTTAAATCGTCATTTTAAATCCGGACTTGTTCCTGAGTGGGTAATCCAGAAGCTGTTAAAAGCACCGGACAAGACAAAGGCAAGTATTGAGCTTTTTGCTGATACTGTCAACAGTCTTAAGGATATCTGCCAGGGCGTTCATATTATTACAATTGGTGGAGAAGATAGGCTGGGACAGTATCTTAATGCAGCCAGATTAAGATAAGGGAGAAGGTCTATGGCAGAGGCAATTAAGATTGACACCCTGGATTTAGAATTGAAAGAGGAGGTTCTGGATAAGGTACCCCAAGGAAATTTTGATTTATGCCTGACCTGCGGCACCTGCACGGGCGGATGCCCGGCATCGGAGCAGTTTGGAATGGATCCCAGGAAACTGATCCGGATGCTGAACCTGGGAATGGATGACGAGATTCTGAAATCAGACTGGAAATGGGTATGCAGTATGTGCGGGCGTTGCATACTGGCCTGTCCCATGAACATCGACATTCCAAAGCTTATTTTTAACATTCGGGCCAAAATACCCCGGGAAAAACGTCCAAGGGGAATTCTGGGTTCCTGTGATCAGCATATTCGTACCGGCAGTGCTATGGGCGCCCAAAAGGAGGATTTTGAATTCACGGTTCTGGATGTTGCCGAGGAGATCCGGGAAGAACATCCAGGGTTTGAAGACCTTGAAGTGACAGTGGACAGGGAAGGGGCCCACATGGTCCTTAACCAGAATTCCCGGGAACCTGTCACCGAACCCGAGGAAATGGGGCCATTGTGGAAGGTGCTCCACATGGTCGGGGCGGACTGGACCTATCCCTCTGTTATGTGGGCCGGGGAAAATTATTGCATGTTCATGGCAGATGCCGAAGGCTGGAAATATATTATTGAGGAGTTTGCTCACCACGTGGACAATAATTTGAAAAGTCCCATGGTGGTCAATACGGAATGAGGCCATTCCTATTTTGCAATCCTGGAAGGATTGCGTAAATTCAAAATTCCCCACAAATTTGAACTGATAACCATTATTGAACTCTATGCCCAGTGGATAAGGGAAGGCAAATTAAAGGTCAACTCTGACTGGAACAGGGATATCAAAGCAAAATTTACCATTCAGGATCCCTGCAATATAGGACGGAAAAGCGGATCCAACAAGATTGTGGATGATCTGCGCTTTGTGGTTAAAACCGTGGTGGGCCTGGAAAATTTCATCGATACCATTCCCAATCGGGAAAACAATTATTGCTGCGGCGGTGGCGGAGGAGCTCTCCAGGCCGGTTTCCCGGATCAGAGACGGGCCTATGGCAGGACCAAGTTCAACCAGATCAAGGCCACGGGTGCCAGTTATGTCATTGCACCCTGCCATAACTGCCACGGCCAGATTGAAGATATTGGAGAACATTATGGCGGAAATTTTCATGTGGTTCATTTGTGGACCATCCTCTGCCTGGCCATGGGAGTATTGGCAGATACTGAACGAACCTATCTGGGTCCGGATCTGGCTTCAGTAGGACTATAGAAAGCAGGACTATAGAAAGCAGGGTTATAAAAAGGCTGGGCCATAGAAGGTAGGACCACAGAAAAAGGAGGGATAAAATGGCTACAAAGGGTAATGGGGCGTTGATGGTAGTCGGAGCCGGCATTGCCGGTATCCAGGCATCCCTGGATCTGGCGGATTCAGGATATCTGGTTTACCTGGTAGATAAAAACACAGCCATTGGAGGAACAATGGCCCAACTGGACAAAACCTTTCCCACCAATGACTGCTCAATGTGTATCATTTCTCCCAAACTGGTTGAAGCAGGCCGGCATTTGAATATTGAACTTTTGACCATGACCGAAATTGAATCAGTGGAAGGGGTTGAAGGGGATTTCACCATTCATTTGCAGGAAAATCCAAGATATATAGATCCTGAAAAATGTACTGCATGCGGGGAGTGTTCCGAGGTTTGCCCAGTAGAACTGCCCAGTCAGTTTGATGAGGAACTTTGTGACAGGAAGGCTGCATTCAAACTTTATCCCCAGGCAATGCCCTCTGCCTATTCCATTGAAAAACAGGATAAGGCCCCCTGTAGACTTACCTGTCCTGCCGGACTCAATGTCCAGGGGTATGTGCAGATGGTCAAAGATGGTAAATTCAAGGAATCCCTGGAAATCATCATGGAACAGCTTCCTTTGCCCGGGGTGCTGGGCAGGGTCTGTCCCCATGAGTGTGAGGATGCCTGCCGCAGGTGTCAAGTTGATGAACCTGTGGCCATCAGGGATTTAAAACGAATGGCAGCGGACAATTTTGATCCCAGACAGGTGGAGATCCCCTGTGCTGAAAAAATCGGCAAGCGTGTGGCCATCATAGGATCGGGTCCGGCTGGTTTGTCAGCCGGCTTTCACCTTGCAAAGAAGGGCGTGGATGCCACCATATTTGAGGCGCTGCCCCAGGCCGGAGGTATGCTCAGGGTGGGTATACCGGATCACAGGCTGCCCAGGGAGGTTCTGGATCAGGACATAGAAGTTGTCACTAACCTGGGTGTGGAGCTCAAATTAAACAAAAAGCTGGGCAAAGACTTTACCCTGGACAGTCTGCTGGCAGAGGGCTATGACGCAGTATTCCTGGGGCTTGGCGCCCACAGGGGCATTGAGCTGGGGATCCCTGGAGAAGAACTGGACGGTGTCTGCCAGGGGGTTGATTTTCTGAGGGAGTTAAACCTTACAGGCACTACAGAGGTGGGCAAAAAGGTAGGTATCATTGGTGGAGGTAATGTGGCCATTGATGTGGCCAGGTCTGCTTTACGTCTGGGAGCTGATGAGGTGACTATTCTCTATCGAAGAACCCGCAGGGAGATGCCGGCCTGGGAAGAGGAGATTGCTGCTGCGGAAGATGAGGGCACCAAGATCACCTATCTTGCAGCTCCCCAGGAAATCCTGGAAGAAAACAATAGGGTCGCTGGTGTCCGGGTCATTAAAATGGAATTGGGAGAGCCTGATTCCTCGGGCAGAAGGCGGCCCATTCCCATTCCAGGCAGTGAATATGAAATTATTATTGACCAGCTCATACCGGCCATTGGCCAGCAACCTGACCTTTCTGTCCTGGAAAATCCGGCAGACCTGAAAATCAGCAAATGGAACACTACAGAGGTTCATCCCCTTACCCTGGCAACTGACAGGGAAGGGGTGTTTGCCGGAGGAGATGTCCAGACAGGACCGGGGGTTGCCATCAGCGCCATTGCCGCAGGCATGGAAGCAGCGGAATCCATTTACCGCTACCTGAAAGGTGAGGATATGGAGGAGGGCAGGTCTCTGCCTGTTGTAGAAAATCCAGTATATAGGCCCGTGGAAGAGGATATTACTGAAGAACGCCGGTATAAAATGCCGGAGCTTGCCCTGGAAGAGCGGGCTGGAAATTTTAAGGAGGTGGAGTTGGGCTATGGCCTGGAAGAGGGTAAAAAGGAGGCAGGCCGGTGTCTCAACTGCGGGTATTGTTCAGAGTGCATGCAATGTGTGGATGCCTGTCTGGCCAATGCCGTGGACCATTTTCTGGTGAAAAAAGAGCATAGCATCCATGTGGGGGCCATTATCCTGGCTCCCGGGTTTACACCCTTTGAGCCCATTCATATGGCCACCTATTGTTACGGCCACAGTCCCAATATCATGACCAGCCTTGAATTTGAACGGGTATTATCAGCCTCGGGTCCCTTTGGAGGGCATCTGGTCAGGCCTTCTGATAAAAAGGAACCCAAAAAGATTGCCTGGCTCCAATGTGTTGGATCACGGGACATCAACAAGGGAGACCACTCCTATTGTTCCGGTGTCTG
>JAOZST010000132.1:0-10478 GCA_029939535.1 Desulfobacteraceae bacterium | reverse complement strand
TAAAGGATTCGGCGCACTGCTCTTAGAAGCTTCCCTGAATAATGATATTGCACTTTTAGAAGCCTGTGCAATGGTGGCAGTGGTTGTGGCGGTGAGTTCACAAACCTTGGCGGATATCGGCTATACCTTTCTTAACCCCCGCATACGTTTCAGTTAAGGAGAACTTTAAATGACAAATAAATCTATTACTGAAATGCCCTCTGTGGGCTATGGCGCCACTCTGTGGCGTATCATAAAATCTTTTGGACTCCTGAAGGAAAGCTGGGTGGGAATGATCGGTGCTTTTCTGGTTCTATTCTGGGTGTTCGTGGCTATTTTTGCCCCTTTGATAGCACAATTTGACCCCAATGCAGCGATTCAGCCCTTTGCCAAACCGGGTACTGCGGCAGCATCGGGTGGAACATTCTGGCTGGGAACGGATCATCTTGGCCGTGATATTTTATCCCGTATTGTATGGGGATCCCGCACCGTTCTTTTTTATGCACCCATTGCAACTGTGAGTGCTTATACAGTAGGAATTTTAATGGGGCTTATGGCAGGATACCGCGGAGGTCTGGTGGATGACATCCTCTCTCGTATTTCTGATATTATTTTATCATTTCCAGTGCTGGTGCTTTATATCATCGTTATTGCAACCATTGGTGCTTCGGGATTTAATATTGTGATTGCAATTACCTTTGCCTCTTCTCCGGGGATTATGCGTATTGTGCGAGGCCTTGTCTTAGACCTTCGCAACCGTGACTATGTGGCAGCTGCCCAGACCAGGGGGGAGTCTGACTGGAGAATCATGCTGTTTGAAATTTTACCTAATGCCAGAGGCCCGCTTATTGTGGATGCCTGCCTACGTCTCGGGTATGTTATTATTACAATTGGTGTTCTTGGTTTCCTGGGCCTTGGCCTGCCGCCACCAGATCCTGACTGGGGTGGAATGGTCAATGAAACACGTCAAATGGCAATGGTTTTTCCCCATATGACCCTGTTTCCATGTATAGCCATATCCTCACTAATTCTCGGATTTAATCTATTGGCAGACGGGCTGCGTGAAATCTCATTACGTGATTAAGAGGTAGCTAATTATGAATGACAAGCAAGAACCTGTACTGGTTTGTAAAGATCTATGTATTTCATATTATACAAGAGCCGGAGAGATACCGGCTGTTGTTGATTTTTCCTTGACAGTTAAGCCCGGTGAGACCATAGGGATTGTCGGAGAATCAGGCTGTGGTAAATCAACTGTTGCCATGGCTATCATGCAGTACATGGGTGCCAACGGAGGTATTACAGGCGGCAGTATAACGTTCAAAGGCCGTGATTTAACCACCTTGAGCGAAAATGAGTTGCGCAGCATCAGGGGATCAGAAATATCAATGATCTATCAGGAGCCCTTTGCCTCTTTAAACCCAAGTCTTAAGATCAGTACCCAGCTCATGGAAGTGCCCCTGGCCCATGAAGATATTTCCAATAAAAAAGCACGGGAGAGATCTGTGCAAATGCTGAGGGATGTTAACCTGCCTGATCCTGAAAGGGTTATGGAGTCTTATCCCCATCAGTTGTCCGGAGGCCAGCAGCAGCGGGTTGTAATTGCCATGGGGCTTTTATCCAAGCCGTCTCTATTGCTGCTGGATGAACCCACCACTGCCTTGGATGTTACCGTGGAAGCCGGGATTGTGAAACTCATTGCAGATATCAGCAAAAAATTCGGGACTTCCCAGATCTATATTTCCCACAACCTGGGGTTGATTTTAGAGACCTGCGACCGGGTATTTGTGATGTATTCCGGTGAGGTTGTGGAGGAAGGAACCATAAATTCTCTTTTTCACTGGCCCAAGCACCCCTATACCCACGGCCTTTTTTCCTGTATTCCTCTGCCCACTGCAGATAAGAATGCTGCACCTCTGAAGCCCATTCGGGGACAGCTTCCCCTGCCTTTTGAACGGCCTTCGGGATGTTATTTTGGCCCACGGTGTGATCACTTTGAGCAGGGGCTGTGTGATAAAGATCATTTTAAAATGGAGTATGTCCAAGGCGGAGCATCTGACCATCGTGTCCGCTGCCTGCGGTATAAAGATATTGATCACGACAAGAATCTTGGCCAGGAAGAGGTCAAGGAATCAACAGAGATTGGCAAACAGGTCCTTGAAGTCGATGGTATGAAAAAATACTACGAGGTAAAAGATTCCTCATTAATGGCGTTGATTACCGGGAAAAGTGTACGTCATGTAAAGGCAAATGAAGAGTTGAATTTTACTGCCCATGAAAGTGAAACCGTAGCCATTGTGGGTGAATCAGGATGCGGTAAATCGACCTTTGCCAAAGTTCTCATGGGGTTGGAAAAAGGAACAGATGGAGAAATACGCCATAATGACAAAGATATTTCAAGCATAGAGGTTCGGGACCGTTCCACCGAGCAGATTCGATCTCTGCAGATGGTTTTTCAGAATCCCTTTGATACCTTAAACCCCAGCCATTCCATTGGGGGGCAGATATCAAGGGTTATTAGGCAGTTTGGTATTGAGACCGACAAAAAAAAGGTTTTTGACCGGGTCATGAATCTGCTGGATATTGTCAAGCTGCCCAGGGATTTTTATTTTAGAAAACCCAGGCAGTTATCAGGCGGTCAGAAACAGCGTATTGGTATTGCCAGGGCATTTGCCGGGAATCCAAGTATAGTAATTGCTGATGAGCCGGTTTCTGCTTTGGATGTATCTGTGGCAGCCGCTGTAACAGAGCTTTTAATGGATATCCAGCGCAAGCATAAAACCACCCTGCTTTTTATCAGCCATGATCTGAGTGTGGTTCGTTATCTTTCGGATCGTATTGTTGTCATGTATCTGGGACATATCCTTGAGAGGGGAACCACAGAGGAAATATTTGCTCCTCCCTATCATCCCTATACCGAGGCTCTGTTATCTGCAGTTCCCATTGCTGATCCTGAAATAACCAAACGTAAAATCGTTTTAGAAGGGAACCTGCCCAGTGCAATGAAGCCACCAAAGGGTTGTCCGTTCTGCACCCGCTGCCACAGGAAAATAGGTGATATCTGTGACAATGAACCGCCGCTGGATATTATTGTGAAAGACCGGCATGTGATCAAATGTCATATACCCATTGAAGAGTTGAGTAAAATAGAACCGGTCATCATTATACCTGATCCATCAGAACGGATTCATGCATAATTGGGATAAACTTTAGAATAAATTTTGGAATAGAAAGTCATTTAGAATAAAGCAAAAGTCCTGTTGAAAACCTTACGGTTTTCAACAGGACTTTTGCTTTTAATTGAATTTATCCAATAATAATATCATTTATCCTTGACAATTCCAAGTAATGCAACCATTATAATACCATAATGCAACCAGGTCTTATGGAATAAGGAAGAGTTCAATGCCAAATATCACTGTTAAAAATATCCCGGATCATACTTACAAAATCCTAAAGAAGACGGCAAATATTAATCACAGGAGCATTAATAGTGAAATTATCTGTCTGATAGAAAAAACAATAATTAGTAAGCCATTTAACCCGGAACATTATCTAATCCGCGCTAAACAATCTAGGCAAAAAACAAAAAAATTCCTTCTCACCCCGGATATTTTACAAAAGGCAAAAGAGAAAGGACGACCATGATTGTAGTTGATACAAATATCATAAGCTATTTTTACCTTAATTCTGACTATTCCTCTCTTGCGGAACAAGTATTTAAAAAAGACCCTGTCTGGTCTGCTCCTCTGCTATGGCGAGGTGAATTTAGAAATGTTCTTTCTTTTTACATAAAGAAGAATATAATTTCCCTGGCTGATGCAATTGACATCTTTGAATCAGCTGAAGAATTATTAAAAAAAAATGAATATGAAATCAATTCAGTGCAGGTTCTAAGTTTGGCACATCATAGTGGGTGTACAGCATACGATTGTGAATTTGTAAATTTGGCTAAAGATCTTGGGGTCTCATTAATAACTGAAGACAAAAAAATACTAAATAACTTTCCTGAATCTACTCTGACAATGCATAGACTCCTGGAATCACACTAAAACTGGAATCACACTAAAACTGGAATCACACTAAAACAAAAATTGATATCCCCCAGCAATATCCCCCCTCCTAAAAAAAAGTCCGGCTGAAAACCCTAAGGTTTTCAGCCGGACTTTTTAGTCAACTTTGCGGCTTGGTAAGAGAGTTCAGGATTTATCCAATAACTGAAAAACTGGAATCCTGATTGATTTCCCTGTTACGGCTGAAAAAACCGATGTCCAGGGTATGGTTGATATATTTCATCTTGTATTGCAGAGGTTCTTTGTCATGGTCATTGCCGCTTTCGCAATAATTGATGAGTTCTGCCATAAATCCGCCCACAACAGGAGCATTTTTGTACTGGTTGCCGCTGGTTCCGATGGCCATATAAAACCCTGGCAGGTCTGATTTATCATAGATGGGGTACCAGTCATCAGATACGTCATAGAGATCCACAAGCCCCTGGTTTTTATTGGGGATGGGCAGGGTCGGGATACGCATGGCTACCCGCATGGCCTGGGTTTTCAGCTGGTCTGTGAAGTTTTCATTATAATTATCCGGGTCCACATAGTCCAGGGGGTCACAATCAGGTTCTTCACTGCCTATAAGGACATGGTTTCCGGTTTCAGGTCGTGTGTAAACCCCGGTATCAGAGTCTGAGGTGATAACGCAGGTTTTTTCCCAGTCTATCCCCTCGGGGCTTGGCACATGGGCCACTTCCACCCGCAGAGCACGGGTTTTGATGTTCATCTTATCTTCAACATCTGCCATGCGGTTAATCAGATAGGAATGGGGACCAGCTACATTGACCACGATGGGTGCCTCTATAATGGTACCGTCTTTCAAGGCAACTCCAGAGACTCTTCCGTCTTTTTTCAGGATATCAGCAACCTCTGCGTTAAACATGAAGTCTGATCCTACATTCCTGGCTGCCATTTCTACATTATGTGTGGACAGCTTGGGATCACTCACATATCCTGATTCAGGTACAAATACAGCCCCGTTGACACTGCCTCCGGTGGGTTTCCCAAAATCCGGATCATCCATGAGTTTCTGGGGATGGAAAGAGCGAAGATCCGGGTTGGGAATGTATTGTTTCATCTCTTCCGGGGTCAACTCCAGATAGCCAACTCCAAGGGCATCCAGAGATTCCATCACAGGGGCAAGGTTTTTGTTGATTTCACTCTTGTAGACCATGGCACCGGTATTCTTATAATAGGCCATGCCGTCGGGATCAACAGTGTTCAGGTATCTGTTCCAGTCCAGCCAGTAATAATACCCTTCCCGGGCCAGGGCAACCCCTTCAGGTGATGAATAATAGAGTCGGATAATGGCACAGGAACCTGCTGTGGAACCTGATCCGGAAGCAGAAAGTTTGTCAATGGTCAGTGTTTTCTGGCCTTTTTTGGCCATTTCATAGGCAATGCTGTTGCCAATGATGCCGGCGCCGATAATAATGGCGTCATATTTTTTTTCGATCATTTAAATTCTCCAAAATCATGGTACATAATGTTGTTTAAATAATTATTGTTTTGCAGATCTTACCCTTTTTTCAACTTGGCCAGGATCTCTTTTTCACCTTCTTTTTTCAACCGGTCCAGTTCAGAAAGGATTTTATCACTTAAAGGTTCTGGTTTATGGGTGTCCATAATCATTTTTATCTCTTCCCTTACCCTGTCTTCCATGGTGGGTTTGCCTGCATTTTCCCAGGCACTGATACTGTCCTGGTTCATGAGATTGGCATGCCAGAGTTCTTTTTTGAAATTGTTCATGGTGTGTTTCTGCCCCAGGAAATGGCCTGCAGGCCCCACATCTTCAATGACCTGACGGGCCAGTGTTTCCTTTGTCACTGTGATACCCTGGATGAACCGCTTGCTCATGCCCACAATTTCATTGCCCATGACCATTTGCTCCAGGGAACATACCATTCCTGCGGCCATGTATCCAACATCATGGATAAGGTTCAACCCGGACAAACCCTGACTGAGGATGGAAAGGGCACTCTCCGCTCCTGCCTGGGCATCCAGAAGTTTTGCGTCAGTGGCTCCGGCAAGGCCCCAGGTGGGCAGGCCAAAGGATTTGGCAACTTCTGCCTGGGCTGCCAGGGCCAGATTGTTTTCCGGAGCGCCCATGGCCATGAGAGCGGTTTTCATGTTTAATATGCCTGCATTGGCGCTCATGGCCACTGGACATCCTTTTTTCCGCAGCTGGGCAATACTGATGTGAATCAGGGATTCCGCCGTCATCTGGGTAATCATGCCTGCAAGGGTCACAGGGCCAGTGGCCCCTGCCTGGACCGTTGATCCGGGCAGCTGGGGCATGAACCTGTCCGCTGCTACAAAGATCCGTTCAATGACTTCATCGGGAAAGAAAAGAGGGGCAATGGCTTCGGGATAGGAAATGAGAAAGGGTTTGCGGCTTAAATTTTCCTGTCCCCCGGCAATGACTGCTGCCATTTCATAAACATAATCACAGCCAAGGGCTGTATACCCTAGAAAAACTGAAGGCTTTGTGGTATTGGCAACCAATGCGGGAAATTCATGGACCTCTCCTGCCTCTGCCGGCACATCCTGGGCCGTTCCCATGGGCATGACAAAGTCAATGTCAGACAGATAATCCGCAACCCTGGCACCCAGTTTTATGTCTCCAATGGTGGTTTTTCTGATTTCACCGGTAAAGGCATCCCTGGTGTTGGGGCTGCCCGTGGGAGTCCCGTAATAACTTTTTTCCCCTTCAACCTCCAGGGCTCTGCGCCCATTCCTGTCATAGATGGTCCATCCCCTGGGAGTCGTTACAAGACATTCCTCCACAATATATCTCGGTATTCTGATGATATTGCCCTGGATCACAGCACCGGCTTGTTTCATCATCTTGTGGATCTCTTTGTGCTGGCATTTAAACCCTACCTTTTCAATGATATCAAAGGCTGCCTGGCGAATCTCAAAGATTTGATCTTCATCAAGAATTTTCATGCCCACAGTCCTGGTTGGAATATTGGATGAGTGTATCATCGTTTGTTTTCCTCCTGATAGATAAGGACCGCAAATTTTATAATTTGAACGAAATTGCTTGTCTTTTGCTTCATCTACTGCGTTGCATCAAAGGCCCGATAGGCCTGCTATTGAACCTTTAATGCGCCTTGTAGATGAACCAAAATTCTGCGCTATTTCTGCTCAACTTATTTCATCTACGGTCCTAATTTATTCTTTGTTGTTTTTGTTTATACTTTCTGGTTTCGGGGGAATTCCGTTTTTATCCCAACCCATGGCCAGATAGTATTCATCCAGCATGGTTTTGAGATTTTCCCGGGTTAATCCCCTGTCTTTGTCCTTTTGGATATGATTACTGCCCTGGATATTTTCTTTGTCGTCATTGAAAAACATATCCGGCAGCCTGTCTTCCATATCTTTTTTCCCGTGGCAGATATTAAACCATTTTTCAAGGGCGGCTATTTTTTCACCACTTCGGAAAAGCCTTTCCCTGGAAATATTAAGGCCTGTCAGATCCCTTACCAATTGGACTTCATTTTCAAGGTTAAAGGATCTTAAAAGAGAAAACACGGGAACTTTGCACAGTCCCAGGCTATCCACCAGTATATTTGTGATAACTGCTTTTTTGATGACAAAACCTTTGGCTTTGATGGATTTTATATTAACAGCTTCACGGGTTCCAAACTCTTTTTCTGCTTTTTCTTCGGTCCAGCTGTATTCCAGGGATGCATACACATTGTTATAGTCCCCACCGCGACTGGACACGGCATAGCCAAGGGCAGTCCCCATGATGGCCCCTGGGTGGTAACCGGTTAATTCAAGGCCCTTGACATGGGCCGCATATTTCTGGGTTTTTTCTCCCATTTCCCTGGCCGCATGTCTGACTCCAAGCCGTAAAAGTTTCCCCAGTCCCTTATTGTCCACCATTTGATAAAGGAGTTTTTCCATGGTCTGGGCATTGCCCCAGGAAAGATCCAGTTTCTGGGAATCAAAATTGTGCTGGCCCTGATCATGGTTAAGGGTCTGGTTAATAGTATCCTGATTAATATTATTCAGATTAATATGATCCTGGCGGTCTGGGTTTTGATTGAATTTTCCAGGCAGTAATCCTTTTTCATTCATGTCCATGGCAAATGCAATGGCTGAACCAGCTGAAGTGGAATCCAGGCCCAGGCGGGTGCAGAGATTGTCCAGCCTGACAATGGCGGGCAAATCATCCAGCCCGCATTTTGCGCCCAGATTGATAATGGGTTCAAATTCCGGCCGGGTGAGTGTCTCTTCTGATTTTGTTTCATCCAGAACTAGGTCTGCCTTGCACTGGATTGGGCACTTGAAACAGCCGCTTTTTTTGACAATATTTTTTTCAAGTTGTCTGCCGTCGATTTTTTGTATGTCATCCATTCCAATCTGGCCATAGTTTTTACTGCCCATGATCCCGAAATCATTGACCCAGTCAATATATCCAGCCCCGCCGTATCTTGAAAAAACCTTGAATTCAGATGCAGCTCTTATATTGGATGCATAGGTTTTAATTGCCTGCTTTCTCATGGGGGTATCCCCGGGGAAACGTTTATGATTTCCCCGGGCAATTACAATTGCCTTGAGATGTTTGGACCCCATGACAGCTCCCATGCCGGTCCGGCCTGCAGCATGGTCTTTTTCAGTTATTATGGCCGCAAAACTCACCTGTTCTTCTCCGCCGGGTCCTATGGTCAGGATACGGATTTTTTCATTTTCCTGGTTTTCTTTGATATGGTTTTTTCTTATATGGTCCTGGGTCTCAAAGGCATCTTTTCCCCAGAGCTCCTTTGCATCCCGGATTTCAGCCCCGGTATCATTTATATAAAGGTAAACAGGGGATCTGGCTTTTCCCGTAACAATAATTGAGGATAGATTACAGGAACTTAACCAGGCACCAACATACCCTCCGATATTGGAACTGCCCAGGATCCCTGTCAAGGGCGACAGGGCATTGATATGCAGCCTGGCAGCAGAAGGTGCTGAAGACCCGGTTAAAAAACCTGTGGAAAACATGAGGATATTTTCTGGATCATAGGGAGCTGTTCCCGGAGCAAGGTGGTGATACAGATACCAGACATTAAATCCCCTGCCTCCCAGATAATCCAAAGCCTGTTCAGGGAATGGCAGGTATTTGCAATGACTGGAAGCAAGATCAACACTCAATAGTTGTCCAAATAATTCTGGCTGGCTTGTATTTGACTGGCTTGTGTTTGTCTTGTTCATATTTTCTCCATCTGTTACCCAGGGCCTTAATCTCGGGATAATACCGATCTTTCCCAGGAAGGTCTATAATTCAGGTTGGTCATTTAATGTCTTTGTAAAGACTTGTATATACATGCTCATAACAATAATATCTTTCTGTGTCAAGATGCCGTATAAATTAGATGCACTAAATTTTATATCATGTCAAGTTTTTAATATATCAATTATAGAAATTGAAATATAAAGGAGTATTCAGCCGGCTTGCTGAAAAGCAGTTTGGAAAATTTTAAATACAGATTTTGTTATAAAGAAGACTATCTTTGTAAAGAATACAGTAGTTTATGGTGTGGGCATATTGGATACACCTAAATGCCAGTACTCGGCTTCTTCCAGCATGATTTTGTCCATTATGGCCTGTCGGCCTTCTAAAAGTTCTTTTTGAATGGCTTTTTGTGCACCTGGCACATCATGGGCTTTTAAACAGTCAATGAGATTGCCATGGACTTCTCCCATGTGTGTTCCTGGATTGCTCATGACCATGAACCTGGCCAGGCGGTCATGGAGATGGAATATCTGGAGAGCTAATTCATGATTCCCCGATGCTTCTGCAATAAAACAATGGAATTTTTTGTTTTCTTCGGTATATCGGACATAGGATTCAACCGCATCATCTGTATATCCGGCATGGAGTTTTTCAAGATATGAAATCTGTTCTTGATTGATTTTTTCCGCTGCCCGTACGATGGCAGCCTGTTCAAGGATACTGCGTAAATCCAGCATATCATTGAGCTGTTTCAGGGTGGTAAGTGTTACGAAGTAGCCAGACCTTGGCTTGATGGTGACCAAGTGTTCCTGACTGAGCATTTGCAAGGCATCCCTTACGGGAGTCACACTGGTGCCAAACTGTTTTTTCAGCATGTCAATGGAAAGACGTTCACCCGGCTTTTTTTTCCCGGCAATGATCTCGGTTCGTATCTGAGTGTAAATGCTTTCCTTGGCAGCGCTTGTTTTTTTTGGGGGCATTGAACTCCTCTTGAAGAAATCATGTCTGGTGGGCAGATATATATCATAATCAGAAATATTTTCAAGGGTTGAGTGATAACAATTTTATAAATTGATATATCATCTTGAGTACTGATGGTATCAAGATAATGATATTTTATTTTGACCACTTTGAGAGCTTCGTACTGGGCGGAACGAATACGCTCTTTGACCTAGGATAATAGGCCCGGGTAGTCCTCCCGGTTTTCCGGG
>JAOZST010000304.1:0-2773 GCA_029939535.1 Desulfobacteraceae bacterium | reverse complement strand
GGTGCGCCACCAACTACCGGTGAAATAACCCTGCTGAAGTTTGTATTTTTAAATTCCGGGTCTTGAGCCATAAATTGAAAAATAGTTGGTACTCCGATAAAATGTGAAACTCCTAACTCCTTGTTATTTATTAGTTTTAACAATAGTGAAGGATCAATGCTGCGAATAATAATATTGGTTCCTCCTGCATGAAAAGTAGGATTGCCAAAAATATTCAGACCACTGACATGAAACATGGGCAGAATGCACATGCAAACCGTGTCCGGTGTAACCCTAAAGGGAACACCAAGATTAACAGTATGGATTAAAACAGATTCATGGGTTATGCAGGCACCCTTGGGACGTCCTGTTGTACCCGAAGTGTATAAAATAGTACAAATATCTTCAAGGCTCTGTTCAACCATATCATATATGGGAGTTGCCTTTGCAAGACCATCTTCATATTTACTGTTTTTTCCTGTGCCGTTAAAATCAATTAAATATTCAATGTTGCATTTATCTTGTAATTTTGCGCCGGCATCGGCAAATTCGTTTCCGCAGAACAGAACATTGGCTTCAAGATCATTGATCATATATTCCAGTTCCGGTACTGCAAGCCTGACATTGAGGGGTACAAAGATTGCTCCAATCCTGTAACAGGCAAACTGAAGTTCAAAAATATCACTGGAGTTCATCCCCAGGACTGACACTCTATCCCCTTTTTTGACTTTCAAATCATGGTGCAGAAATCCGGAAAGCTTTGAAACTCTGTCATTCATCCGGGCATAGGTGAATCTGCGCTGGCTGTGCCAGTCAATCATGGCCAGCTTGTCTGGTATCCGGTTATTATGGACACTGATCCAGTCATATACTTTCATTGTTATTCACTCCTTTAGCTAATTATAAAAAGCTTCTCTGCAGCCTGTTGCTTCAAACCGGCTGCAGAGTACCTTGCTATTATTCTTGGGCCCGGTATTTTTTTAAAGCTTTAAGATAAATATCCATTGCCTTGCGGGCATCTTTAACACCACGGGCTGTCATATCGTTAACAAGCTGGTCAGAAATATCTGTTGATAATTTCATTACATGAGCTTTGTCTTTTTCCGACAGGTAATTAATTGTAACACCTTGTTTTTTCATGGTATCAATGGCACTAAGCTCTGGCGTAACAATGAGTTTCGCACCTTGTTTCGGCATTTCAAGAGCTACTTCTGTCATTGCTTTTTGTACAGCCCCGGGAAGTTTGTTCCAGGTTTTAAGATTCATGATTACAGGTGCCGGGATACAGCCAAAGTCAAGTTGAGTATAGTGTTTAGCTACCTCAGTAAGACGAAGGGCATGAACCATAAAAAAAGCCTGGGTTAAAACTCCGTCAATCATACCTTTTTGTATCCCATCATATGCTTCTGTGACTGAGAGAGTAACAGGCACTCCTCCCAGGGCTGCCCAGGCTTTGGAGTAATATCCGTAAGTCCGCGCTTTTATACCTTTAATATCACTAAGAGTTTTAATTGGCTTAGTTCCTATATAATCATAATGATAGATGCCACCATTGAATAAAAATTTAACTTTGGCTTTTTCAAATTCAGCTTTAGCCGGCTCAAAGGTATGAACTACTTCGTCGGTTGCAGCCAGAAGGCTGTACACTGATTTGGCTACAAGAGGTGTGGAACCTACCATCATGGCCAGAGGAAGTTTACCTGGTGTATATGCTGAACTAAGCCATCCCATGTCGTATACACCCTCACCAATTGCACTTAAACAATCAGGTGCCTTTGCAAGTGTCCCGGAAAAATAGGTTTCCAGCTCAATTTTTATACCACTTCGTTTTGACACCTCTTCAATAAACCACATTGCCGGAGCATCAATACTTGTCTTTGGTGCATATGACCCATATCTTAATTTTATGACTGATTTGTCTTTGGCAAAAACTTGACCTGCACCAGCGAAAAACAAGAAAAGCATACAAATCAATAGATAAAAACCCCATACATTCATTTTACGTCTGTTTTGTTGTCCCATTTAAATTCTCCGTTTTTAAAAATTAAATTTTATCAACAGCATGACATTCACTGCCGGCACAATTACCAGACAAAACCCCATGCATTTACAGGTAACAGTATTAATTTCATTATCCCTGCATGAATCCCGGCAGGAATAGTACAATTTCGGGGAATGCTATCATGATGGCAGCAGCAATCAGATTAGCAATTACAAAGGGGATTACCCCTCTGAACACTTCTTCCAGAGTGATATCCTGGATAGCACTGTAAACCACATAACAATTAATCCCTACCGGAGGTGTGATCATGCCCACTTCGCACATGAGAATACACATAACCCCAAACCAGATAGGATCAAACCCCAGAGAAACGATTGTGGGAAACAGCAAAGGAAGGGTCAGGGCCATCATGCTTATGGCATCAAAAAACATGCCTAAAACTAAGTAGAATCCAAGGATCAGGATAATCAGGATATGTGGACTAACCGGCAGGGCAATGAGGAATTCAGACACAGTCAGCGGCACTCTGGAAATAGTTAAAAAATGTGTAAACACCATAATACCAACCAGTATAAACAAAACCATTACACTGGTTTTTACAGCATTTAAAAGAACAATTTTAAGTTTTCCCAATGAAAAATTTCCTGAAAACAGGGTCATGATAAAAGCCACAAAGGCCCCGGCGCCACCAGCCTCTGTAGCACTGAAAACACCTGAATAAATCCCGCCCAATACAACAAAAGCAATTAGAGCAATACCCCAGCAGTGACGTAAAGAGGCAAAACGTTCCAG
>JAOZST010000303.1:0-2777 GCA_029939535.1 Desulfobacteraceae bacterium | reverse complement strand
GGCTTGCTTGAAGCTTAATTAATGTCCGGTTTTGGAGGGTAGAATCGTCTGATTAACAATATAAAAGATAATACGCATAACAAAATTATTGACAGTTGATACCTTTAAATAATTATAAAAGATTTAAGCTTGAATGCTGTTCCTGTAGGATTGACTGGGGCAGCATTTTTTTGATTTACCAAAACCACTTTTTCTTGGACAAGTAAGGTCAAATAATTTTGGACTTAGCAACAATAGGGTCTTGTGAAAATAGGAATGAACAATTTGAAAATATAAATGCAATTAAAGAAAGATATCTGGAAAATGGTAATCCAATTATTAGCATGGACTCAAAAAAAAAGAACTTTTAGGGAATCTCTACCGTGACGGTTATTGTTATAGTACGGGTTATATCGAAGTTTATGACCACGACTTTCCGCATTTAGCAACACTTGAAAAAATGAGTAGTTGAGTAGTTTATTTCTTGGGAAGTCCCTTAGTCATATTGCCTATAATAGCCGTTTTTTGATTCTGCCATGGTTCCGGATACCCCACCTAGCCTCTTATCTTCTGGGTTACATGGCCAGGAATCTGTCCCAGGACTGGGAGGGTGTCTATTGCCATCCTGTCTATTACCTTGAGACATTTGTTGATACAGAACTATTTTCAGGCACCTGTTATAAAGCAGCAAACTGGCAGTATCTTGGAGAGACAACCGGGCGTGGGAAGCATGAAAACCGGCATATCAAAACCAGATCTATCAAAGCGGTATGGGGATATCCGCTGACCAAAGATTTTAGAGCCCTCATGACAAGGTTGCCCGATGGAACCGCTGAGCCTGACAGAAGACGAGCTTGATGCACTGATAAAACGGGCGGAATCAGGCTGTCTTAAAGAGGGGGATGTTGATATTATCAAAACCATGGTCAATGCTGTCAAATCCTTGAGCCAGGCAGTCAATGATAAAGCAACATCCATCAAAAAACTATTGAAAATGGTTTTCGGATCCAAGACAGAGAAAAAGAAAACCATTCTTAGAAAAAAGAAGATCTCGTCTACTTCCAATAAAAAGAGGAAAAATAAAAAAGGTCATGGGAAACGCTCTGCCGATGAGTTTATAGGTGCAGACAAGGTTCCTGTCGCCCATGAAACCCTGAATCACAAAGCCCAAAAGGTATTGTCTACCGCCAGAAGACCCCGGGCATTACCATTCATTTTACTGGCCATGCGCCGATAAAGGCCACTGTTTATGAAACTGAAAAGCTGCGCTGCAATCTGTGTGGTGCAGTATTTACAGCCCAGACCCCGGGCAATAAAACCGGCAGAGACTACGATCCGAGCGCAAAAGCAATGATGGCCATTTTAAGGTATGGGTGCGGGCTACCCTGGAACCGTCTGGAAAATCTCCAGGAAAGCATTGGGGTTCCACTTCCGGCCTCTACACAATGGGAAAAGACAGAAAATGCAGCGGATTTGATCTATCCTGTTTTTAATGAACTCGCTTACCAGGCAGCCCAGGGAAATATCCTGCATAATGATGACACCACCATGAAGATCCTGTCATTGATGGAGGAAAACAAAAACAAAGCCAATGATGAGCGTACCGGAATATTTACCACGGGTATCATCTCTCGGATCGATGATAACCGCCAGATCGCCCTGTTTTATACAGGCCGGAATCATGCCGGTGAAAACATCGCCAGGCTCTACCAGATGAGAGACAAAGGCCGACTCCCACCGGTTCAAATGTGTGATGCGCTATCGCGCAACATAACCGATGAGTTCAAGAGCATTCTCTGCAACTGTCTCACACATGCCCGCCGGAATTTTGTGGATGTGTTCGACAATTTTCCAGATGAAAGCACATATGTCATAGAAGTCCTTGCCGAAGTGTATCAGCATGATGCACAGACAAAAAAACAGGCAATGACACCGGAGCAGAGACTGGTCTACCACCAGGAACATAGTGGACCTCTGATGGACGATCTTCGATCCTGGTTGGACAAACAGATTGATGGCCATCTTGTTGAACCGAATTCTGGCCTCGGCAAGGCCATCACCTATATGATCAAGCATTGGCCTGAGTTGACCCGTTTTCTGTCAGTGCCTGGCGCACCACTTGATAATAATGTTTGTGAGCGCAGTCTTAAACGCAGTATTCTGCATCGGAAAAATTCATTATTTTACAAAACAGAACATGGGGTTTTCATCGGTGATATGTTCATGAGTCTGATTCAAACCTGCAATTTGATGAAGGTTAACCCTTTTGAATATTTAACTACGTTAATAGAAAATGCTGCTGAACTGAAAAATAATCCCGCCTTGTGGATGCCCTGGAATTATAAGACCTCTTCAATATAGGATTAAGGGGGAAGAGCTCCACCCTGTTTAAACCCGATTTAGGTACGCTACTAAAAAAAATCTTCAACGCATGCTTACCGAAGGGACACTATCTTTCTGTTTTATGTTTCATAACCAAGCTTTTAAATTTATTGCGATCAAAAAACGCTATCAATTGACTGAACAGGCTTGCATGACGTATCATCTTTTCAATTTTCCTTGTTGTGGATTCTTTGGTTTTTTTGTTTTATCGCAATAACCATAATCCCACAAGGAGAATTACTACAATGATTTTTTATCTAAAATCCGTTTTTGGACAATAGTGATATATCCTGTTTGAATGCGTAACACTTATCGAATTTGATCCATCATAGAGAAATATCCAAAAATAATTTTCTACTTTATAGTGTTTGGTAAGCCTCTTGATATTTGCTTCTACTGCAAGCCTCCATGATTTT
>JAOZST010000131.1:4739-10586 GCA_029939535.1 Desulfobacteraceae bacterium | reverse complement strand
CCAGTGCTACATCAAATTTATAAACAGCATTTAATTTTTCAATTTTTACTTTAGAGAGTGCAAGCTGGGCGTCAACAACACTGAGGGAGGTCGACACACCGGCTTTGAACGCCTTTTTGCGGACCCTTAAATTCTCAATTGCAAAGTTCATGGACGCTTCCAAAGCTTCAAACTGTTCAATTTCCATCATCAGTTCATTATATTTTTTTTCAACAAGTGTATAAATATCGCGTTTTGCTTTTGCTTCAACATATCGAATCTGTTCTTTGAGGCTTTTAGCAGCCATGATCTTATGGGTATGTGAAAAACCTTCAAAAAGGGGCAGATTCACCCCCACCCCTGCCGCCCATTCCGGGTCAAGTAGTGTCAGGTCATCTTGATAAAGCTCATATTGCCCAAACAAATATACCTTTGGCAGGTGTGCGCTTTTTTCAGCGTTATAGTTTTGAACAGCCTGCTCTTTTTTAGCAGCAATTTTTTTTAATAAATGATTGTTTTGTCTAGCATTGTTAAGATATGCATCAAGAGAATCTATTTTTTTTGTAAGAAAAAGCCTGGAGACCGGTGTTATTATTTCCGATGAAGACAATGTGTTTTTCAGCCCCGCCTGGACGATTTGGGTTTCCCGCACTGATTTTTTATACTTTCTCATGGCATCCGAGAAAGCGACCTCGGCATGAAGTCTTTCAGCGTTTGCAAGCATTCCGCTTTGCTCAAGTTTTTTGGCTTGGTTCAAATGTTGTTCTATTCCGTCAAGCACCTGTTTATATATCTGTACAGCTTCCATTGAAAGAATGTAACCATAGTATCTTTTAACCAGTTCTGTTGTAAGGATTGATTTTGTATAAAGAAGCCGCTCCTTGCTCTCGATAACTTTGGCATCTGAGGCTCTGTTAATTGCTGAAATTTTTCCACCGGTAAAAATCATCCATGAAAAATTAATATTGGCGTTTGAAAATTGAGAATCTTGAACCTTTGATTCAAAAGACGGAAGTATTGCAGGATTTATCCCATGAAGTGTTCCAATCACTGTGCGGATATCATTAAGATCAATCACAATATCATCATCAATATAGGTATGTTTTCCATCCACCCAGAGTTTGGGAAAATAAAGCCCTTGAGCAGCTTTCCTTTCATACTCACTTTTTTCAACTCCGGATTTTGAAGCTTTTAAAGACTCGTTCACGGTATACATTTTTTCAAGTGCCTGGGTAAAAGACAATTCTTCCGCCATTATGTTCAAGCAATTAAAACCTGATGCAAAAATGAAAAAAAACGCAAACAATATGATTTTTTCAATATGTCTGATGCTATTTTTTTGGGGATACATATTTTTCTTAAAACCTGCTCTTATAATGTGTTAAATTTTGTTTTAATATGTGATCAATAATTATATTGTCAATATAATTGATCCTACCCCAGAAAATTGAACACCAGTTAAGCCATGCTGGGGTAGGATTATAAGGTAGTAAAAAAGAAAGCCGTCTATATATATGGGGTTTCGGCCGAAAATAAATGGGGTTCACTGGTATTTTAAAGACTCAGTTAAACAAAAATTTGGAAACCCAAATATTAGTAATGACACTTTTTCAGTTTTGAATTTTTGATTCAACTTGATATGAATTCTGATCCGCTTTAAGATCGGAAATAATAAGAGCGATGACTTCAGCAAGTTTTGGTATGTCTTCTTTACCGGTATTGAAAATCTTAATATAAAGGTCCTGCATATCTCCGTAATTATATGAATTGGGAAGCCTCCATATATAAAATCAGGCTTTCCAGGTAACGGGACTTCACCTGCTGACTGGCAAGGACCTTCTTTACAGGGGGCAATTTTAAAATCACTCCCAGGACCGCAGCAAGGGCCCTGTGGCTGAACAGTACTTTATTGTCAAAAATAAGATGCTGAAGCTTTCCCCTTTCAATGGCCATTACAACGGCCCTATGGGTGGCGTTCAACGGGGTAATGACCCGCAGGTCCAGGGGCTTTAATTCAAGACTGTCCTCTGTACATGCCCGGACACAAAGACCACAGCCAAGGCAGATATCTTTATTAAGCCGGGCTTTTTTCTTTTTGAGTTTTTGGGGGTCATTGGCTGACACCAGGGTCATGGCCTCTACCGGACATATGGCCACACATTTACCGCAGCCCGTGCAGGAATCAATATCTATTTCCGGAATAAAATTTGAGGTATGAAC
This sequence comes from Desulfobacteraceae bacterium, assembly GCA_029939535.1. Lineage (GTDB taxonomy): Bacteria > Desulfobacterota > Desulfobacteria > Desulfobacterales > Desulfobacteraceae > NBML01. Next base: position 8,387 of record JAOZST010000131.1, on the reverse strand, counting down.
CGGGTTGAATATGGCAAATTTGCGGGCGGCAATCATGGCTTCACAACAACAGCCGCAGCAATTGCATATAAAGTTCACCCGTTCCCGGATATTTTCCCCAAACTGGACCAGATCAGATTCATAGGCCTGATCCAGGAGATCAAGGCCTTCGACCACATCCACCTTCCTGGCATGGCCATGTTTGATAAGGGAAGCCGCAGAGGTATTAAAGGTCATGCAGATATCCAAGGGCCTGTCGCAGGCCTTGTGCAGATGAAACATTTTATGGCGGCAGTAACAGGTAGAGATACCCATGTGGGATGCAGTTTTAATAATCTCTGATGCCCGTTCATAATCCAGGACATGGATGGCATTTTCATTGGACAGCACCGGCTCATGGACAAACACCCTGCCCAGCTGGGTTTCCCCCAGGGTAAACAGATCTTTTATAAAATCCTCTTCCACATTCAGATACTGATAAAATAATTCGCTTAACACTTTCTGGTCCAGATCATGGTTCACCCGCATCATGGAAAATTCAAAAAAGCCAGCCATAGGTGGTGGCAGGACATATTGGGATTCTCCATTAATATTAATATCCACAAGAATGGCCCTGGAAGCCAGTTGATCCAGAATTTTCCGGGCTTTTGGCAGGCCCATTTTCCAGATCTGGGCTGCTTTTTCAGCCGTAACCGGTTTAATGGGAAGAAGGGAGACCAGATGGGCTTCTGTTTCAGAAAACAGCATGGCCAATATCCTGTTCAGCAGCGTAGAGGGCGGTGCGCCCTGTGGAAACCTGTTGATTCGGTCCACAAGGCTGGTATATCCTGATTTAGCAGTGTGATGCGCCATGATTCAATATCCTTCTGCCTTTTATCTGGATTTTAATCTGATTTTTCCCATTGAATAAAAATAATACCTCCGATTTTTTCCACTTCAGCAGAATAGACATTTTCTCCACCAAAAATATACATGACCACCTGGGGTTCTTCAGGATCGGCCTGTTCAAGGCTCCTGGTAAGAAAAAACGATTACAGCTTTTAGCAAGAAACCGCTCCTTGCTGTCGGGTTGACTCGGTTGTTCGCTCATGCAAAAAATTTCAAGCTGCTTCCAACATGAAATCCACTCGAACTGAATCAAATGGAAATTCGATTTGCCCTTTATCGGTCTTAATCAAAATTCCAACATTTAAAAGCTTATGCACATCACCATGAACCGCTTTAACATCCCTACCCACCTTTCGTGCTGTACCCCTAATAGACATAGGACCCAAACCAGTCATCGCCTTTAAAAGTTCCCAACGTTTAGCAGATAAAACCTTGAAAAGAATTTCAGGCGACTCAAAGCTAATAAACGTTCCTTGAAAGCTTTCATCAAAAGCATCTATGAATCGTTTGTTAATTGTTTTCCGGGATGAAATCCCTAATGTTACGGTACGCATATCAAGACCTCCAGTCATCCACATCGTTCCAAAAATCATCTATCAATTCTTTTGGAGATGTAAAAATATATGAATTTTCTTTCTTTCTAATATGTCTGTGATCTCCCTTTCCGGTCTCATTGTCGTAACGCAGTACACACAAACCATCAACAACAAGAGCGAGCCTGTATTTAAAACTATGATAACTTCCTGAAAAAGGAAACGGCAACAACCACACAACCATTTCAACAAATGCATTTTCGGAAAGGATGTGCCGTTCATTAAGTAATAATTTTGCTTTCATGTTGAATATAATACCAACACAATAAAACGTTGTCAATAATTACAACACAAGCACTCACGATCGTTGAAAGCGAAGGTAGAGATCACCGGCACCAAAAAGCCAATGAGGCCTCCCGGTTACCCATCACCTGGGGCATCTGAATTCCCGCAACTGCAATTTGTTTCATATTTTTTCCTTATTCTTACTCTGATTTTTCCCATTGGGTAAAAATAATCCCCCCGTTTCTTTTCACTTTTTGAAAGGGCAGGCCCGTTTGAACCCCCTGGGCAACCTTTTCCATGTCCGTCACAACGGAGCCGCAAAGGTAATCAGCCCCATGGGTGAACAAGGCCTGGGAAAAGGGGGTGGTGGGGCCTAAAATTACAATTTTTGCCTGGGAAGCCCTGGACAGGAACCATCCCATGCTTCTGGTCAACAAGGCCGTACCTGTAAGGGCAAAAACTTCCAGTTCAGCCAGCACTTTTTCCCATTGATCCCGGGGAACTGCACCGGGTACTGATTTTAATTCAAACAGATGAAAGGTTCCCACCCGGTCTTTTAAGGAGTCCACAAAGGGAAAGTCTCCCACAAGACCTGTGATCTTATCTTTGCCAAGTTTTGCAATCAAATCATCCGCTGGAAAGTTATTCGGTTCAACCTGTTCAGGATCCGGAGTATTTCCGGCATTCAATGCAGCCAGACCCAGGGCAATGCTGAAGGGAAAGGGCTTTTGAAGAAGGCCTGCCACTTCTTTTACGGGTTTCCCAACCATTCTATGGGCAAGGTCCATTTCATGTTCCCTGGGACTTGCTCCCAACAGGGCGGAAAGCCCCATGCGACCTCCTGCCTTCACTGCTATGAATTTTCCTCCAGACACGATTTCTTCCACAACAGCATCGGGTCGGATAATGGATGACAGAATATTCTCCACAAGGGCTTTTTCCTCATTCTCCAGGGGACGGTCAAGAATATTTGCTGAAGTCCTGGGGCATTTACTCATATTGTTTTTCCTTTTTTAATAAAATCTTCAAATTAGTGCGCTATCACGCGAGTTTTTAGCCATTAGCAGTTGGCTAAATGTAAATTCCTATACTATCAAGTTGTTAGATGAGCATCAAACTTTCCTGATCAAGGCAAACCCCGTATTTTAGAATCTGGGAATAAATGTACAGGGCATCAGTATCCCGGGTCTGCTCAATAATTTTTCGATGTGTTATAGAATTTAATTTTTCCGATTTCCCATATCTTTTCAGTAGATTTGGCAAATCCCCTGGAATATAAATTTTGAGATTCGGCAGTTCTTTTTTAAGGATCAGATAATTTTTCAGACCCACCAGATCATAGTCAGGGAAAATAGTAATGGGGATATTTCTTTGTTTTTTAAGCCAGGCAATGGTTCTTTTTGATACCCATCCACTGTAATATAGAATACTGCCTTTAAATTGGATTTGTTTAAAATATTTATCCGCATGAACAAGCAAATCTTTGTTCTCCACCAGGGCAATGGGATCATAGGTTTGCCAGTTGTCCTCCGGCCTTATGAGCAGGGATGCGATTCCGCATTGCTGGATAATTTTAAAGATATCTACAGATACTCCATTATTTTTCCACTTTACCCCATTTATGGCTGAAAGCATGAGAAGAAGCGTATCATCCTTTCCTTTGTGAGCATCTTTATGAAAAGCCACGGCCCTGGCCTTTGAACTAAGATTTTCTGTTGGGCCGTGATACCCTGTGTTTTCCAATAAAATCTTTATGGCTTCCTGGTCATTTATGGTATAGATGCCACCCCTTCCAGATCTTTCCCAGTCAATAAAGCCCTGGTCTTTGATCTGGTTGATTTCCTTTACAGCTGATTTTGGCACCTGGGAGCTTGTCAGCCGGCCGGCTTCCGTTAATTTTATCAGGCAATTGCGGGTTGAATTTTCCATGGTCACTTTTCCCAATCAATTTTTCCGGGTCAAT
>JAOZST010000131.1:0-4639 GCA_029939535.1 Desulfobacteraceae bacterium | reverse complement strand
TTCCGGGTCAATATTCCGGGTTTTCCAGGGGTTTTGGGGCAAGGCGGTACCAGTCATCCTTGGTAACAAGAATTTTACCATCCACTTCTTTCAGGCCGATCCAATATTCCGCCGTTGACTGGGCTTCCACCGATGCAAAAACAGGAATAAACCCTGCTTTGGCGCATTGTTCTATTAATGTCTGCTGGTTAATGGGATCGATCTGGCCTGCTTCATCAATATACGCCGGAATATTCAGCATCTGATTAGGCTTTATGTGCAGAATCCGGCTCAAAAGCATGACGTTCAAAACCACCTTTACCGTGAGATCTGTGCCGGTTGACTCAATACTGCCCTTGCCGAAATTTTCAATCTCTTTTCCGTTTTCCAGTTTCAAATAAATACCAAGGTTAAACAGATTGGGCAAAGATATGGAAATCCCCCTGTCCTTTATGATGTGGTTCAGGTTTTCAACCACCTGGTCAATATGCCTGCTTCCACCGAAAAGGGTATCTTCAAAAATCAATTTCTTAATGGTACTCAGGATATTGTTATCCTCGTTAACAATGAATTTAATTTTCTGGATATTGGATATTGGATGTTGATTCATTTCATTGTTAAAACGATTTATCTCCACTTTAAACAATTCCAGCTGGTTTGCCAGGTTTTTCAGCATGGCCCCCAGTTCACGGCTTCTGTCTTCCTGGAGATTTTTCAGGGCCTGCTTGTAATTTTTTATGCTCTCTTTGTCTGTATGCTCCTGCAGGGATAAAATTTGAGCAGGAATGTCACTGCCAAGGGAAAACCGGTTCCCTCCAAGGGTTTGGATTTTCAAAAACCCATGTTCAATAAGGGTTCGAATTTCATCGATTCTCTCTTTCTTTCTTATATAGGAATTAATTAAATCCCCAATCTCTATTTGTTCAGTGTCAAGGACATCCACTTCCCCGCCAAAGGCATTATTGCCTTCAAAATCATTCACAATGGAGACCTGGAGAAACTCTTTTTCCATCTTTAAAAGAGCCTTTTGTTTTTCCTGGGTCTTGAGCTGGTCCCCGATTCTTCTCTGGGCCAGGTGAATTTTTTCTGCGTCCTTATTTTTTATTTTCTCCTGGATCTCATCATAGGCTGCAACGGCATGGGTATAGTCTTGTTCAAAGACAGATTCCTTTTTTTTATTTTCCAGAAAAATGCCATATTGATCCAATTCCCGTTCCTGGGATTTTGCCTTCTTGTCAATGGCATCCCTTTCTTTTTCCCTTTGCTGATAATTCAGGGCAATATGCAGATTGCTCTTAAGCTGGTGCAAATCCTCAAGTGCATGGTCAAGGTTATCCAAAATCTGCTCATAGTTGAAATAATCATCCAGATTTACAGAATCAAGCCCGGCCAGATTGATCAAAACTCTTCCATCGTTGTAAAACCCGTTTTCACAATGGGATAAAATTGTTTTTAACCCATTGACAAGGGCTTTTTCATCATGGACATTGAGATCCCCCCCATTTACTTCAAAGGAGGTAAAGATCTGATTGTTAATGAGCTTCATGAGAATCTGGATATCAGATTCATTAAAATGATCTTTGATCAGAAAAAGAAGGTTCGACTTATTATGGGCCAATTGGGATTTCAGCTTATTGATCTGTTTTTCACTGGCTTGAATTTTCTGTTCCAACCTCTCAACAGAATCAACACTGGATCTGCCCAGCTCAATGGTAATCTGGTCCCTTTGTTTTTCCAGGGAAAGTAATTGTTTACGACATTCTTCCATGGAAGGAAAAAGCTTGAATTGAATGGCCTGTTTTTCCAAATTTTTTTTCCAGTCATTCAGGTCTTCTTTCTTTTTAAAAAGTATCCTGGACTCTTCCCCCAACCGGGAATTTTCCTCTTCAATTTTCCTGATTTTATTTTCAAGTTCCCCGAATTCAGAAGTTAAAGTCTTAATGTCTGCTTTTTTCTGATCCCGTTCTTTTTGGTACCTGTGCTCGATATTTTGATAGGCTGTAGATAAAAACTGATAAATCTCATCCCATTCTGCTTTCAGGGCTGCAAGAGCTTCCACCTCATCTGAAATATTTTCTGCAACCCTGATCTTATTTCGTTCCTGTTCAAAGGATAGATTATAGTCTTTATACTCGGTCATAAAATCGCCGGAAACAGTTTCCCAGCTCGGCAAAAGCGCATTGATCAAAAACATTTTCACCTCTTCCATATTAAAATTGTTCATATGGAGGAGATTTTTAAAAATACTCATGAACAAACGATAATTTTTATCTGTAAGACTTTTGAGCCTGAAAAGCCCGATGGAAAATTTTTCATTCCCGTTAAGAGTGATCTCTTTGCCGATAAGGGCATCCTGCATCTGTTTGGGTCGAAGTTTTTTCACCCAGATATCTTTCAATCCCAGGTGACGTTCAAGTTCTTTCAGGGTCCGCACGGATTTTTTATTTTCCCCTTCCTGATCATCCACTAAAAAATCAGACAAGGTAAAATTTTTCTTAAAGGCAAACAATTGGTATTCATATCCTGCAAGCTGGCCCCTGCCGGCAGCTCCCAGCACATACATGCCCGTGTCCGTTAAAATTTCAGAAAGCACATAACTGTTTTCATAGGGGAAATAATATTTAAGTGTTTCTTTATCATCCTTTGGGAATACCATATCCCTCCGGTTGCAGAGAAAAGGAAATTGCAGGGCATTAATGGCAGTTGATTTTCCAACGTTGTTGGTGGCGGAAATGGACAAAGGTCTGTCAAGGGGAAAATCCCCCAAGGAAAAACTTTCTGTATTCAGGAGAACCAGTCTCCGGATGCCAAAGTGAATTTTATTCTCCAATTTCAATCTCCATTGTTTTCCCCTGCCTCAAAAGTATGGGTTTTAAGGGGTTCTTTAAATTCTGCAAACAGAGTTGTAAATCTGGATACAGATTTCTTAAACAGGATCAGATAATTGTCCCTGAATTCCAGAAACCCATATTTTTGAAGTCTCTGGACCAGTTTTAAAAGGTCTGATTCCCGGGTAATGTTAACCTTTTCCAGTATTTTCCTGTACTGATCCTGCTTTAGGTGGGGCAGATCCTTTACCTGGAAATACTCTTCCGTAATGGCTGAAATTGGATCTTTTCCCTGGTCTGCAAGAAAATCATAGAGAATGGCCATGAAAAGCGTGAATTTTTTACTGAGCCTGTTAACAGAGGTCCTTTCTTTGTCAGGCTCAAAATAGTAGACTCCCTGGGTGCCCTGGGATAAATTGTATCCCAGGGAATTAAACAGGGATCTGTACTGGACCTCATTTTCCGTTAATTCCCTGTACAATTCCCCATCATCAATACACAGATGAAACCCCATGGAGAAATGATGAAATAATTCCTTGATTTTTCCCAAAGATACAGATTCCGGGTCCTTGCTATACATGTTTTACCACCTTTTTTACCACATTTTTTTCAACCCTTAGATTAAATCCCTGGATCACATGGGTTTTTGTCTGAAAGTTTTGCTGTTCCACCTTATGGACTGCAAGGCTTTTCTCGGTCATCATGAGAAGGATGATATCTAAAATTTTTCCCGTTGAAAAATCAGGATATTGGTCAATGGCCCATTGAATGGCATTGTCTATGGGCAGATCAGATTTTATCTCATCCAGCACTGCATACCGGTTCAGGGGAGGCAGGAGTCTGGATGCCTCTGGTGATTTCTCCCCTTTATCCAGAACCAAAACAGGGGGCGCTGGATTTTCCTGAACATCCTTGAACCCGGCATAATATTTGATCAATCCCGTATCATTGCTCAACAGGGGGGATCTTTCCTTGAAAAACCAATCCAGGGTGGCGGTCTTTTCAATGGATTTGAAATCATTCTTCCGGGCATACTCCAGGATAATGGAGGTACTGGAGGTCACCTTTGAATTTAATCTGGCAATTTCATACAAAGGCTGTAGCAAGGCCCTTGAAAGGCTGAAGGTTTCAATGAGATTTGCCTTCATATCCACAATCATATGCTTGGCCCTGCGAATATTTTCGCGCTCAGAAATAAGGGCACCGGTTGCCTCCAGAATATCCCCTGCCCTGTCTAGGCGGACAATGACATTATCGGTATTGGAGTCAAAAGCCCCCCAGGGGTCAATCATTTTAGCCATTGGAGTAATGTAGTTCTCCCAGGTTTCAAGAACATCGGCATAGCGCTGTTTCAAAGGAATGATCGTACTTATTTTTTTGGATTCCCCTACAATATTCTGGATGGCTTTGTAATTGTGAAGGGCCTGGCGTTTGACTATCTGGGTCTGTTTGTTGATCTTTTTGATACCCCGGATCATTTGATCCAGGTCCCTGTCCTCAACAGCAGCAAGCAGGCTTGCACTCAATTTATCAAACTGATCCAGATGGACCAGGATACTTTCGGAAAGGCCCAGCTGCTGCTCGTCTAAAAGATGCTCAACAATCTGTTCCGTTAAAAACCCAAGATTATAAAGGGTCTGTCCGGTGAAAAGCCGGGTAATCACCTCATAGAATAAAAGACGTTCAATAAGAGCGGAAGAATCCCCTTTGGGTTGGTGAAACCCGATTATCTGCACCAGGGTGGCCTGGTCAATGGGGCCCTGCCTGTTTATCTCAAACAGTTCAGCTATCAGGTCCCATTTTCTGGTCAAAAATGCTAAATACCCTCTTGG
>JAOZST010000302.1:0-2800 GCA_029939535.1 Desulfobacteraceae bacterium | reverse complement strand
TATAGGAATTTGCATTTACCCATTAGGCTTTAGCTAACAGCCAACAGCTAATGGCTGAAAGCTCGTGCATTAGCGCGTTAATTTGTCAGGGCAATATCGCAATGTTATACCATTGCATATCTGCTATACTATCTTTTCCAGCACAAGAAGTTTTTCAAGAGTTTTAAGACCTAACATCCTGTAATACCGTAGAAATTCTATTTTATAGTCCTAATGGGTATTCCTGGTATATTGTTTGCTGTTATCTATTAATTATGGTGAATAAGTAATGGATAAACAGGGAGTCACCCATGTCAGAACTCGGTGATATACAACCGGAATGGAAAGCATCCTGCAGATCAGATTTTAAGCTGGACTGCAATTCAGACTGGAAGATTCTTGTTGTTGATGATGAAGAAGATATCCGGGAAATTATGGCCCTGAGCCTGTCCGATGCCGGGTACCAGGTCGAGTGTGCACCCGATGGACTTGCAGGCCTGGATCTTCTCGCCTCTACTGCCCCCCAGGTTTTGATAACCGATATTAAAATGCCTGGATTGAACGGGCTTGAAGTGCTGGAAAAAGCCAAGGCCATCCGGCCTGAGACAGAGGTGATTATCACCACGGGCTTTGCAGATATTCAAAAGGCCATTATAGCCCTTCAGCACGACGCTTCTGATTTTATCACCAAACCAGTTGATGATAGAACCCTTCATCTGGCCTTGAAAAGAGCCATGCAGAGGTACCAGGATCGAAAGCAGCTGGCAGACTACACCAGGCTCCTGGAAAATGAAAATCTGAAAACCAGCGCAGAACTTATTAAAAATGTCAATTATCAGAGGCGGTTAATTGAAAATTCCATGGACGGTATTTTGGGGTGCGATGAAAATGATAAAATCATAACCTATAATAAAGCCATGGAAACTCTTCTGGGATATACAAAAGCCCAGGTCCTGCATACAAAGGAGTTGGTGGATCTTTTTGAACGGAAAACATTCTTAGAATTAAAGCAGAGCCTGGTTCAACAAGGATTTGGAGGTAAAGACCAGCTTTTTTTGTATGAAACCAGAATGAAATCCCGGGAAAATAATGAAATCCCGGTCCAGGTGTCAGGATCTCTTTTAATCCAGGAAAATAATACCCATGGCCTTGTTCTGTTTATCCGGGACCTGCGAAAGATCAGGGACCTTGAACACACCGTCACCAGTCAGGAAAAAATCTTACACCAGGAAAAGATGATGTCCCTGGGACGTCTGGCTGCCAGTATGGTCCATGAGATCAATAATCCTTTGTCTGGAATTTTGAATTATATCAGGCTGATGATACGGCTGGCGGAACAGGAAGACTGGACCCGGGAAAAACAGGATAGATTCAAAAAGTATCTGAATATAATTGACCAGGAAACCCAGAGGTGTTCAGGACTTGTGTCCGGCCTTTTAAAGTTTTCAAGAAAATCTGAACTGGAATATGCAAGTGTTAATGTGTGTGAACTGATCCATTACAGCCTTCTGCTGTGCAACCATAAGCTTGAATTAAGCAATATCCTGTTGGAGAAATCCTGCAGCTCTAATATCCCAAATATTTACGGGGATTTCAACCAGCTCCAGCAATGTTTGATTAACCTTATTTTCAATGCCATCGACGCCTTGGATCACAAGGCTGCCTTAGACTGCAAGGCTGCTTCGGATCACAAGGCCGTCACAGACCCAAAAACAGCTTTGGATTCCAAAACTATCAATGAATCAAAGGGTTTCAATAAATCCAGAACTTCAATTGGCAAACCTGCTGAAGAAGACCGACATTTATGGGTGGACGCTTATTTTGAGCAGGAAGAGCAATTGGCTGTAATCCGGGTAAAGGATAATGGAAAAGGCATTTCACAATCAGAGATCCCCTATATTTTTGAGCCTTTTTTTACCACGAAAAAGGAAGGATATGGAGTGGGCCTGGGACTTTCAACCGCCTATGGAATCATTGAAAATCACAAGGGAACCATTGTTGTGGACAGCTGTGAAGGTCAATGGACCCGGTTTGTCATTAAGCTGCCTTTGGAAGGAAATTCCCTGGTTCATTCTAAAGGGGAAGCAAAAGAAAAGGAAAAAGGAAAATTGGAGGGGCCTTATGTCTGAAAATAAAATATCTGAAAAACAAGTTTCTGAAAATTATATTTATGAAAATAATGTGCCTGAAGGAAATGTGTCTGAAGGAAATGGGTCTGGAAAAAAAGGGGTGAAATAAGAATGTCTGGAAAAAAAACAGATAAAAAAAAAGGTGGGCTGCGAATAGGAGTTTATATCTGCCATTGTGGTGTGAATATTGCCGGTAAGGTGGATGTGGTTGAGGTGGCATCCTATGCCCGAACCCTTGAGGATGTTGTGGTTTCAAGGGATTATAAATTTATGTGTTCAGAACCGGGTCAGGCCATGATTGAAACCGATATCAGGGATTGCGGCCTGAACCGTGTGGTGGTGGCATCATGTTCTCCCAGACTCCATGGGAAAACTTTTATGGAGACCTGCAGACGGGCAGGGCTTAACCCCTATTACTTCCAGATGGCATCGGTGAGGGAACAGGTTTCCTGGGTGACCATTGATCCTGCCAAGGCGACCCATAAAGCAAAACACCTGGTTGCCGCGGCCATCAAACGTGTGGCCTTTCACAAGTCTTTGATTACCGGCATATCACCGGTTCATCCGGAAATGGCGATCATTGGCGGAGGCATCGCAGGCATGCAGGCAGCCATTGATATTGGCGATTCCGGACACCATGTCTACTTGATTGAAAAAGAAACCACCATTGGCGGGCATATGCTTCAATTTGA
>JAOZST010000130.1:0-10661 GCA_029939535.1 Desulfobacteraceae bacterium | reverse complement strand
TAAAAGGCTTCCCTGCCAGACCTGTCAAAGCTTTTATACTGGATTGCTTCCATAACATCCTGGCGGCAGATGTTTTTTTGTTCTGAAAGATCGCCAATGGTTCTTGCAACCTTTAAAATACTGTTAAATGCCCTGGCTGAGAATCCAAGTTTATCCATGGCCTTATGAAGGATAGTTCTGGCATCTTTATCAAGATGGCAGAACTCTTTGATATGGGACGGACCCATCCTGGCATTACACAGAATCCCGGTTTTTTCCAGACGTCTGATCTGTATCTGCCTGGCCCTTTCAACCCTTTTACGGATCATGGAAGAGGGCTCAGACTCCACATCACTGGATATCTCGTCATAGGAGACCTGGGGAACCTCCACCTGGATATCTATTCTATCCAGCAGGGGCCCTGAAATTTTTGACCGATACCGCTGAATCTGGGGCTGGGCACAGGAACATTCATGGAAAGGATTTCCAAAATTTCCACAGGGACAGGGATTCATGGCAGCCACCAGCATGAACTGGCATGGATAACTGGCCTTTATTCCGGCCCTTGCAATGGTTACCTGCCCGTCTTCCATTGGCTGCCGCAACACCTCCAGCACATTTTTTTTAAATTCCGGTAACTCATCCAGAAAAAGGACACCATGGTGTGCCAGACTGATTTCACCCGGCACAGGTTTTGAACCTCCCCCCACAAGGCCTGCATCTGAAATTGTATGGTGGGGAGACCTGAATGGACGTTGGCCAAGGGTTTCCAGGGGTTTTCCAGCAAGCCCGACCACCGAATAGATCCTGGCTATTTCCATGGATTCCTCAAAAACCGGCAAAGGAAGAATAGATACCAGCCTTTTGGCCAGCATGCTTTTACCGGAACCTGGAGGTCCGGACATAAGAACATGATGACTTCCGGCAGCCGCTATTTCCAATACCCTTTTCACATGGGCCTGGCCCCTGACATGGGAAAAATCCAGATTCTTTCCAATATCCAAACCAGAGATAAGTACCTTGGGATCTATACGGTGGGGAGGGATCTCCTTAAATCCAGCAAAAAAATCAACCACCTGGGAAAGATATTGGACCGGCAGCACCTCAATATCCGTGACCATGGCTGCCTCATCTGCATTTTCCAGGGGAATGATAATCCCTTTGAATCCGTTTTCCTTTGCTGCCAGGGCATAGGGCAGCACAGCCTTGACCGGTTTGATCCTGCCATCCAGAGAAAGTTCGCCGGAGATAAGCCATGGCAACGGGATATCCCCGGGAATCAGGCCTGATGCCCGTAATATCCCAAGGGCAACGGGAAGATCCAGGCCAGTGCCATCCTTTTTGATATCTGCCGGCGCCAGATTCACAACCACCCGATCCATGGGAAAAGTATAGCCTGAATTATTGATGGCAGTCCTGACACGTTCCTTGCTTTCCCGTACAGCAGTTTCAGGCAGGCCCACCATATGAAAAACAGGAAGGCCAAAGGAGATGTCCACCTCAACTTCCACAATCATTGCATCAATGCCCTGGACTGCGCATGAGTTTATTTTTGCGATCATATCCTTAGCTTTCCAAAATAGATTCCGGGTTTCAGACACACAAATTTACAATCAATTGATCTTCTGTTATTTATCAAAAATTAATGAGTAACCAAAGAAATTTCTCATTTTACTTTGCTTTGCCCATTAAAATCAGATATATATAGCTCATTTTTTAAAGATAATTTAGAAACACAAAATAGAAGAAATATGAACAGATATTACAAACAAAAAACCCTTGCCCACAACGTGGCCCTTTCCGGCACAGGAGTTCACTCCGGCAAAAAAACCAATATTACCATCATGCCGGCCCGGGAAAACCATGGCATAAAATTCCGGCGCAGGGACCTGCCCGGCACCCAGGACATTCAGGCACTTTTCAGGCTTGTTGTTGATACCAGCCTGGCAACTGTTCTGGGCACCAATGGCTCCATTGTTTCCACCATTGAACACCTCATGGCCAGTTTTGCAGGTCTTGGCATAGACAATGCCCTGGTGGAAGTGGATGATTATGAAATGCCCATCATGGACGGCAGTGCCAAGGAATTTACCAGGGCCATGACAGCCGCAGGAGTTGTCAAACAGGATTCTCCCAAACATTTTATCATTGTCAAAAAACCCATCCAGGTCCAGGACCAGGACAAATCAGTTGTGGTCCTGCCTGAACCATGTTTTAAAATAACCTGTTCCATTGACTTTACCCATCCCTTGATTGGAAAACAAAAAATTACCTTTGACAGGGCAAAAAACAACTTTGAACAGGAAATCAGCCATGCCAGGACATTTGGATTTATTCAGGACATTGAAATGCTGAAAAAATTCAGCCTTGGAAAAGGGGGAAGCCTTGACAATGCCATCATTATTGATAAAGATAAAATTTTAAACGAAGAAGGATTGCGCTATCCCGATGAATTTGTCCGGCACAAACTCCTGGACTGTCTGGGAGACTTTTCCCTTTTGGGAATGCCGATTCAGGGACACATTATCACCCATAAATCCGGACATACCCTGAACCATCTATTCATTGAAAAATTCCTTGAAAATAAGGATTCCTGGGAAACAGGACCCGCAAGAATGGAACAATATACCTGACCATGAAATTTATTACCCATAAAAAACAATCCCAGGGCCTCCTGATTTTCATGATTTGCTTTACCCTGCTTGTTCCCTTGAACCTTTTTGCAGACGACAATGCCGTGCTTGTAAACATCAAACTTGCCAACACAAGGGATGATCTTCTGACCTATTTTGAGGTCAAAAATGCATTTACCGAAAAAATAAACCAGGCTGTACTAAATGGAATCCCCACCAGTTTTTCCTTTTATGTTTCCCTTTATAAAACCGGTAATTCCTGGCTGGACAAAAAAATTGCAGATGTCCAGATCAAACATACAATTAAATACAACTCCCTGAAAAAGGAATTCTCGGTTTCCAGGCCCTGGAAAGATGAAAAACCAATTGTGACCCAATCCTTTGAAGAAGCCAAATCCTGGATGACTGAGATTGACAATCTGGAGGTTATACCTCTGGAAAAACTTATCAAAGGTGACAAATACCAGATTCGAATTAAAGGGGAACTGGATAAGGTCACCCTGCCCTTGTCGCTGCATAATATTTTCTTTTTTGTATCATTCTGGGATTTTGAAACAGACTGGTACTTGATCAACTTTACATATTAGCCCAATTATAAACAAAACTATTTTTACACGATCCATAATTTTATCAGACCTTCCCGGCCCTTAATTTATGGCCCTAATTTATGATTGATGAAATGGAAAATTTAACGGAAAAACGTTCCAGAAGAAAAAAAGAAGGCCTTCTTATTCTGGTCATCCTGATCCTGGTGGGGATTCTTACAATGGTTGAAACAAGGATCACCCCCTTTGGAAAAGGTTTCCCAATGTCCAGCACTGTATTGATGTTTATTTTGATCAACATCAATCTACTACTGCTTTTGACTTTGTTTTTGCTGGTCTTTCGAAACCTTGCAAAACTGTACTATGAAAAAAAGAACAATGTCCTGGGTTCCAGGTTAAAAACCCGCTTGATAACAGCATTTATCATCCTGGCTCTGCTTCCCACAACAGTTCTTTTCTTTTTTTCCATACAATTCATCTCCACTTCCATTGCCTTCTGGTTTAATGCACCCGTGGAACAGACATTGAACAGCTCCCTTGCAGTGGGCCAGAAATTATATGAACATATTGAAGAACAAAATAAATTTTTTGCCAAAAGAGCAGCCTTTCAGATTGACTCAAGAAAACTGCTGGAAAAGAAAAATCAAAAGCAGCTTACCCGGTATACCCAGGTGATCCAAAGGGCATTCAACCGCCAGGCTGTTGAAGTCTATACCCCCAATGGCAAAAGGATCAGCCTGTCCCTGGCCAATGAAATCACACCCCTTTACTTTGGCCTTTTAACCACCACTGACCTGACGAAAATACCGGGAAAAAAAATCAGCAATACCATTTATCAGGCCATTGAAGAAGGGGAATTCCTAAGAACTATTTCCACAATTCCCTTTGGAGTTGCACCTTCAAAAGCCCAGGGATTCATTGTTGTCACCACCTTGATTTCCCTTGATCTGTCAGAAAACCTCAAGGCAATTCTGCAAGGGGTTGAAGAGTACCAGCAGCTCAAACTGACCAAGAAACCAGCCCAGATCTCCTATTATATTGCACTTTCCATTGTGGCGTTATTGGTGGTATTTTGCTCCATCTGGTTCGGATTCCAGATGGCAAAATCCATTACCATTCCCATAATGAAATTTGCAGAAGGAACCCAGCGGATAACAAACGGAGACCTTGACTACCAGATTGATTTTCAAACCGACGATGAAATCGGCACCCTGATAAAATCCTTTAATTCCATGACCAGACAATTGGCTGCAGGGCGGGAACAGATTGCCATGTCCGGAGAAATGCTCAAACAACAGAATGCAGAACTGGAAAAAAGCCGGCAATATATTGAAATCGTGTTAAAACATATTACAGCCGGCGTAATTTCCCTTGACAATGCCGGTACCATAATGACCATTAACAAGGCTGCAGAAGCCATGCTGGCCATAAACAGCTCCAGTATTCTCAACAAAAACTTCAGGCATGTACTCAAAGGGGATTATCTGCAAACAGCCCATAAAATCTATGACCAGGCATCCCAGGGCCTGAAAAATATTGAGGTCCCTATTTCTGCCAGCATATCTGGTACACCAAAACATTTTTCCCTGCACTACAGCACCCTGAAAGATGATGCAGGTCAAAACATCGGGGCTGTGTTGGTATTTGATGATGTCACTGAACTTGAAAAAGCCCAGCGTATGGTTGCATGGAGGGAAGTAGCCCGGCGCATTGCCCATGAAGTAAAAAATCCCCTGACCCCCATTAAACTATCTGCCCAGAGGCTTAAACGGAAATACGGCAAAGAGATCAATGATGATATTTTTACAGGATGTACCGATACCATTGTTGAGCATGTGGATCTGATCCGAAATCTTGTTAACCAGTTTTCAACCTTTGCCAGATTCCCGGACACAAATTTTTCCAAGGACAGGATCGAAAATGTGATCCTGGAAACCATTGCATTATATCGAGAAGGACTGGGAAAAGTGGATATCCAATCAAACTTTGGAGAGGGCATCCCCTTTCTTAAACTTGATCATCAGCATATGAAACAGGCATTTATCAACCTTGTTGACAATGCCGTGTATGCAGTCAATAAAAACGGTATGATTCTCATTGATGTTTCCTATGATAAAATTCTGAAAATTGTCAGAATTGAAATATCCGATAATGGCAAGGGCATTTCCGACATAGGAAAAACTAAATTGTTTGAGCCCTATTTTTCCACCAAAAAATCCGGCATGGGACTGGGTCTTGCAATTGTCAATTCCATTATATCAAACCACAATGGAGTCATCAGGGTTCAGGACAATCAACCAAAGGGCGCAAAATTTATCATTGAGCTTCCAGCATAATCCAATTATATTTTAGAAATAATTACTTACAGGAAAGGAAACTATTTTTATGTACCCGGCAGTCTTAATCGTTGATGATGAATCAACAATCATAGAATCCCTTGAGGGAATCCTTTCAGATGATGGGTTTGAGGTGATGCATGCTTTTAACGGTTATGAAGCATTAAAAAAAATAGAATCACAATCACCGGATATTGTTCTGCTGGACATATGGATGCCAGGCATGGACGGTATTGAAACCTTAAAGGAAATTAAAAGAACCTCCCCCAATCTTCCTGTGGTCATGATCACCGGTCATGGATCCATTGAATCGGCAGTGGATGCAACAAAGTCAGGAGCCTTTGATTTTCTTGAAAAGCCCTTGTCCATTGACAAGGTCATGGTCACCATAAGCAATGCCTTGAATTTCAGAAAACTGGAAGAAGAAAATATCTATCTTCGCAAAAAATCCATTGAAAAGAATTCTATTACCGGAACCAGCCTTGCTGTTCAAAAGCTTTACTCTGAAATAATGGCTGCTTCACCCACGGATGCATCCATTTTAATAACCGGTGAAAACGGTACGGGCAAGGAGATGGTGGCAAGGACCATCCACCAATTCAGCACAAGGCCTGAAGAACCTTTTATTATTATCAATTGTGCAGCGATTCCAGAAGAAAACATGGACAGTGAACTGTTTGGCCATGAAAAAGGGGCCTTTGATAAAGCCACCTCTAAAAACAAGGGCAAATTTGAACTGGCCTCGGGTGGAACCCTTTTTCTGGATGAAATCGGGGACATGAATATCAATACCCAGGCAAAAATCCTGAGAGCCCTTGAATCCAAGACATTTCAACGCATTGGTGGTGGAAGAACACTTCACATGGATGTCCGGCTCATTGCCTCCAGCAACAAAGACCTTGAACAGGAGATTGAAAAAGGAAGATTCAGACAGGAGCTGTTTTTCCGGCTCAATGTCATTCCCATCCATGTCCCTGCCCTGAGGGAGAGAAAAGAGGATATTCCCCTGCTGGTGGATACTTTTTTTGACAAGCTGTCCAAACAGACTTCAGACTCGAAAAAAAACCTTTCCCAGGAGGCCCTTGACCTCCTGGACCAATACCATTGGCATGGGAATGTCAGGGAGTTGAAAAACCTTGTGGAGCGTCTCTCCATCATGGTAAAGGGTGAAATAATTGGTGTGAATGATATTCCCCAGCCCTATAACCCGGAATTCATTTCAGACAAATCCATTGAACGCCGGCGGCTGTTCGGTCTGGATAATCTGCACCTGGCAAAAAAAACCTTTGAACAGGAGTATATCAACCGGAAAATTGACCAGGCTAAGGGCGATCTAAAAGCCGTTGCAAAAAAAATCGGAACCAGTGTTCATTATATTAAGAAAAGGATGCCTAAACCTTAAAACACTATATTTATATTTGGAATTATACACAAAATTTAAATATGAGGATTATACATAAAAAGTATCCATGAGAATTATCAGTGGAATTTGCAGGGGGAAGAAACTGGCTCAAATTCAGGGCTATGATATACGACCCACTTCTGACAGGGTCAGGGAAGCTATTTTCAATATATTGGGACCCGGCATAAGGGATTCCAGGGTGCTGGATCTGTTCGCAGGCACCGGGGCCCTGGGACTTGAAGCCTTGAGCAGGGGGGCAAAGCATTCTGTTTTTATAGACTCAGCCCATAACTCCTGCACAACCATACAAAAAAATATTGCCCTGTGCAAAATGGCCGAAAAAGCCAGTATGATTCACCATGATATAATTGGGCAGCCATTGCCAGAAATTCTCCTGGCTGAACCCTTTGATTTTATTTTCCTGGATCCTCCCTATGCCAGGGGATATGTTGAAAAAATCCTGGATAAAAAAAAAATTGCAGATATACTGGCTCCAAAAGGCATTATTATTGTTGAACAATCCCATAGTGAATCCCTTACCAATGAATTTAGCGGGCTTGACATTTACCGTCAAAAAAAATACTCAAAGACATTAATTTCTTTTTTAAAAAACCGGCAATAATAAAGGATGCTGACAAAATGAGTAAAAAAAAAATTGCGGTTTACCCGGGCTCTTTTGATCCCCTGACCAATGGCCATGTGGATGTGATTGAAAGAGCCCTTGAAATATTTGATGAAGTCATTGTGGCGGTTTTACACAATCCATCAAAAAAAGCTTTATTTTCCTCTCAGGAACGAGTTGAGATGATCAAACAAAGCTTTAACGGACTTAAACCTGTGGAGGTGGATACCTTTGACGGCCTGTTGGTGGATTATGCTAAAATAAAAAATGCAACTGCCATCATTCGCGGCATGCGGGCAGTCTCAGATTTTGAAAATGAATTTCAGATGGCAATGATGAATCGAAAACTGCACAAAGATGTTCAGTCAGTCTTCTTAATGACAGGGTTAAGATGGATATTCACCAGTTCCTCCATCATAAAGGAAGCAGCCCAGTTTGGTGGGGATATTTCAGATATGGTACCTGAACCTGTCAAACTCAAACTCATGGGAAAATTCCCCAAGCTGAACAAATAAATTTTCATGTTTTTATCTGACAGGTGTTTATTCCTCGACAAATAAATCCAGGGCATCAATGTGAACAGGGTCATTGGTCTCAATTATATGGACGATGTCTTGGTGCATCCTTTTTTTCAATTCCTTGAAAATACCTCTTTTTTTCATGAAGGTGCCTGCGAATGCCATGACTTCTGTCATAAGAGTTTCCTGATTATCACAGGCTTTCACAATCACGTGGTTAGTCTCAAGATCAGGGGCTGTCATGCGTTTTCCCGACAGAATCATCTCGTTGAACTGATATTCTGGAATGGATTTTCTGACAAAGGCAATCATTCCAGGAAGAAAAGGGATACTGATATCCACCTCTGGAAAACAAAAAAAACCTTTGTCTTTCTTCATAAATCTAAAGTCACAGGTGCAGGCCAGCATGGCACCGTTTCCAAATGCATGCCCGTTGATGGCGGCAATGACAGGCATGGGCATTAAGAGTATCCGTTTAAAAATATTGTTCATCCCATACATAAAGGCCTTTATACTTTCAAAATCCTTATCCTGCATCTTCTGTCCCAGCCATTCCACATCTATCCCCTGGGAAAAATTTTTTTCATCACTGGATGTAAGAACCATGGAAAATATTGATTTGTCTTCCAATATTTCATCAAAGCATAGATTCATTTGTTCTGCAAATTCTCGATTTTGTTTATTTGCTCCATTGCACATTTCTACCACAGCAATTTGATTTTCTTTTTTCCACTCAATAACACCCATAAAAAATCCCCTAAAGAATCCAAAGATAATATTCAATTATTAAAACTAAAAAAACCATTACTAAGTAAATTAAATCTATTAATATTTCAAGTCTGAAATGCCCTGCCATTCTGAAAAACTTGGGAAAAACTTCATTGACAACACTTGGTTTTTCTGACAAGCTCCGCTTTATCATGATATCCAGGTATCGTCTTGATAAAGGAAATATAAATGGGAAAGCAATAAGAACAGGAATGGACCATGATAATAGGATTAGATGTGGGCGGTACCCATACGGATGCTGTTCTTCTCAGCAGCAGGGGCATTGAAAAAAAAGTAAAAGTATCCACCGACCCTGACAACCTTTTCTCCTGCGTACTTTCAGGATTCACAAAGCTGCTGGATAACATAGATCCAGATGGGATAAAACGGGTGGTAATTTCAACCACCCTGACAACCAATGCCATTATCCAGCATAATATGGAACCGGTTGGTATGATTGTTTCCTCCGGCCCTGGCATTGATCCTGAATTTTTCCGTACAGGAGACCAGTATTACCCGGTAACAGGCTCCATCAATCACAGGGGCAGAGAAAAAGCCCAGGTAAATGAAATGGAGATTAAAGATATTGCCCAGAAACTGAAAAAAGCCGGGGTGGAATATGTGGGGGTGGTAGGAAAATTTTCCGTAAGAAACCCTTCCCACGAGATCCTGATCAAGCGAATCCTGAATAAATATTTTAAAAAGATTTTTCTTGGCCACCATGTATCTGGAAATTTAAATTTCCCCCGCAGAATTGCCACAACCCATTTAAACGCAGCGGTTTTTTCCCTGCATAAATCTTTTTTTGAGGCTGTCAAAAAATCCCTTGAGGAAAAGGGTCTGACTATTCCCATACTGATTCTAAAAGCAGATGGCGGTACAATGAACCTTGAATCCTCCATGGATTTTCCAGGTCAAACTGTTTTATCGGGTCCTGCTGCCAGTATCATGGGGGCCATTCCCCATGCCCCTGTAAACGAAGATGTTATTGTGCTTGATATTGGTGGAACAACAACCGATATAGCCTTTTTGGTTGACAAAGCTCCTTTGCTGGAACCTGTTGGAATCCAGAGGGGCCAGTATAAGAGCCTTATAAGATCCCTTAGAACAGACTCCAGGGGTATTGGAGGTGACAGTGCCCTGAGAACAGTCAAAGGAAAGCTGACCATTGGCCCTGACAGACATGGACCTGCCATGGCTTTTGGCGGTTCTATTCCCACTCCCACAGATGCTCTGGTGGTATTAAAACTGATGAAAGAAGGAGACAGGGGAAAGGCCCTGGCAGGAATCCATAAAATTGCTCTGGAACTTGGCCTCTCTGACATCCAGGCAGCAGACCAGGTCTTTAAAAGATGCTGCTCAGATATAATGAAAAAAACCTTTGAAATGGTTGATGTGATCAATTCCCAGCCTGTGTATACTGTCCATGATTTCCTTGAAGGCTATAAACTCAGCCCCATAAAAATCTTAGTGCTGGGCGGTCCGGCAGTCTTTTTTGCAGATAAGATAAAAGAACTTTACCAGATTGATACCATTGCAGTACCAGAATCTTCTGTGGCCAATGCCATTGGCGCTGCCCTTGCCAGGACCACATGTGAAATTTCCCTGAATGCAGATACAGAACAGGGAATTGTGGCAGCCCATGAAGAGGGTTTTGCCGAACCGATTTCCAAAACCTATTCAAAAGATGATCTCATTGAAACTGCCTATACCCTGTTAAAAGAAAAAGCCCTGAATTCCGGCGCAGAACATGAAAATATGGATGAGGTGGAGGTGGTTGAGTTCCAGGAATTCAATATTGTTCGGAATTTTTCACCCAGAGGGAAAATATTCAGAACAAAAATCCAACTCAAACCGG
>JAOZST010000301.1:0-2816 GCA_029939535.1 Desulfobacteraceae bacterium | reverse complement strand
GCTCCGGGGATACGGTATCTTTTTTCCATGAGGGGATTTTCTTTTTAAACATATTGTTTTAATCTTTTATTTAATTTGCCCTGGTTTATTTTTAAGGGTTTTTGGGACTATAAAACAGATTGTACACCAGAGTGAGCAATATTGCCAGAATCAGAGTTCTTCGTCAATTAAAGGTTTATTTCAGGTAAAGGTTTTAATTCCAGAATCCAGGTGATAAAGACAGGGAATGATGAATTGGTTTGTAATGGCACTTATTTCCAGTGTGGCCCTCAGCCTGAGGGAATTAAGCTTAAAAAAGGCAGGCAAAGGCCTGTCTACTGCCTATTTGAGCTGGAGTTTAAATTTTTTCACATTTTTCATGATGCTTGGGATCATGATTTTATCCCGGAACAGCCATTCCTTTACCTGGCCTTTTCTAAGAATTTTGCTGCTGGCTGCAGTTATGGACACCATGGCCACCTTGCTCTACCTTGGAGCAATCAAACAAGGAGATTTGTCAAAGACAATTCCCATGCTTTGTTTTATTCCTGTGGTGCAATTGTTTGTCACGCCGGTGCTGGTCAATGAGAATCTTTCCATTACTGGAATGGCAGGGGTGTTGGTGGTGGTGGCTGGGTCCTATATCCTGAATATTGAAAACCGGGATGGAATTTTCTCCCCCATAAAAAATATTGTTCAGAATAAAAGTTCTTTGATGATGCTGGCAACAGCCTGTATCTGGGGGGTAAGTTCCAGTTTTCACAAGATCGGGATACAACAGACAAACGCCCTTTATTTCGGGGCCTGTGAAATTGGTCTGATCGCCATGTTTTTGTTCCCCCTGGCCATGAAGGCAGAAAAAAAATTATTTTCCATTGGGAAAATACAAAAAGCTCTTGTACCAGCAGTATTCTCAACATTTGCAGTATTGAGCTATTATATGGCCATTGATCTGGGTCCTGTTGCCTATGTATCTTCTGTTCGACGTCTGGCTGTTTTGTTTACCATGATCACCGGCATTATGATTTTAAAGGAAAAAGCACGGAGAACAGGGCTTACAGGGGGTATTGTCATGATAACAGGTGCAATGATTATCTGCCTTTATGGTTAGCCTGGTTTTTTTTGTCTCTTTCGTGCTGCAATATTGTCAAAGGTTTTTTGCACTTGTTGGTATTCCCAATAAGAGGCTGATGCCTTTGCTGGTCCCAAAGAACCGTTAGAGGGATATCCAGGCAACCAGTTTTGTAGAGCGGAATCCTGAGCCGGAAAACATCAAAGATAAACTGGTAAATGCTGACATATCCAGGCTGAAGTAGGATGAGGGTATGGTGCGTTTAATACAGTCATCTTTTATGGTTGAACAGTCATCGAATGACACCGGCTTGAGAGATCAACGGGATGCATACTGGAGTAGATTGACCTTGCTCGGGTGGCTGAACATGAGAAAGTAGAATAAACTGATTGTACCCGGAGTTTTCTTCAGCCTTTTTCAAGAATTAATTTATTGCCTTTGATTGAGTAGTTTTTTTCCATATTTATATAATAATTTGTAATATTGTTACTTTTTTTCTATAGGAAATTTATTACCATAAATACCTGTAAATATTGATAGCCCAGGCGATAAATTACCCATTTAAACAGGTATATATTTTGCAGTATATTTAATAATCCAAATGAACCTGATCTCTCAATTTCAAAACGCGACAACTCTTTTTTATAGTTAAACTTCTCGATAATAAATCTAACAAGAAAGTGAAATATGTCAGTAAATTCTTTTGGTTAAAAGCGTATGTATATTTCTATCAATTAAAAAAAGGAGAAATTATGAAGATCATTGGTAAATTTTTAATGGGAACGGCGTTGTTAGTTATCTTGATGCTGGGGGTGCTGCGTGAGGACGCAAGAGCTTCGACTTGGATTCCAGGAATTACAGATTTCTCTACTTTAGTTCTCACAGACCCATACCACTACATATCTCCATCTGATTTTACGTTGACTTCATCTCTGGCAATGAATGCCAATACCTCACTTTTTGTGGAGGGTAATGTTTTTGCAGCTGCTAACCCAATAGACTGGTATATCCTCGGCCGCATTAGACCGAGGCCAGTTCCACCTCCACCAGGCGATCTGGCTCATGTTCCCACCGACTTAATTTTAGATGCTCTAGAACTACAAGGTGTTGATTATATCGGGGCAGGGATTTTCTCTACTGGCCAAATCACAATGGATTCGTTATACATGGAATTTGAAGATGGTTTTAATCCAGTGCATGGAGAAAAATTTTTTGTTGCTGCAGGTCAGGCGATTTCTCCCGATGTTACCTTGACGTCAAATCTTGATCCCAATTTATTCCGGGTCTCATTTATAGATCCACCAATTCATGTTGATGGTGAAGATTGGGAATATGCTTATGCTCTGGTGTCTGCGGTCCCGGAACCCGGGACCCTGCTGCTTCTGGGATTTGGTTTGCTGGGGATTGCCGGAATTGGCAGGAAAAAATCCGTTTCGTAATTTAAGTTTTTTCATTAGAAAAGACAGGGAAATTCTTCCTGTCTTTTCTAATGAATTTTTATATATGGGCTAAAGTATTTCTCGTTTTTTTTATGTTCAATATTGAGACCAAAGGAAAATATTTGGTCTCATCTTTATCTGGTATAATAAATGATTATAGGGCTGCTTTGGTAAAAAAATTTATTGTATTGACATAATGACAATTTTGATATAGCAAATGTTAAGTAAGGGGAAGCAAAAAATAATTTTGGTATATTGCGGTTCGTGATCCTGCATTCTGTTTTCAATAGAACAATCTTTAGAACAATCTTTTTTTACTCTGCTGC
>JAOZST010000300.1:0-2817 GCA_029939535.1 Desulfobacteraceae bacterium | reverse complement strand
ATGTTTGACTCTGAAAATATCCTTTAGAGTTAAATACTGGATAACCGTAATTGCTGGCGGCAATCAGCGTAATTTCGATACAAAGATTATCCGGTCAGCACCGGGATTAATTTTATAATATAATCAGGTTAGATCTCTGTTATTAGAGTCAATATTAACACTGTGATTAATTCTTTATCTTTAGGAGCAAATCGTGGGTAAATTTATTAAAAGAGTGGGACTGGGATTATTAATTGTTATTTTGATCATCATTGGATTTTGTACCTATTATTTTTATTCCAAAAAGGCAGTTCGGTCAGGTGATATAACCCTTCCGGGTCTAACTGATTTGGTTAATGTCCGTTTTGATACCTTTGCTATCCCCCATATTTATGCTGAAAATGAAACTGATGCTTACTATGCCCTGGGATATATTCATGCACAAGAGAGACTCTTTCATATGGAATTGCTTCGCCGTCTTGCAAAAGGAAAACTTTCTGAAATACTGGGTCCTAAATTGAAATCCACTGATTCTCTTTTCAGAACCCTGAGATTAAAGCAGTTTGGACAAGAATATATACAAAAAGTCGACAAAACTACTCCGGCATTTAAAATCAGCCAGGCCTATCTTGATGGTATAAATCATTATATTCATACCAGGCCTGCACCCATTGAGTTTGACATTTTAAAAATAACAAAAAAAGAGTATGTGCTATCCGACATTATCAGTGTTGCAGGCTATATGGCCTACAGTTTTGCTGCGGGATTCAAGACTGATCCTGTCCTCACATTTATCCGCGATGAGCTTGGACAGGCCTATTTAAATGATCTGGATTACCAACCTTTAGCTGTTCCGCCTTTGAAGCTTTTAACAGACACGCACAAATCCCTGGCCCGGATGGCAGGCCTGGTTGCAGACATAGAGACCATTCATTCGCCGGTTGGATTTTTTGAGGGCAGTAATGCCTGGGCAGTACAGGGGAATAAAACAGTGTCAGGCAAACCCATCCTTTCAGGAGACCCCCACATTGCCCATTCCTGCCCTTCGGTCTGGTATGAAGCTCACATTATCACACCGGATTTGAACTTTTACGGCCATTTTCTTTCGGGAGTCCCAATGGCCCTTCTTGGATTTAACCAGAAGGTTGCCTGGACCCTGACCATGTTTCAAAACGATGACCTGGATATGTTTGTTGAAAAACCAAATCCGGATAACCCGGACCAGGTTTGGTCAAATGGTAAATGGGCTGACCTTAAAATTGAACATGAAATTATCAAGGTGAAAAATGAAAAAGATCTGGTTTTAAATATCAGAATGTCTAAACACGGACCTATTATCAATGATATCCTTGATCCGTTGAACAAGGAGAAAAAACCGGTTGCCGTTTCCTGGGGCTTCCATGATCTTAGCAATGACATGCTTAACGGATTATATGAACTGTCCCATATCGATTCTGTTTTCCAGGCTCCGGAGGCCCTTAAAAAAATCCATGCGCCCGGGTTGAATTTTGTAATGGGCGATACCAGCGGTAATATTGGATGGTGGGCTGTAGCAAAACTACCCAAAAGGCCTGATCATATTGACTCCAATTTTATCCAGGACGGATCAGATCCTTCCAATGACTATTCTGGGACCTGGCCCTTTGAGTCAAATCCGCAGTTTATCAATCCTGAATCGGGTATTATTGTGTCAGCCAATCACCAGCCCCAGGATTTTGGCAATGGAATCGTACCTGGATATTATAATATTGAAAACCGTGCTCAACGCATTGAAACGCTTCTCGGACAAAAAAAGAAAAATTGGTCATTAAAAGACATGAAAGCTATTCAGCTTGATACTGAGTCAGCATTCTATAAGAGAATCAAAGAAAAAGAGGTTGACGTGTTAAAAAGGATTCCAGCCATTCAAAATAATGAGATCTCAAAAAAAGCATTTGAAATATTTGAAAAATGGGATGGTTTTCACCACCTGAATACTAAGGGAGCGGCTATTTTTTATACGCTTCATTATTACCTTGCAAAAAGTCTGTTTAAAGATGAGCTGGGAGAGGACCTTTTCAAGGCATTTTTACGGACACGCCTTCCTGATAAAGCAACTCTTAAAATCATGGATCTTGAACATTCTCCCTGGTGGGATGATAAAACCACATCAAAAAATGAATCTCAAAAGGATATTCTATCTTCGGCCTGGTTTCAGACAATTGATACTCTAAAACAATTTGCAGGCAATGATCCTGAACAATGGCTATGGAAGGATTTTCATACCGTTGAATATGTCCATGCCCTGGGCAGGAAAAAACCTTTGGACAAACTGTTCAATATCGGACCTTTTAAAAGTGAAGGCTCAAGGGATGTCCCGAATTATCAGGGGTTCCGAATATCTCCCCCTCCGTTTAAAGTGATCATTGGGCCCTCCACCAGACGAATTATTGACTTTGCAGACCCGGATCATTCGCTTGGGATTAATCCAACAGGCCAGAGCGGATACTTTTTTGATCCTCATTTTGATGACCAGGCTCAGATGTATATGTCGGGTAAATATCGAATGCATCTAATGGATAAAACAGAAATTGAGAAGGCAACAATCTCTTTATTAAAATTGACACCATAAAAAAACGGGGTGCCGGTCAGCACCGGGATTATATAGTTTAATAAATCTGATGGAGCCTGTATGAAAAAGAAGTCGGAGATTGGAAAAGCAGAAATTATCGGCAATGGTGTTTGACTGCGACGGTGTGCTGATTGAAAGATCAAGTGCAGATAAACAAGTAAAGTGCTAACATAAATGATAACAACTTTTCGTACCCTCAAAATCCTGGCTGCACTTCTCTGGTATAT
>JAOZST010000299.1:0-2825 GCA_029939535.1 Desulfobacteraceae bacterium | reverse complement strand
CCCAGCACAACAAAAGCAATCAGAGCAATACCCCAGCAGTGGCGTAAAGAGGCAAAACGTTCCAGCCAGGTTACCTTTTGCCCTGACTGGATATCCCGCTGATTTTTTGATACCTTGAAAAAAACAATAATGGAAAACAAGCCGACTATAAGAATACCGGGCAGGATGCCGGCAAGAAAAAGTTTGCCAAGAGATTGTTCTGTAAAAATTGAAAATACAATCATTAAACCGCTTGGCGGAATCATGGAAGATAGATTGGCACTTGCTGCAACAGATCCTGCGGAAAGGGATTTACTATATCCCTGCTTTCTCATTTCCGGAATACATATCTTTGCTAAAACAGCTGAAGAAGCTACACTGGCACCTGATACTGCACCAAATCCTGCGCCGCCAACTATTGTGGCAATACCTAGTCCCCCCGGAAGAGTACCAAACCATTTTTGACCAGTCTTGTATGCTCCTTCTGCAAATCCGCCGAGAAATGCAAGTTCTCCCATTAATATGTATAAAGGTATGACTGTATAGGTATAATGGGCTACTTCACTGTAGGGTATTGATGACAAATAATGAAAGGTGATACCACTGCCGCCAACCACCAGTAATCCAACAATGCCGACGAATGATCCTGCATATGCAATGGGAACACCAAGGGCAATAATACACAGGAGTAAACCAAAACCGGTAAATCCAATAGCTATATCACCCATATCAGTTATTCTCTCCTTGATTAATTAAATTAAATCCATTCAGTAAACGGCGTATAATCTGTATGATGAGTGTTAATGATAACAGCATGAATCCAAACGTCACAGAACAACGACCCGGCCAGATAGGAAAATTGACAACACCAGTAACAAATTCATGGGTTATTGTTGATTCTATGGCTCGTTTACCTGTTGCCCAGACCATCATTAATGTTGAAAAAAGACCTATAACAAGTACAAAGGCTTCAAGGAATTCCCGTTTTACGCCTTTAACTCTGGAGATGAGTACATCTACTCGAATATGTCCGTCCAGCATCTGAGTGTAAGCCACTCCGAGATAAACAATCACGACCAGAGAGAGAGTTGCAATTTCAACCTGGCCCGGGATGGGATGACCAAATATAAAACGTCCAATAATTTCAGCCACCACCAGTAAAACGATCAGAATTACCAGTATCTCTGCTATTATTGCGCAGGTGGTATTTATTTTTTTTAATATTTTCTCAATCAGTCGCATCCCCCCCCCTTGCATGGATTTTTAATCCCCTTTGAATTCAGGTGTTCTTTTATCAAAGAATGCCTGGACACCTTCTTTGAAATCATTGCTGTCAGTTGTAAACTGGTATTGATCTGCGTCCATATGCATAATTGCCTGATCCATGGCAGAGGAAATTGCATTAACACTTTGTTTTATCATCTGGGCTGCAAGAGGAGCTTTTGCAGCATATTCAAGTGCCATTTTGTTTGCGGCCTGAATAAGATTTCCGGAAGGAACTATCTTGTCTATAAATCCCCAGTCAAGCAATGTAGGTGCATCTTCTTTTTTACCAAGAATAACCATCTGTTTTGCCCGGGCAGGACCTATGAGATTGACACACATGGGAAGAGCTTTCCAGCTTAAATTCATCCCGAGATTAATTTCAGGATAACCTATTTTACAATTATCAGCACCAATCCTGAAATCACATGCCGCAGCAATACATGCCCCGCCGCCAATGGCAATACCATTAACTGCCGCAATTGTTATCTGACTCATTTCAAAAATTTCTCTTATCAGTCTTGGCCCCTGTTTTAAAAATCGGCTTTTCCGGAGCCTGGTTCCGGAACTCATACCATTCATTAATTCAGGATCAGTCAGGTCAACACCCCAGGAAAAATTTTTTCCGGCTCCTGTAAAAATTACAACACGGGTCTGTTCATCATTGTTAAATTCCTGAGCAGCAATGATAATTTCCGACATTAAATCAATACTCAAAGTATTAAATTTTTCAGGGCGGTTAAAAATTACCATTGCAATCTGTTTATCACGTTCAATTTTCAAATATTTATATTTCAAATCAATTCTCCTGTTTCAAATCTGCACAAATCATTTATTAAAAATAAAACATATAGCCCATTATATGTCAAGAACAAAAACGAGTGACCCAATTCTGTTTTCAACTTAAAATTTTCCCATGCTGTTTTTTAAATGACGCATCTTGCCGGGGATTTATAGGCACTGTACCGATCACAGATCACAATATTTTTTTTTGTTGTTGTGGACTATACGATTGCCCTGATATGGATTTACATTATTTTATGTAAAATAGCGCTCAATTCATTAATTTTAAAAGGTTTGCTTACTACGCCGGAAAAACCATATGATTTAAAGTCAGACATGACAGGGTCATTAGAATAACCGCTTGAGACTATAACTTTTGCTTCAGGGTCAATTTTAAGAATCTCTTTAATTGCATCCTTCCCACCCATTCCTCCTGGAATAGTCAAATCCATAACAACAGCATTGAATTTTTCATTATTCAGCATCGCCTCTTTATATTTTTCACATGCTGAAACACCATCTTCGGCAAAATCAGACTCATAACCAAGAAAGGTTAACATATCATAAAAAAAATCTCTTATTAATTCTTCATCATCCATTACTAAAACCCTGCCCTTCCCTTTGACAATTTCACCTTCAAGGCTTGCAGTAGTTTGATTTGTCTTTTCAATGCTTTCATCTGTTTCAGCCAAAAAAGCAGGCAGGTAAATAAAAAAAGTGGCCCCTTTTGATTTTTCAGATACAGCAGTAATAAAACCTTTATGTTTTTCAATAATAGAATGTGATGTAGCGAGTCCAAG
>JAOZST010000298.1:0-2833 GCA_029939535.1 Desulfobacteraceae bacterium | reverse complement strand
TTTTCCCCATCAATGGCGCATCTTTTTTACCTCTTTTGTTCAGGGGTCTGTCAAAGTCATCCAGGTTGATATCTTTCCAGCTTGATTTGGCGTGTCTGACAAGAATTATCGTTTTCATGTTGCAATAAGCCTATTTTATTAACACGGGTTTGTGCAACCATTTTTTTTTATTGGCTACCCTTCCACACTTTTCACATACAAATTTTGGTTCCCTGACGATGGTGAATAATTGCTCAAGGTTCTCGGACAGATATTTTTTTTTCCAGTCGCACAACCGTTTTTCTTTTTTAGCCATTGCTTTTTTCTCCTTTAAAACGAATGAAATCCATAGGCCATAATATCTTTACGGAATTGCTGTTACTTACAATATCAGCACATAACAGGCAAGATCAATAAAAAAAATGCCGCCTGTAAAGTAGACATCACTGGAGGACATCCCCGAAAAACGGTTTGCATTTTGCCGGCTCAGCTCTCTTTCTCTGATTTTTCCAGGATAATGCCGATTCTGCGTTCATGAAGCACCCGGATCATTCCATCTGAAAGGCCGAGCATTGGCACGTGGATGTTCCGACAGTCTGACCATTTCATGATCTTAAGATAGATTTCTGATGCAGGCACAATAACATCAGCACGGTCGGGCCTGAGGCGGAACTGTTTATGCAGTATGAGACTGGACAGCTATCCCATCAAGCCCGGCAGCCATAGAGCCAGAGAAGGCCAGATGATAATCATGGCCATGGCCACCATATCACATCCAATGAAAGGAAGGGCTGCATAGCAAATATCTTTTATACTTATGTCGTCACTTGCCACACCCTTCATGACAAAAAGCATCATTCCAAAGGGTGGGGTTGTCATACCCATCTCAAAATTTATCAGCATAATAATACCAAACCAGATGGGATCAAATCCAAGCATATGAACAATGGGCATGAAGATGGGAAGGCTGATCATCATTATTGAAATGGTCTCCATGAACATACCCAGGATAAAAACAGATGCCTGCATGCCCATGAGGATAAGAAGCGGATGAACTGTAAGCCCTTTGATAACATTGAGAAGCCCTTGGGTTGCTCCTGTATAGGCAAGGATGCTGCTGAAGGTTTTAGACGCTGCGATAATCATAAACACCATAATGGTGATTTCCAGGGTCCCGGTTAAGGAATTTTTCAACATCTTCCAGTTTAAACGACCATAAATAAATGTGACCAATAACGTTGCAATGACACCGGAAGCTGCGGCCTCCGTCGGAGTGGCCAGCCCTAAAAGCATCAGTCCCAAAACCATGAAAATGATAAACACAAGAGGAAATGCATATTTGATGGTTCCAAGTATTTTTTCTTTCAAGCTGACTTTGGAGACATCATATCGGGGTGCAAGTTTTGGGTTTAACCAGCAGAGGACAATAATATAAGTGGTATAAAGCCCCCCCATCAAAAGCCCTGGAATGGCACCACCCACAAGGAGTTTTCCCACAGAAATATGTGCAATGCTTGCCAGGACAACCACCAGCGAAGAAGGAGGAATCAGCATGGCAAGCCCCCCCACACCAATGATCGGGCCAACAGCCATGGAGGTCTTATATCCCCGTTGTTTCATTTCAGGTAAAAGAGCTGTCCCCAGCATGGCTGTATTGGCAATGCTTGATCCGCTTAAGGCTGAAAAAATTGTTCCCCCTGCTGCTGCAAGAAGACTTAATCGCCCAGGCAGACGGCCCAGCCATTTATCAATGACATCAATGGTATTGTTTGCAAGTTTTGACTGGAACATGATCTCCCCCATTAAAATAAACATGGGAATAGGTGCCAGCGTAAATGTAGACAGAGAGGAAAAAATCTGAAGTGTGATCTGTTTTAAGCCTCCGGTACCCATAAATATAATAATACCCAGAAGATCCATGGCCAAGAATGAAAAAGCAATGGGAAATCCTAGAAGCAAAAGGAAAATAAGGCCAAAAATAAAAAAAATTAAAACAAAATACCATTCCATATTGATTTAAATCCCGGTTTTATTTATTGGCTATGCCTATTTACGGAATACTTGTTTCAAGGCTATAAAAAATATTCGCAAGAACTGTACGACAAGAAAACCAAACCCTAAAGGTATGATGATAAGGATCAGATATTTTGGAACATCAACTGCCTGTACATCAATGATACCCCTTTTAAACTGTCCCATGGTTACCCCGTATCCATACCAGAAAAGAACCAGGCATATCACCGTTCCCAATACCCCATGGAATAGTTTAAAATAGTTTTGATTTTTTTGTGAAAATCGACTGGTTAAAAGATCAATGGATACATGTTTGTTTCTTGCCAATGCCCATGCGGTTCCAAGAAAGGTAATCCACAACAGTGCATATTCGTTGAATTGAACAATCCAAACAGGGGAATAGAACCCTGCCATTCTTGAAAAAATAGTGTAACCAATGGAAAACGTGACAAAAAGAAGAAGGAATCCTGCAATGAATGCCATGGAATTCAGCAATTTATCAAAAAGTTTATCCAAAAGGATTCCTCCCTTTCTCTTACCTGGTTAGGACCGAAAAGTTTATCATTTGCGGTCGTTCATTTTGATTATTTTGAAACCATATTTTTTAGAATTGGTCCATTTTCAGGGGCTTTTTTAATAACAATTTTCCATAATTCATCATAGGCGGTTTTTTCAAACCTTGCAGCATCCTCTACAGACAGATCAATAAACTTTATCCCCTGTTTTTTAAAGGCTGAAAATTCTTTTTCAACATGGGCCTGCCCGCGGTCAACAGCGTAATGTTCCGCCTGTTCATGGGTCTGGATTAAAAGTTTTTGAAGATGGGCCGGCAATTTATCCC
>JAOZST010000021.1:0-32360 GCA_029939535.1 Desulfobacteraceae bacterium | reverse complement strand
ATACCCAAGGTGGCTGCCCGATTGTCTGCAGGAACCGGGTCCTTTGAGTGTGAACAGGATGTATCTGAATATTTGTCCTTTCAATCTTCCTGGCTTGCCAGAAAGGGATCTGCTGCCAGTATGGTTGCCATGGAAGTGTTTGGTCACAGTATGGAGCCGGTTATACACGAAGGGGATACTGTTCTTATCGACCAGTCCCAGAAAAATATTCTGGCAGGTGCTATATATGCAGTGGGTGTGGAGGATACCATATTGGTGAAACGTCTGGAAAAACATCCTGACAAGCTTGTTCTGTGCAGCGATAATAAGGATTTTCAACCGATTTATCTGGAAGAGGATCTCCTGTCAAAGGTCAGGATACTGGGAAAAGTGATCTGGAGCTGCAGGGAATACAGGTAGTTTTTTTTGATTATGCTGTTTATTTATTTCAACAAAAGATGAAAATTTGAAACAAAAAAGGAGACAAAATGCAACTTACGAGAAAAAAAATATATGAAAAAGCAATGGCGGGTATGACAGCTTTGATCTGGATTGCAGGATTATTAATCGCAGGAAGTGAAAGTCCGTATATGCCATGGATGAACCTGGTCGGAGTGGTTGTTTTTTTAGGGGCCAGTTATTGGCTTGGCAGGGTGCTGCCAAAGCTTGAAATCCAGAAAGATGTGGTTCCATCGCCTAAACCGGTAATGACCTGGGGTTCCATAAAATTGGATACTGAAGAAAGAGATTTTAAGGTAAATACCCGATATACTGGAAGATTGAGTATTGTATGAAGGTTTTTTAAGTTTTATCGCTTTAATTTTTTCAATTGAATAAATTGTTGTTTTTATAGGTGAATAAGTATTCCGTTTACAATTGAAATAAATTCTGTTATATGCTTTTCGTGTTTTGTTTGGTTAGGAGTGTAACATGGGGATTGTAATAATCTGCTGGATATTTTACTCTTTATATCAGGGATTTATATTTTTTTTAAAACAGAACAGCATTAAACTAAAAAGGGATACTATATGAGTTTTCAAGCGAAGCTATCTTCAGGAGGGTTTGCCGTACTGGCAGAAATGCATACCCCTAAGGGAGTCGATATATCTGAATTGATCACCAATGTAAGATATTTGAAATCCAGAGTTGACGGTATTGTAATTCCAGATATGGATAATGGTGTCATGCACATGAGTGCCTTGGCTGGAGGAGCCCTTTTACGTCAACAGGGGATAGACCCCCTGATTCATGTATATGGACGTGATCGTAACAGAATGGCATTGCAGGGCGATCTTCTGGCTGCCCATGTCCTGGGAATCCATAATCTCCTGGTTGTTCAGGGAGAAGATATGATCAATGGTGATCACCAGGACGCAACCCTGGTGGATGATCTGGATGAGATCGGTCTGCTGGAAATGATTCAGTCCCTGACCCAGGGCCAGGATCTTGCAGGATTTGAGCTCAAGGGAAATCCCGAATTAATTGCAGGGTGTGCCATTCCCCCAATTGCTGATGATGCCCAGTTAAAAAAGGAAGTTGAATCTGCCCGGGGAAAAGTGGATGCCGGAGCTAAGTATATCATGCTACCAGCGGTATTTGATACTGACTTTTATACCCTTATGATAGAAGCTTTCAAATCTTTGAATGTTCCTGTGATTGCCTCTGTTTTTCTTTTGAAAAACGTGGGCATGGCCCGATACATTTCTATCAATGACCCAAATTCTCGACTTTCTGAGGATGTAATCCGCCGTATTCGAAAATCAAAAAACCGAGAGGTTGAGTGTATAAATATTGCAGGCGAGATGATCCGTACCATCAAGGAAGTTTCACAGGGAATAAAGATTTCAGCCCTGGGCTGGGAGGACCGTTTGCCGGTTATCCTGGACAGTGCAGGTCTTTAAGAAAAAAAAATTAAACCATTATCTGTTTACCTGCTACACCACTCTATGCAGGTAGCGGATACCCATAAATAAATATAGGTTATACATGCAAAAGTTTAATAAATCAGACGCTAAGCAATCCAGCACTAACAGGGTGCTGGTTATCGGCGGTGGAGTAGGCGGGATCAGGGCAGCTTTGGATCTTGCAGAATCCAGGCGTGATGTTCTGTTGATTGATAAATCCTATACCATAGGCGGATTAATGACCCAGCTGGACCGCACATTTCCCACCAATAATTGTGATTTGTGTACTGTTTCTCCTTTCTTGTCGGCCAGTGCCCGGGAGCAGCATCTGGAAATAAAACCCATGACACGGTTGGAAAATCTTATTGGCGAGGCAGGGGATTTTACTGCAACCCTTGTGACTGAACCAAGGTTTATAGACATTGATAAATGTACTGGCTGCGGAGAATGCGCAAAAAAATTTCCCAAGGCAGTAAAATTTACACCTGGACTTGACCCCAGGGCCCCTACCTGCATGCGATATCCCCAGGAGACTCCCTATGCCTTTGCCATTGATATGGAAAAAGTCAAGGATATCAGTGAAATCCAAAAGGTCTGCAAGGCCAATGCCATTCTTGCCGAGGATAAATCAACAGAAACCAGTATTAAAATCGGATCTGTTGTCCTGAGCATTGGGGCAGAACTATTTGATCCATCAGTACTGGATAATTATGGCGGTGGTAAATACCAGAATGTGGTTACAGGACTTGAATATGAAAGAATCATGTCAGCTTCCGGGCCTTTCCAGGGAGACCTTGTAAGAGTCTCAGATAGAAAAAGGCCCAAAAAAATTGCCTGGATTCAATGTGTAGGTTCCAGGGGTATTAATAAGGCTGATGTTTCCTATTGTTCAGGAGTATGCTGCATGTATGCCCTGAAAGAAGCCATTGTCACAAAGGAACGTTTTGCCGAAGATATAGAAACAACAATTTTTTATATGGACATGCGAACCTATGGTAAGGATTATGAACAATATTTCAACCGGGCTAAAAACGAATACAATATCAGAATGATACGAAACCGGCCCCATTCTATTATTGAAAATCCAAAGACCAATGATCTTTCCATTACCTATGCTCTGGAGGAAAATCCAACCCATGAGACCGAGGAATTTGACATGGTGGTTCTTTCTACGGGTTTCAGGGTAGGGGATACCAGCATTGATCTGGCCGGAAAACTGGGCATTGAGCTTAATCAACATAATTTTGCCCTGACCGATCATTTCAATTCAGTAAAAACATCAAGGCCCGGGGTCTATGTCTGCGGTGTTTATGAAAGCCCCAAAGATATCCCTGAGACCATGGTACAGGCCAGTGCTGCTGCATCCATGGCTGCTTCAGACCTTCCATCCATTCTAAAGGAAAACCAGGTGGAAGATTTATTTCCCCTGGAGCGGAATGTATCGGACGAAGAGTTGAAAATAGGTGTTTTTGTCTGCGACTGCGGATTTGATATCGGTGGTGTCGTGGATGTTGAAACTCTCATTGAATATGTGAAGGTAAATCCGGATGTGGCTGTTGCCAGAGGAGTTGGCTATGGCTGTTCAACCGAATCCATGGCTGAGATAGAAGCCCTGATTCTGGAGCATGGGATTAACCGGGTGGTAATCGGCGGATGTTCTCCAAGAACCCATGAAACTAAATTTCAGGATCTGTTAAGAAGGGTTGGCCTCAACCGGTATCTGGTGGAAATTGTTAACCTGAGAGATCAAAATACCTGGCCACATATGGGACAACCCAAAGAGGCCCTGGAAAAAGCCTTTAAACTTCTTCAGATAGGTATCAGCGGAGTTCGCAAAAATCGTCCTCTCCTGGACAATACTCTTCCCATGAGTCAGAATGCACTGGTTGTGGGCGGTGGCATTACTGGAATGACATCTGCCCTGAAACTGGCAGACCAGGGAGTGCGTGTATATATTATTGAACGGGGACCTGCCCTTGGAGGACTTGCCCGTTCTGTCAGAAAAACCATTGAGGGAGAAAATGTAGATCTTTTTGTGACAGACCTTGTGGAACAAGTAAATGCCCATGAAAATATTCAAGTCATGGTAAGCTCTATTGTCGTTGATCACAGCGGCGTGCCCGGTCTTTTTAAAACCGGTATTCAGACCGGGCTTCGCATGAATTATATGCAGATTGATCATGGGGTGACAATTCTGGCCACTGGTGCCCTTGCCAACCGGCCCAATGAATACGGCCTTGGAAGTATGGAGAATGTCATTACCCAGCTGGAAATGGATTCCCTGCTGGAAGATGATCAAGAAAAAATTTCATCAATGGACCAGATAGTCATGATTCAATGTGTAGGTTCCAGGGATGAAAATAATCCCAATTGTTCCAGGATCTGCTGCCAGGCTGCCATGAAAAATGCTTTGCGTATCAAACAAATCAATCCACAGGCCCAGATTTTTGTCATATACCGTGATATCAGGACCTATGGATTTCAGGAAGATTACTATAGGGAAGCAAGGAACCTGGGTGTCAAATTCATCAGGTATTCCCTTGATACAAAACCCGAGGTAAAAAAAATAGACAGCAAGTTGTCAGTCTGTGTCCATGACTTTATACTGGGACAGAACATTGATATTGAGACCGATTGCCTGGTCCTCAGTACGGGGCTTATTGCCGATGATGAAACCACGGAAGACCTTGCAATAATGTTTCACCTGCCCAGGACCCTGGATAATTATTTTCTGGAGGATCATGTAAAACTCAGGCCTGTTGATATGGCCTTACGGGGATTTTTCATTGCCGGCACGGTCCATTCCCCCAAGACAATCCGGGAAAGTATTACCCAGGCCCTTGCAGTTGCAGGACGGGCCCAGGCCCTTTTGGGCAAAAAAGAAATCAACCTGGGTGCTGCCGTTGCCAAGGTGGACACGGATAAATGTGCATCCTGCCTGGTTTGCGTGAGGGTATGTCCCTTTGACATTCCTTTTATAAATGCTGAGGGGTATTCACAGATAGATCCTGACAAATGCCAGGGTTGCGGTGTCTGCGCTGCAGATTGCCCGGCAAAAGCAATTCAACTGCTGTCCTATGAGGATGATCAGATTCTAGCAAAATTAGATGGTTTATTTGAGAGGGTTAACTAATGGAAAATTTTGAACCGGAAATTGTCGCATTCTGCTGTCACTATTGTGCCTACACGGCTGCTGACATGGCCGGAAGCAAACGAATATCATATCCATCCAACGTAAAAATTATCCGGGTGCCATGCACAGGCAAGGTGGATGCTATACATATAATGAAAGCACTTGAAAAAGGTGCTGACGGTGTCTATGTGGCCGGCTGCCTTGAAGGCGACTGTCATTTCAAAAATGGAAATACCAGAGCTAGTAACCGTGTGGCCAGGGTGCAAAAGTTTTTAGAAGAGATTGGCTGGGAAAAGGAACGGGTTGAGATGATCAATATGTCGGCTGGTATGGGTGAGAA
The DNA here is from genome assembly GCA_029939535.1 of Desulfobacteraceae bacterium. GTDB lineage: Bacteria > Desulfobacterota > Desulfobacteria > Desulfobacterales > Desulfobacteraceae > NBML01. The sequence goes on along the minus strand of JAOZST010000021.1, from coordinate 27,004 downwards.
ATTTGCCAGGACGGCCCATGAATTTACTGAAAAAATTAAAGAACTGGGCCCAAATCCTGTGAAGCAGGTTAAAAAAACAGAAATCCCGGCCCTGGTTTAACAATTAATCCCTTTGGAGATAAAAAATGATAACAGCAGAACAAAAACCAATGCAGGAAATTATTAAATATATAGAGCCCTATGATAAAATTCTCCTCATCGGCTGTAATGAATGTGTAACCGTTTGTGCTGCCGGCGGAAGAAAAGAGGTAGGGCTTCTGGCATCGGCTCTTAAACTTGACAGACTGAAACATGGAAAGACCCTGGATATAAAGGAAATTACACTGGAGAGGCAATGCGATCCTGAATATGTGGAAGAACTTGTTACTGCCATTGATGATGCGGATGCCGTCCTTTCCATGGCCTGCGGGTGCGGGGTTCAGACCGTTGCCGCAAGATACAATAACAAACATGTTTATCCGGCTGTTAATACCAAGTTCATGGGAGCATCCCTGAGCCAGGGAGTATGGGCGGAAAGATGTCAGGGCTGCGGAGACTGCATGCTGGGAATCACTGCCGGGATCTGTCCTGTGTCCAGATGTTCTAAAAGCCTTTTAAACGGACCCTGTGGAGGTACTTCCAATGGCCAGTGCGAAATCGGGCCGGACACAGATTGTGCCTGGAGATTGATCTGGGAACGGCTGAAAGCACTTGGTCTGGAAGAGCGATACGAAGAACTGGTTGAAGCAAGAGACTGGAGACCTGCCGGTGGTGCCGGACCCAGAAAAATTATTAGAGAGGATTTGGCATTATGAAAACGGAAAGCAGACTGGAAAAAGTATTGACATCCGGAGCTTTGGCAGTTACCTCCGAGGTGGGACCTCCCAGGGGCGTGGATCCTGAGATTGTAAAAACAAAAGCAAATATGATCAAAGACCATGTGGATGGCATTAATGTAACAGACAACCAGACCGCCATGGTAAGGATGTCTTCCATGGCAGCCGGTGTGATTATCAAGCAGATGGGCCTTGATCCCATTATCCAGATGGTAACCAGGGACAGAAACCGTCTGGCCATGCAGAGTGAAATTATCGGGGCATCGGCCTTTGGTATCGATACCATGCTTTGTCTTTCAGGGGATCATCCAAAGTTTGGTGATCATCCCATGGCAAAAAGTGTATATGACATTGATTCAATTCAGCTTATCCAGACAGTTAAGGATATGCGGGATGAAGGTAAGTTCCAGGGCGGAGCAGACATGAAAGGAAGGCCAAATATGTATATCGGTGCAGCTGCCAACCCTTTTGCCGATCCCTTTGAACTTCGGGTTATGCGTCTTGCTAAAAAAGCAAAAGCAGGTGTTGACTTTGTCCAGACCCAGTGTATTTTTAATCTTGACAAGTTTGAGCTATGGATGAAAGGCGTGGAAGACCGGGAGCTGGACAAGGAAGTTCATGTGCTTGCCGGCATCACTCCCATGAAATCCGTGGGCATGGCACGGTATATGAAAAATAAAGTACCGGGTATGGATATTCCTGATGAAGTTATTAAAAGATTGGCAGGTGTGTCAAAGGAGCAGCAGCCGGAAGAGGGTATTAAAATAGCTGTGGAATCCATTGAAAGACTCAAGGAGACAAAGGGTGTTCACGGTTTTCATATCATGGCAATTGAATGGGAAGAACGGGTTCCCGAGATTGTTGAACAGGCTGGATTATATCCAAGACCCCAATTTTAAATATAGAAAGATTAAAAAAATATCCCTTTAATGATAAAAACAAAAGGAGATTTTAATATGAGCGAAAAAAAACTCATTTTAGTTGTTGATGATGATCCTGATTTGGTGGAAGCTGTATCCATGAAACTTGATGCAATAGGATACAGGGTTGAAAAAGCCTATGACGGAGTGGAAGCCATGGAAAAAATCAAAGAAGAAAAACCATCTGTGGTTATCCTTGATGTTATGATGCCCAGGAAAAACGGGTGGGAAGTCTGTGAAGAAATCAAAAACAATGATAACCTGAAAGAAATTGCAGTTGTTCTGCTTACGGCGGTGGCAGAATCAGTTAAAACAACCAGTTATACACACCATGATGGGAAAACAACCCTTGCAGATGATTATGTTCCAAAACCCATTGATCTTGATGAATTAATGGAGATTGTGGGCGACCATTGTAAGTAAAATCTTTTGTTTAATTTGCCCTGTATATTCCAATCAGATAAGAATCGGCGGGGGGTTATGTAAAACCTTCCCGCCAGACTTTTATCTGGATGCTAATTTATTATAAAAGGGTGCGTTTATATCTTCCTATGACCAAAGCTTTGATTCGAATTAATGGTATCAGGCTGAGTACTGAAATGATACAGGTTCGGCAGTATTCACCTTCCGGGGATTGTGGATACAGTGAACCAATCTATCAGGCTTTTGCTGGAGACAAGATTAATATAGCCTGTCTTGGACTTGACAAAAGGGTTTCAGGGACATCTACTTTTTGTTGTATAGATAAAAAAACAGATAAAAAATTTTTTGAAAAATATTTAAACCACCCTGGAATTGTAGCCCCTGGATCTGAACAATTTTCCAGGGTTTGTTCTATTTCAGTATATCCCCATCATTCCAGTTTGAACACCTTTGGATTTTTAATTCAGCTCCTTGGACGGAACAAGATAAGGTTCCAACACCTTGTTTCCTCAAATGCAATGATTTCCTTTGTCGTTGAAATGTCGGACCAGAAAAGGGTTCTGGACCTGTTTGAAAAAGAATTTGACCTGCCCCCCACCCATACGCCCTTTCAGCAGGATTTCCACGATCAGACATGTGAGTTTGTAAAACAACGCTATTATGAAACCAGGGCCACATATATTGAGCAGAAAATCAAAACCTATGGAATAGGCCTGGACCCCTGCCTGGATTTAATGGAAATTTCCTGCACCCAGGATCAACTTGAAACCAGTGGTGCCCACATCCGCTCCCTGGAAAAGGCCGGAAAAAAATTTCATTTTATCTCTGCAATGCCCAGCCCTGGGGATGAAAATGCCTGCCATCTGTTTTGTCTCACAACAGCTTTAACATCAAAGGAAAGACAATCTTTTTTATCGAAATTTACAGGGGTTACAGGCCTGGACATCTGCCGATTTCTATCAGCTGATCTGATTAGTTTTCATGGACCTCATTTTGGAGACAGATTTGGTATATTTAATACAGCCATGAATTGTTTTCAGTCAGAATCCATTCCAATTCTCCTGGCAGGATGTACCGGGGCAAGCATCTGCATGGTTCTTCCGGCATCCAGGGGAGAAAAGGCCATATCTGCATTGGCTGAAGGGTTTGATACACCATGAGTAATGATCTGGGATTCAGTACTGAAGAACTTTTTTGGCGGGCCCGTATTTTTGATTCCCTGTCCTATCCCAGTGTTGTGATTTCTTCGACTAAAAATGTTATGGGGGCCAATAAAAAATTTTATGACACCTTTAACCTTTCCCGAAAAGAGGTTGTGGGGAAAAAGTGTTTTAGATACCTGTTATTCAAAGATACTCCCTGTGATTCAGAGGACTGCCCCATTTCAAAGGTGGTAAAAACTAAAACCAGTTATTCTTACACGGTTAAACACCAATACAAATGGGAAGACCGGGTTTTTTCCCCTATTTTTGATGATGAAGGGAATGTTGTTTATGTTATTGCCAGCATAAGGGATATTACACGGATTAAATCCCTTGAAAACCAGCTTATTGGAGCCAAAGAGTTTATTACCCGTGTGATTTATTCGTCTGCCTCTGCCATTGTGGCTGCTGATCGCCAGGGCAAAATTGAATTGATGAATTCCGTGGCAAAGGAATTGTTTGGGGATTTTAACGGGGAAGAGGGAAAGATAAAACACACTGAACAACTCTATCCTCCGGGCAAAGCCAAGGAAATCATGAAAATGCTCAGGGATGAGAAAATCGGTGGAAAAGGAAAATTGATCATCCCAAGGACCACCATAGTCAATGCCAAGGGTGAAAAAATCAGGGTGGAAATGTCCGCAGCCATTATATATGATGAAAACGGCAATGAATCTGCTACCATGGCCATTTATAATAATCTGGAAGACAAGATCAAGGTGGAAAAAGAACTTAAATTTACCCAGAAACAGCTGGCACAATCTGAAAAAATGGCTTCTTTGGGCCAGTTGGCAGCAGGTGTTGCCCATGAAATAAACAACCCCCTCACAGGAGTATTATTTTATGCCAGTCTTTTGCTTGAAAGGGATGATCTGGATGAAAACGCAAAAGAGGATTTAGGTTATATTGTTGAAGATGCTGAGCGTTGTAAGAATATTGTTAAAAGCCTTCTGGTATACAGTAGAAGTACGGATTCCAAAAAAAATATTATCCATATCAATGAAATCGTTGATAGGAGCCTGAAATTGATCCGGGATCAGAAAAAATTCAGAAACATCCATATTCGCCGATTCCTGGCAGATGAGATGATGCTGATCAATGCAGATACAAATAAACTCAACCAGGTGATAATAAACCTGGTTATTAATGCGGCCGATGCCATGAACGGTAACGGCATTATAAGTATTAGTACCTATAGAAACAAACTCATCAAAAAAGTATATGTGGAAATCAAAGACACAGGGGAAGGTATTCCCAGGGAGAATCTTTCTAAGATTTTTGATCCATTTTTTACCACAAAAGAGGTGGGGAAAAGTACAGGTTTAGGTCTTAGTATAGTCTATGGGATTATAGAAGAACACGGAGCCAGAATCAGTGTAAAAAAAACCGGAGCCAAGGGAACTATTTTTGTTTTGGAATTTCCCTTGTATATTCCCCAGGAACAAGGGATGCCCCTATGCGGCGGACCTGATTCCCAAGAGATGTTATAAATGAAAAAAAACGCCTTAACAGGGCAGAATGAATGGAAAAATATTGGAATCAAAAGAAAATAAAACACAATCTGAAAAATCCCTTACTGACTCATCATTGAAGCAGGTTGTAAAAGATATTTTTTTCAGGCCAAGGGTATTGGTTGTTGATGATGAAGTCCGTATACAAAAAGCCTGTCAGCGGTTGTTGTCACAGGAAGGCTGTGAAGTGGAGGTTGCAGAAAACGGGATACAGGGTATCAAGATGATTGATGAAAAGCATTTTGATATTGTTCTTCTGGACCTTATGATGCCAGGCATGTCAGGCATGGAGGTTCTTTCCGATGTAAAGTCCAGGCATCCTGACACCGTGATAATTATTATTACTGGGTATGCTACTTTGGAGCATTCCATTGAAACCATGAAAAAAGGGGCCTTTGATTTTTTATCCAAACCCTTTTCACCCCAGGAACTGAGACTGGTGATTTCCAAAGCCATTGAATTTATCCGGACACTCCAGGATATTACAACGGAAAAATCACGTATGAGGGTGATGATCAATACTTTAATGGACGGAGTTCTGACAACGGACAACCAGAAGAGGGTAGCTCTTGCCAATCCAGCCTGCCTGAAGATGATGGGCTGCCACAAAAAGTCAGTCATTGGAAACCAAGTTTCAGATGTTATTGATGAGCCCCAGGTTCTTGAAATGATTGATCAGGCCATTGCCCAGCCCAAAGATATGTTTTCAGAGATTACCGAGGAAATTTTTATCCCCGGGGATAATATCAAAGGGGATATGGTGATAGGGGCGAGATGTCTTCCTTTCAGGGACAGGCTGGACAGGAATCTTGGAACGGTGACTGTTTTCCAGGATATCACGGATAAAAAACATAAAGACCAGCTTAAATCAGATTTTGTTTCCATGGTGGCCCATGAAATCAAGAGTCCTTTAAATTCCATCCTCATGCAGCTGAAGGTGGTCCTGGATGGCCTGGCAGGAGAATTGACTGATAAACAAAGGGAGGTACTGACAAGAGCTTCAGGCAAAATCAAGTCCCTTACCCAGTTGTCCTCGGAACTTCTGGATATTTCCAAAATTGAATCCGGCCTGATTAATCAGGAAAGGGAAAAATTGAACCTGGAAGAGATGATCAAAGAGCAGGTAAGCTTTTACAGGGACCAGGCAGATGAAAAATCCATCAATTTGATTCAGAAATCCTGGGACCAGGAGCATTTTATCATGGGAAACCGGACCAATATGGAAGAGGTCTTGTCCAACCTGATTTCCAATGCCATCCGCTACACCCCAGACGGAGGAAAGATTGATGTGTGGGCAGATGAAAATTATGATTGCACAATGCTCCATGTTGCTGATAATGGTTACGGGATTCCAGAAGATGCCCTTGAGAATATTTTTAACCGGTTTTTTCGGGTGAAAAATGAAAAGACAAGGTATATAAATGGAACCGGGCTTGGGCTTAACATTGTGAAAACCATTGTGGAGGCCCATCACGGGAGCATTCAGGTGGATTCTGTTGTGGATCAGGGAACTGAATTTACCATCTGCCTTCCAAAGACAGCATTTAAAATATAGATTTCTGCAAACAGGATTTTGCTTGGGAAAAAATATCAGAATAGAACAGATTGAGAGGCTGAACCTTGTCCTGAACGTAATCCGGGATGTTGGCCGGCTCCTGGTCAGTGAAAAAGATAAGAAAAAACTGATAAAAGGCATTTGTGATATTCTGGTGGAAAAACGTGGGTATTTTAACGCATGGATCGGCCTGTTTGATTTTGAACAAAAAATTGAGCTTGTGGCTGACTCAGGTTTTGAATCCCAGTCTGATTTTAACTCTCAGTTTGATATGATAAGGGAAGGTTTAAAAAAACAGGAGTTTACCCGTTGTATTCAAGAAACCCTTAATTCGGATAAAGTGTTTGCCGTCATGGACCCGGTGAAAGAATGCCATGATTGTATCCTGGCTGAAGATTATTCTGACCGGGGTGGGCTTGCAGTGCAAGTGACCCATGAGGGTGTTAATTATGGGTTTATGGTTCTGTCCATTCCCAGGAACCTGGCAATGGATGAAACAGAAAAAACTCTCATAAAAGAGATGGCTGATGATATTGCTGCATGCCTTTACCGGTTGGATATCGCCAATTCCAATGATGTCCATGGTTTTTTAAGGGTTCAGGATAAAATGACCTCCCTTGGTAGGGTAACAGCCGGTATTGCCCATGAAATAAGAAATCCCCTGTCCGGCATTTATATCTATTTGAAGGCCTTAAAAAAAATATACAACCACATGGGGGATATCACCAGGGTGGTCTCCATCATTGATAAGATTGAACTTGCCTCCAATAAGATTGAGTCCATTATCCAGCGGGTAATGGATTTTTCAAAACCCGGCCAGCCCCAGTTTGTCATGACTGATTTGAACCATTATATAGATGATGTCACCAAATTGACTGCTGTAACATTGCGAAAAAACGGGATACAATTGATCAAGGATTTTGATCCTGATATTCCTGAATGTTATGCTGAACCCCATCTCATAGAACAGGTGATATTGAATCTGATCACCAATGCTTCCGAGGCCATGGAAGAGTTTCCAGGAGAAAAACGCATTGAGCTGTCCACCTTTAGAAAAGGTGATTGTATTGTCATCAGTGTAAGGGACACAGGCCCTGGGATTCCAGTTTCCCGGCAGTCCAGGATATTTGATCCCTTTTATACCACAAAGGCGAACAGTTCAGGGATCGGTCTGAGTATCTCCCATAGAATAATCATTGACCATGGAGGTACCCTGAAATTCAGTCCTTCCAGGACCGGGGGCGCTATATTTATCATTGAGATTCCCTTTGAAAATAAAAAGAGGATACGATGATCCGCTATTCAATTGCCATTGTTGATGATGAAGAAACCATAAGGGATTCCATGGACATTGCCCTGGGAGATGAATATACGATTTTTCTTTATGAAGATGCAGAGTCCTTTGTAAAATCCATGGAAGAAAAATTGCCCGATGTGGTGCTCATGGATATAGGCCTGCCTGTAATGAGCGGGATTCAGGCCCTGGAAATTATCAAAGCCTGCTCCTCCAATATTCCCGTGATAATGATTTCAGCCTACGAAGATATTAATATGGTGATCAAGTCCATGAAAACAGGTGCCTTTGATTTTATCCTCAAGCCCATCAATCCTGATATCCTGGAGCTGACCATTAAGAAAGCCATTGCCTCCATTGCCCTGATCAAGGAAGTCCAGATTCTCCAGGAAAAATTCCTCCAGGAAAATGAGCCTTGTTTTATCGGGGAAAGCAAGAATATTGAAAATATAATGGATTTTATCAACCTGGTTTCCAAAAGTCCTGACACTCCCATCATGATCCTGGGAGAGACAGGAACAGGAAAGGAATTGATTGCCAGGGCCATCCATGCCAGAAGCCCTGTTTTCCAGGGACCTTTTGTGGCAGTAAACTGCTCAGCCTTTCCCGAGGAATTGATTGAATCAGAGTTGTTCGGATACGAGGCCGGTGCTTTTTCCGGTGCCAAAAAGCAGGGGAAAAAAGGGTTTCTTGAAGAAGCTGACCAGGGAACCCTGTTTCTTGATGAGGTGGCGGATTTGAGTGCTGCCGGTCAGGCCAAGTTATTGCGTTTTCTTGAAAGCGGCGAGTTTTATAAACTTGGGGGTACAAAAAAATATATAATCCAGACCAGGGTGGTTTCAGCCACCAATAAGAACCTGGAACTGCTTGTGGAGCAGGAAAAATTCAGGAAAGATCTTTATTTCAGACTTTGTGTGGTAAAAGCAAAAATTCCTTCCTTAAACGAACGTTCCGATGATATCATGCCCCTTGCCAAGCATTTTCTTCATGAATTCAATATAAAATTTGGTAAAAACCTACAGGGATTTTCTGACCAGGCCCGATCTCTTTTAGAATCCCACAGGTTTACAGGGAATGTACGTGAACTGAAAAATATCATTGAAAGAGGTGTGCTTGTGGCAAAAAATCAGCTCCTCAGTGTGGAGGAGATGGGATTGTTTCCCCAGAAGACCACCAGCAAGGCTTCTGAGAAGATGATAAAATCAGTAGTGGAAAGCCTTCCTGAAGAAGGCGTTCATCTCGTTGACCTTTTGTCGGGTGTTGAGAGACAATACATGTCCATGGCCATGAAACAGTCCAGGAACAATGAGAGCCAGGCAGCCAAGCTATTGAATATGAACCATCATACATTCCGATATAGGTGGAAAAAACTGTCTAAAAAATAATTGGTTGCAATGTAATTTTCTGTGCTTTTCCCTTTTTCTTCAAAGGCCTCCTGCTATTCCCACAGGCTGCTTAACCACTGTTAAAAGCATCTTAAATCGGGTATAGGCAAAAACAGAATGTGGTACATTGGCAGGCATAACCACTGTCTGGCCAGCAGCAGCCTTTATCTCTTTTCCGTCAATATTCACCAGGGCCTCTCCGTCCAGCACCTGGATCATGGCATCTCCGGGAGAGGTGTGGGCAGAGATCTCTTCTCCTTTGTCAAAGGCAAATAGAGTGATATTAACATGGGATTTGCTTGAAAAAGTCCGGCTGACAACCCGCCCTTCTTCATAATCAACCAGTTCATTGATGTTGACAGCCTTGGAAAAAGGTATGTTTTTTAGTAATTCTTTTTTTGTTGTCATGGATTTTCTCCTTGTAAGGGTGAATGGGATTTCCTTTGTATTGTATCAGCTTTCCTGGAGATTGGATTGATCTGGATCAATTCAATGGAAATCAGGCGGTATTTTATCTGCGGCCCTAAAAATTAAATTTTTTCTCAGCCCTGTCACAAAGGTGTTCACCAATGGGCATGGCTGATGTGGCAGCAGGGGATGGTGCATTACACACATGCAGGGACCTTGGTGTTTCAGCAAATAGAAAATCATGGACCAGGCTGCCGTCTTTTTTTACGGCCTGGGCTCGGATACCGGCAGGATAGGGTAAAAGATCAGTCAGGGCAATACCAGGGCAATATTTGTGGATTCGTTTTAAATATCCTGGTTTATGGGCTGAATCGATCCATTCTTTGATACCAGATTCCAGGTTGCCCTTGATCACTTTCCAGAATCCCGAAAAGGCAAGCATCTGCCAGAAATCAGAAAAATTAAAATTAAGTTTTCCATACCCTTCCCGTTTAAAGCCCATGACCGCATTGGGGCCAACGGTGATGCATCCTTCAACCATGGGGGTTAAATGAACTCCTAAGAATGGCAGGTCAGGATCGGGAATGGGATAGATGAGATGGGAAACAATTTTGGATAACTGGTCTGGAATGCGATAATATTCCCCCCGGAACGGGATGATCATAAAATCAATATCAATATTCATCATCCTGGCCAGCCGGTCTGCCATGAGTCCGCCACAGGCAATAAGATATCTGCTGAATATCTTCCGGTTGTCTGTGTGGAGAGTTATCTTATCTATGCTTTCTTGTATCCGGGTCACTGCATGGCCGGTTTTTATCACACCGCCTGCAGACTTGAACAGGTCTGCCATTTTAGACGTGATCTGCATGAAATCGGTAATGCCGGTGGAAGGAACCTGCAAGGCGCCCAGACCAAAGATATGGGGTTCTATCTTGTTTAATTGTTTTTGATCAATACAAAGGGTGTGTATTTTGTTTTGGGCGCATCTTTTTTCAAGGGCCTCCATCCGTTCCAGTTCAAGGGAGTTGGTTGCAACCAGGAGCTTGCCGCATTGCTGGAAAGGGATGTTATGGGTTTTGCAAAATTCCAGGGTGGCTTTTGAACCTTTTTTGCAAAAATCAGCCTTCAGGCTTCCTGGCGTATAATAGACCCCGGCATGGATAACCCCGGAATTATGTCCTGTCTGGTGGACGGCAAAACAAGTTTCTTTTTCAATTAAAACAATCCTGGCATCTGGATACCTGGTTTTTAGAGCAAGTGCCGTGGAAACTCCGACTATACCCCCACCAATCAGAGCAATATCAAATTGATCCAAAATTTTCTCCAATTAATAACTATGATTTCAGTACATGCATTGCTTTTTTATCACACCTATTGAATTGGTCAACAAAGAAAAAGATATTATTTTGTTGAATTCCATGGGATTTTTCTGGTATTTATTCGTGGGAACCCTGCGCGGTATTTGCCAGGTTGTTTCCGGACAAGAGGAGAAAAAAGGCAATGAATAATACTGATACTGGTTTTTGGAATCAACATTCCCTGCATTATCTTGAAATGGCTTTTGAATCAGGCAACAGGGAAAATATCAAAAATCCTGATGGTTACGGGACAAGAACTGGAGTCTGCGGGGACTCAGTGGAGTTTTTCATCATGGTGGACAAAGGGATCTTAACCCAGATTTCCTTTGATGTTCAAGGGTGCATGAACACCATTGCCTGTTGTAATACCATAGTAAGTCTAGCCAAGGGCAAGCCCGTTGAAACTGCCTGGGATATCCTGCCGGAGCATGTGGTAGATTTCCTTGAAACCCTTCCTCCTGACCATCTCCATTGCGCAGAGCTTGCCGTGGGCGGTTTTTATCTTGCCCTGTCAGATTATCGTAAAAAAAAAGAAACATTAAAAGCCGAAACCCGGTAGAACACCCGGGACATGATAGATCGGGTCAGGTAAGATCAAAGAGTTTGAATTTTTCTAAAGTTTGAAATTGTTCTAATCATTTTTTAAATATTTCAAAAAATGATTTCAAAAAAATAGAGTTATCAATATAACCATTTGTATTTATAGTACAAAATTTATTGAGTCTGCGTGGCATGATTTCTGCTAAACTATTTTATACGAATAGCCTGATACCAATGGTTGAGTGCCTGATATAAATGAACCCATTTTTTTTAGGTCATTATGGAAAAGAAAAAAATCAGATCATTTCACATCATGTTTATAGATAATGACAAACATGTTCGTGATTCCCTGAAAGTGTTTTTTGAGAACAGCCAGACAAAGGTTCTCATTTTTAAATCTGCTTCAGAAGGCCTGAATTCCCTTAAATACCATAATGTAGATGTTGTAATTTCAGACTATTTCCTGGCGGATATGGATGGAATTGAGTTCTTAACCAGGGTGGCCAAAATCCATCCAGATACAAAAAGAATTTTAATGGCAACCATTACCATTGATGATCTGGAACAGCAAATCGTCAGGGCTGGAATTGATCGGTTCATTGAAAAACCGCTCAGTGTTGCCTCTTTGGATACAATTATTAACGAATTGAAAATAATGAACCTTTCTAAATGAATTCGGAGATAAATATGGAAGAAAAACAATCTTGGGATTGGAATACAGATGTAAAGGAAATACCTGTTAAAGAGTGGGAAACCAGATTTAACTGGGTGGAAGAGCCCTGTATCTCTCCCGATGGGGAGCGTGTCGCCAGTATTGTCAATGTGGATGAGATGGTATTTGATATCTGCGAAAACGGTGATGTCTGGGATGGAGAATATGAAAAGGCCTGGAGCCTGAGAGCTGTTCCCGGAAAAGGTTTTGCTGCCTGTATCTGTAAAGATGAGGAATGGACACTTGCCGTTAATGGGGAAGAATGGTCAAACCTGTTTGATTTTATCTGGGATCTTCAGATCAGTCCGGATGGATCCCAGATAAGCCTGGCCTTTCAAAAAGACGGTGAGTACGGAATGACAGTAAATGACAAACCCTGGGATACATTATACGAAAATATAAACGGCATGGTGCTGGGAAACCAGGGTGCATCTGCTGCGGTTGTTCAGGTGGGAGCCATGGCAGCCGCTGATGTGGAAGCCTTTAAAAAAGGAATTTTTTCCGTTGCTCTGAACGGTAAGGCCTTTGACCAGAAGTTTCTCAATATCTGGGATTTAAGCCTTGATGGGGACAAACAAAATCTGGCCTGGGGAGTCAGGCTGGACCGGGAAGCCTATACCATTGCCGTCAATGATACTCCCTGGGAAAATACCTTTCAATCGGTATGGAAACCTGAGTTTGCAGACCAGGGCAAATCAATTGTGGCACCTGTCCGCCATGAAGGTAAATGGAAATTGTTCAAGGATGACCAGCCCTTCTGGAAGACAGGATATGAACTGCTCTGGCGTGTAAAAGTATGCCCTGCTAATAATCATATTGCAGCCATTGCTGCATCGTCCTACGGCAAATGGACAGTGGCTGAAAATGATGATATCTGGCCCATATCCTGTGACAAAATGATCCGCGATATCTACTATTCCCTTGACGGGTCCAGCCTTGTGGCAGTGCTGAAAGACAAGGGAACATGGACCCTGGCTGTGGATAAGATTGTCTGGGAATTATCTGCCGACAAAATTTTTACCCCATGTATCAGTGGGGATGGATCAATTGTGGCCGTGGCCCTGGAAAAAAAGGGTAAATATTTTGTGGCAGTGAATAATAAGATTATTACAGGGCCCCATGAATTTATGGCAGATCCTGTGATCAGTCCGGATGGCGGGAAAATACTGATCAAGGGAATTGAAAAAGGGGTTTATAAGCGCCGGATCATCCTCCTTTGAATTATCGGGTAAGAGCATTGGCTAAAACCACCAGTTAAAACTACTAATTCAGGGTATATTTTAATATGGAAATTTTCATCAAAAAAGATATAAGGAGGCAATAATGAATGCCTTTATCAATTTTATCATGGGACCCATGGTCTGGATATCGGCAATGGTTTTTCTATTTGGACTGGTATTTAAATTCATTAAAATTATTAAAGAGATCAATGAAAAGGAAAAATTTATTTTTTCCTATATTTCCCTAAAATACAGCCTCCGTTCAATCGGAGCCTGGCTGATTCCCTTTTTCCCGGAAAGCACCAAAAAAAGGCCGGTTTTCTGGGGTGTTTCCTATGTTTTCCACATTCTTTTATTTGCTGTTCCTATCTTTCTTGCCTCCCATATTATCCTTCTGGATGAAGCCTTTGGAATTTTCTGGCCGGCATTGAACGATGGTGTGGCTGATTTTCTGACAATCCTGGTCATTCTGGCATTGATTTTTTTCGGGGTGCGAAGGGTAATTGAGCCAGATGTAAAGTTTTTGACTTCATTCAAGGATTATATATTGCTGACCATTGTGATGCTGCCTTTTTTAACAGGGTTTCTGGCCTATCACCAGTTTTTTTTATACAAGTGGATAATGATTGCCCATATACTATCAGGCGAGCTTATGCTTATTGTTATTCCCTTTTCACGGTTTTCCCATATGTTAACTGCTCCCCTGACCAGGGCCTATACCGGTTCTGAATTCGGCAATGTCAGACATGCAAGAGACTGGTAGGAAGTTAAAGGAGATAAAGATGCAAGACCAATTAACCAAAAAAACAGAAAAAATTGAAAAAAATACAGACCAGGCAGTTGAAGACGGGCTTTCCAGGCTTACCCCTGAAAGAATAACTAAAACCATTAACCAGGTGCTTCACAAGGAGACAGGAGCAAGGTTCAAGGCCTATGTCGATACCTGCATGCGCTGTGGACTATGTTCCGATGCCTGTAGTTATTTTTTGTCCAATGACAGAGACCCCTTGTTTTCCCCGGCAGCCAAGGTCAAGCAGACCATTTGGGAAATGCTGGAAAAAAAGGGAAAAGTTTCCACGGATTTTCTTCGAAGGGCTGTTCATATCTGCCAGGTGGAGTGCAATGTATGCCGGCGATGTTCCATGTATTGTCCCTTTGGCATTGACATCGCCTATATGATGCTTCTGGTTCGGCGCATCTGTCATAAACTGGAAATAACGCCCCTGTACATCCAGGACACTGTCAATTCCCATTCTGTCACCTTGAACCAGATGTGGGTCAAGGAAGACGAATGGATAGACACACTTCAATGGCAGGAGGAAGATGCCAGGGAAGAGTTTGAGGATTTAAGAATTCCCCTGGACAAGCATGGGGCTGATATAATGTATTCTGTTATTGCGCCGGAACCAAAATTTCAGGCAGGCCTTCTTTACCAGGCAGCAACCATGATGCATGCGGCAGGAATCAACTGGACCATGCCCTCGGGACCTGGATGGGACAACTCCAACATGGCCATGTATACCGGGGACAATGAAATTTCAGGACGGATTGCCAGAACCTTTTACGAAAAAGCCGCAGAACTTAATGTTAAGAAGATTGTCATGGGAGAATGCGGCCATGCCTTCCGGTCTATTTATGATGTGGGTAATCGCTGGGTCTCCTGGGCCATGCCTCCCTTTGAGGTGGTCCATGCCCTGGAGTTTTACCATGAACTTTTGACCCAGGGCAGGATTACCATAAAGGAAAAATACAAAAAAAAGGTCACTTTGCATGACCCCTGCAATGTTTCCAGGGGAAGGGGGCTCCACGATATGGCCCGGGAAGCAGTGAATATGATTTGTGAGGATTTTGTGGAGATGACTCCCAACCGCGAACACAATTATTGCTGTGGAGCTGGTGGCGGAGTGATCAATTGCGGTCCTCCCTATAAAACAGAACGTATGGTAAACAATCGGGTAAAGGCTGAGCAGCTTAAGGCAACTGGTGCTGAAGTTTTGATTGCACCCTGTCACAACTGCCACAGCGGACTGGAAGATATCGTTCATTACTATGATTTAGGCATGGAAATTAAGTTCCTGGGGGATATTATTTATGAAACCATGGAAAAGAAAATTTATAAGCCGGGAGAATAAGATGAAACAGAAAATACTTTTTACGGTCTTGATCCTGATGCTGATTACTGCATGGGGTGCTTTTTCCGGCCAGGGCCAG
Organism: Desulfobacteraceae bacterium; assembly: GCA_029939535.1. Classification (GTDB taxonomy): domain Bacteria; phylum Desulfobacterota; class Desulfobacteria; order Desulfobacterales; family Desulfobacteraceae; genus NBML01. Next base: position 11,447 of record JAOZST010000021.1, on the reverse strand, counting down.
GCCAGTGACAAAGAAGGAGACCAGATAGGAGGCCAGGACTTTGAACTGGAACGGCTGGATACCTCGGCCTTTGAAAAACCAAGAAGACCTGGTGCAGTTTTTGAACATGATGACCACAATGAGATGGCAGAGCTTGATGATTGTGCCATCTGTCATCATGTACATGAAGACGGCAATCTTGTGGCAGATGAATCCAGTGAAGACAGTTCATGCTCTGAATGCCACGGGCTTTTGCCGGGACCTGACAATTCGGTTTCCCTTTCTAATGCGTTTCACAAACAGTGCAGGGACTGCCATTTTGACTCTGGAAAAGGGCCGGTCCTCTGTGGCCAGTGTCATAAAAAAGAATAAGGAGGCATGATGACAAAAAAGATAATGATCGTGGATGACGATCCTGCCATCACAAAATATCTGGATGCATTGTTTACGGACAATGGATATGAGACCTGTATTGCCGATGACGGTAAAAATGCCATGGATGTATTTAAGGCAAACACACCGGACCTCATTACCCTGGATCTTGAAATGCCCGAGGAGTGGGGGCCTAGATTTTTTAGAAAATTGTCTAAAACCAAAGATTTTGACACGCCGGTGATAGTTATTTCCGGTCTTTCCGGGCGAAAATATTCCATTCCAAAGGCCCAGGCCTTTTTTGCCAAACCCTTTGATGCCGATGAGGTACTCAACAAGGTAAAAGAGATTTTAACCGGCTAGAAAACACCAGGGGACCTTTGATGAAACAAAGAATGATAAATGCCAGGGGTCTTGTTTTCAAGTTATTGATTCCTGTTGGTATTGTTCTTTTTGTCAGTATTTATATATGGTCATATTTTATTACCAGGTACCAGGAAGAGATTCTCACTGGAAAGGCAGCCCCGGAGATATTTGTCTGGACGGGTGTTTATCTCTTCCTCATCCTGGCTGTAACCATCTGCATTATTGTCTTTTTCCAGGTAACCAACCCTATCAACAGACTGATTAAAGATACCCGCAACATTGCAAAGGGTGATTTAAAAACCCTGGAAAACAGAGTCACATCCCTGGATGAGATTGGTCAGCTGTCTTCGGCAATCAATGATATGGGCATGGAAATCCATGAAAAACAGACAGAGTTTAACCGTCAAAAGGATATGTATCGTCACCTGTTTGACCAGGTGCCCTGTACCATTACTGTGCAGAATAAAAATTTTGAACTTCTGGAGTTTAACCAGGAGTTTGCACGCAGATTCAATCCCAGGTACGGGGATTATTGCTATGCAGCATACAAGGACCTGGATTCCAAATGTATTAATTGTCCGGTTGAAAAAACCTTTATGGATGGCAAATCCCATTTAAGTGAAGAATCAGGGGTTCACAAGGATGGTTCCCCTGCCCATTGGTTCGTAAAAACAGCCCCGATCAAGGATGAAAACGGTAAGATAGTGGCTGCCATGGAGATGAGTCTGGATATCAGCCGCCGGAAAAAACTGGAGGAAAAGGTTAAAATTTCCGAGAAAAAATACCAGGCTATTTTTAAGAATATCCCAAATCCTGTATTTATTCTGGACAAAGAGCAATTGACCATTCTGGATTGTAATGATTCAGTATTGTCGGTTTACGGATATAATAGAGCAGAACTAAGGGGAAAGGGGTTTGATATCCTTTTCCCCAGCGCCATGGAATTTGAACAGATCCGTAAAAACATAACTGCCCCCTTTCATGGGCGTATTATAAATTTCAGGAAGGATGATGAGTATCTATATGTTAATATCTGGGTCAGCCCTGCTGATTTTGCCCATAAAAATGTTCTCATTGTCATTGCAGTAGATATCACGGATTCCGTTGAAACAGAGCATCAATTGATCCAGGCCGCTAAAATGGCAACTCTGGGGGAAATGGCTACAGGAGTGGCCCATGAGCTTAACCAGCCTCTATCTGTGATCAAAACTGCCTCGGGTTTTATTGCCAGAAAAATTGATACAGATCAGGATATTGACTGCTCAATTTTAAAGACATTGTCCCAGGAGATAGAATCCCATGTGGACCGTGCCGCAAAGATTACAAACCATATGCGTCTGTTTGGCAGAAAATCTGTGTTTGAAAAGGAAGAGGTCAATATCAATGATGTCCTGAAACGGGCCTTTGATATTTTCAGCCAGCAGCTCAAACTCAGGGAAATAAATGTTGTCTGGAAACTTTCCCGTGATTTGCCCCGTATCAGTGCAGACCCGGTTCGGCTGGAGCAGGTCTTTATTAACCTTTTGATTAATTCAAGGGATTCCATTGTCACAAAATTTGACGGGTCAGAGAAACCGGAAAACTCTAAAAAAGAGATAATTTTGACAACAAAATCAGAGGATAACAAGATCAAGGTGAAAATCAGGGATACTGGAATTGGGATTCCAAGTACCCGTTTGGATAAGATATTTGAACCTTTTTTCACCACAAAAAAAGTGGGTGAAGGAACTGGTCTTGGCTTGTCCATATCCTATGGTATTATAAAAGAATCAGGCGGAGAGATATCTGCCCATAACAACAAAGATGGGGGTGCCACCTTTATCATGTTTTTCAGTATACAAAAAGGGGTTAATGGAAAATAAAAATAAAATATATACGATTCTTCTTGTGGACGATGAAGAAGGGATTCGCAATGTTTTAAATATTACCCTGACCCATGCCGGATTCAAGGTATTGCTGGCCCCTGACGGTGATACGGGCTTTAAAATTTTTAAGGCCCAAAAACCGGATATTATTATTACCGATATTAAAATGCCGGGCATTGACGGGATTGAGCTTCTCAGGCAGATAAAGCGGACCAGTCCGGAAACCGAAGTGATCATGATAACCGGCCATGGAGACATGGATTTTGCCGTGAAAAGTCTACAGCATGAGGCCTCGGATTTCATAACCAAGCCCATTGACAGTGAAGAACTGGAATTGTCTGTAAAAAAGGCAGTGGACCGGATTTCCATCAACTCCAGGATTAAAACATATATGGATGACCTGAAACTCTTGATCCGGGAAAAGGATAAAGCCATTGATGAATCCCAAAGCCTTATCACCATCGGTCAGACCGTGGCTGGAATGTCCCATGTGATCAAAAACATAGCCGGAGGACTCAAGGGCAGTTCTTTTATCCTGGAACAGGGAATTGAAAATGAAAATCGGGAATACCTGGTCAAGGGCTGGGAAATGATGAAAGGCAATATTGATAAGATTACCAATTTATCTCTGGATCTGCTTAATTATGCCAAAACCAGCCGCCTGAAACTAAAAAAAATCAATCCCATTCAGCCGGTTCTGGAATTGATGGATCTTCTAAAACCCAGGGCCATTGAGAAAAACATTATATTTACCCTGTCACCGCTGGATGAAGAATGTTTTGTTTTTGTGGACAAGGATGCAATCTATAATGCAATTTTCAACCTGGTCACAAATGCCTTTGATTCCTTTGAGAAAAATATGGAAAATGAAAATAAGATAGAAAAACCAGGGAACAGGGAAAAGGTCAAAAAAGTGAGTATCTCCATGGAAAGGGAAACTGACTGGATTGTCTTTCAGGTTACTGACAATGGAAATGGCATGGATGAAAATATCAGCCAGTCTTTGTTAAAGGAATTTATTACCACCAAGGGGGCCCATGGGACCGGGTTTGGATTGATGACCACAAAAAAAACCATTGATGAACACCAGGGCAAAATATTTTTTACAAGCACAAAGGGAAAGGGCTCTGTGTTTACAATAAAACTTCCATTGCATAAGCCCGATGGAAAGAAAGGGTGAGCATGGAAAAAATTTATCTTACTGAAGACGGTATCATCCTGAAAAAAGGTAAGCCAGTGACAGATAATGTCTTACCCCTTTTGTCCAACACCATCGAGCTGGACCCTGGATTTACCCTGGCCTCATTTTTTGCTATTATTGATAGATATAAGTCATTTAAAAAAATGTCTGAGCTGCTGGAAACTTTTTTGACCATGGCCAAGGCTGGCAAAGGACAATTTCCCAAAACCCATGAAATTGAAGGACTGGTTTTTTATAAAACCATTGCCATGAAAGGATTTCCTGGAAAACCGGGTATCCAGATATACAATTCTTTAAAAGGGATAAAAAACAAGCGTACAAAAGCATTAAAATTCTTCCAAATGGAAAGTTTGCTGGAACATGAACTGATTCTGGGAGATTTAAAACATATTGTCTTTGGGGACGGACAGGATATGTTTACCTATGAAACCTTTTATACTCTGTTTGAGTTTATAGAGGGAATTACCTGGGAAATGTCTTTTAATTTTAATCCGTTACAATGTTCCATAAGGGGGTAACTTATGTTTAAAAAAATACTTTTTGCCACAAATGCATCACCAGCCTGTGATGCTGCTGCAAAAATTGCTTTTGAGCTTGCGGAAAAATATGAATCAGAATTAATCCTTTTTCATGTGTTTGCAGAACCTTCCCATGGCAGCGGAGCCTTTGTAACCGATTATGTGACAGGGGAAAAAGAGTCTGTGGGGCCGGATTATGGTGACTGGGTAAAAGAAGAGATGAAAACCACCTATGAGCCTTTAATTCAAAAGCATGGGGAACCAACCTATGAGACTCTCATAGGGATTCCATCCACGGAGATCCTTCGGTATGCCCGGAAAAATGAGGTGGATTGTATTATCATGGGTGCCCATGCCAGGCAGGATGATCCGGGAGCCGCCAGGTTCAGGGGGATTGTGGGAACCACCATGCAAAAAGTGGCTCTATGGGCCAAATGCCCGGTATTGATTATTTCCAGACCCTGTGAGACTTGTTTCTGGTATTTTAATCAGATTGTTTTTGGCACTGATTTTTCAAAGGCATCCATGTCTGCCTTTCAATTTGCCTATAAAATGGCTGATCACATCGGGTGTAAGCTGCACCTGTTCCATGCCCTGAACATTGAAACCTCCCAGGCAGGTGTGTCACCAGGGCAAAAATCCATTGAAGAGATGATACAGAATGCCAAGGAAAAAATGGAAACCCTTTATGTCTCTAAAATGGAAAATTTTGATAATTATGAGATTTCTGTGTGGGAAGGGGTCCCCTATGTTGAATTATTGAAATTTGCCCGGGAAACCAGCGGTGATCTTATCGTTATGGCCCATCATGCCAGGGAAGTGGAAATCGAAGATGCAGTAATGGGCTCCACAGTAGAACAGGTGGTTTTACGGTCTGCCTGCCCTGTGGCCAGTGTTAACAAGCCAGATAGGTTGTAATCTTCCGTTGGTCAGGTGAAACAAGTGGAAAAGCCACATAAAGAGTCAAAAATTGTCCTGGTAATTGAAGATGAAATGGACATGCGGTTTTATCTCATGGCCCTGGTAAAATCATTGGGATTTGAACCTATCCTTACCCGTAACGGGTTCCAGGGCCTTGATGTTTTGGATACTGTCCGCCCAGATCTTATTATCCTGGATGTGATGATGCCGGAAAAGGGCGGGGCCCTGGTATATCAGGAGTTGAAAATAGATCCCCGGTACAGGGATATCCCTTTGATCGTGTTTTCAGGTGTTGATCCTGATTCATTTGTCCATTATGTGAAAATGTTGAACACAGGTCAGAAGGAAAAAGGTCAGAAGGAGAAAATACCCTTTCCTGAATATTATGTTGAAAAATCAGCAGATCCGGAATACTTAAAAAAAATTATAAAAAAATGTATTCACTAAAAATGTATTCATAAAAAACCTTAACAGGATGGATAACCAATGACAATAAAGGTGCTGCTTGTTGATGATGAGGAAGGTATCCGAAAGGTCCTTGGGATTTGTCTTGAAGATTCCGGATATGAAGTGCACACAGCCGGGGATGGCCGAATAGCTTCCAGGATGGTGAAAACCCTGCTGCCGGATATTGTTTTGACCGATATCCGTATGCCTGGAATGGGTGGTATTGACCTTCTCAAGTTTATCAAAAAGGAGCTTCCTGACATTGAAGTAATAATGATAACCGGTCACGGAGATCTTGGGCTGGCCATTGAAAGTCTTAAGATGAATGCCGTTGATTTTATAACAAAACCCATTAACAATGATATCCTTGAAATAGCACTTAAACGGGCCAGGGACAGGATTGACAACCGTAACAAACTCCGGCTTTATACAAGAAACCTTGAAGACCTGGTAAAGGAAAAGACCCAAAAGCTGGAAGCATCTGAAAAACGATATATCCAGCTCTTTAATGAATCGCCTTCTCTTATTACCCTTCAAAATAAGGATTTTCAGATTGTTGAATCCAATAACCGATTTAAAAAACAATTTGGAAAAGACCCCGACATGTGCTGCTACCAGGTATACAAAAAACGAGAAACTCCCTGTCCGGGATGTCCCGTTGTAGAAACCTTCAAAGATGGCAGATCCCATGTGGCGGAAATGGATGTAACACTGAAAGACGGCAGTGTTAGAAACTTTTTAGTCCAGACCTCTGCTGTTCTAGAACCCAATGGAGATATCAAGCATGTCATGGAAATGTCAACGGATGTGACCATGATCCACGAACTCCAGGACCACCTGGCTGCACTGGGACTTCATATTTCCTCCATTTCCCACGGTATCAAAGGTCTTCTTACCGGCCTTGACGGGGGTGATTATCTGATTTCCTCGGGCATTGAAAAAAAAGACACCGAACTTGTAGCTGACGGCTGGGAGATTGTAAAGGAAAAAATATCCATGGTCCGGAAAATGGTTTTGAATATTTTATACCATTCAAAGGATCGATCTTTGGATATCTCTTCTGAAGATGTTTTTGATTTTATCCAGGAACTGACCACCACTCTGGATCCAAGGATGAAAAAAGCAGGCATAGTTCTGACCCTGGATATCCCAAAACCAGGCATTGAAATACCCATGGATAAACCTTTGCTTTTACCAGCATTTCTGGCCATACTGGAAAATGCCATTGATGCCTGTATTGCAGTAAAGGAGACAAAAAAACATCTGGAAATTAAGATAAATATCATTCTGTCCAGTGACCTGGCGGAATTTAAAATTCACGATAATGGGAAAGGCCTTGCCAGGGCCTACAGGGAAGAAGTATTCTCCCTTTTTTATTCTGACAAGGGAAACAAGGGTACAGGTCTTGGACTTTTTATTGCCAAAAAAGCCGTGAAACAGCATAAAGGGATAATTAAAGTTGATTCAATCCCTGGAGAATATACGGAATTTACAATATCCATTCCCCTTTAGGACCGCTTATCTCATTTGAGGTCCTTAGCCGCAAGGAAATTTTTATGTTTATAAAGCAGTTTAAATATTCAAGGGACAATTTGGGATACCTTGTCTTTTCAGACACAACCGGCATTGCCATTGATGGAGGCAACCCTGGAGGAATCCTTGATTTTGCCCGTAAAAATAATATTAAGATAAAATATGTGACCAACACTCATCTTCACCAGGATCACACCTTTGGTAACAAGGAGCTGCTGGAAAAAACCAGGGCCCGGTTTATGGATAGTTCCAGGGTTGTGCCGGGCCAGATTATTAAACTGGATGATGAAGATCTTGAGATTATTCTCAGCCCAGGCCATACACAGGACAGTGTATGTTTTAAGGCAGATGATTTCCTGGTGACAGGAGATACCCTGTTCAATGGTACGGTGGGAAATTGTTTTTCAGGGGATCTATCTGGATTTTTCAGGTCTTTAAAGGTTCTCATGGCTTTTCCAGGTGAAACAAAAATTTACAGCGGACATGATTATGTTCTGGAATCCTTGAAAATTGCAGCAGGCATAGAGAAAGATAACCCGGACATCGTCCCCTATCTTCAAAAATATGATCCATCACTGGTATTTTCAACACTGAAAGATGAGTTAAAAATAAATCCCTATATCCGCTTTAATGCACCATCCATGATTCATCGCCTGGAGGAAAAAAAGATGCCTTGCAGTACAGAGGAACAAAGATTTTTTTCCATCATGGAAATATATTGAAACCATTGGTCCCCTGGATTTATCTTGGTTTCTGTTAATTTCGCCCCCTGGAACCATTGATTAATCGTCAATGGTTCTTATCTTTGCCTAATAAAAAATAAATTTGGACTAAATCTCAGACTCTATTCTGCTGTTGCAGGCAGGATAAACGAAAATATTTTTATTGTTTTTTTGGAGACAGCATTAATGCTTGATAAAAATAGAAAATTTTCCCCGGTAAAACCTTCACTGGCTAAATCTTCAGATGATTTTAAGGACCCTGTTTTTGCCCTGGGCCGGCAGCTTACAATTGAATACTATGAATGCGGTCCAGGGGTTCTATTGAACAAGGATAAGGTTGAAAATGCTCTGCTCAAGGCAGCCAATGACAGTGGAGCCACCATTATAAGCTCATCTTTCCATAAGTTTGATCCCCAGGGTGTTAGCGGGGTGGTGATAATTGCAGAATCTCATTTTACGGTTCATGCATGGCCTGAACATAACTATGCAGCTGTTGATATCTTTACCTGTGGAGACAATATTAACCTGGATAAAGCCATTAATTCAATGCAGGAATCCTTTTCATCGGGTCGGGTGGCCATCTCATCGGATCAGAACCGGGGGATAATTCCAAAACCCCTGGAGTCTGAAAACCTGGAGTCTAAAAACCTGGAGTCTAAAAATGTAACTGAGATAGTCAGGGATAGGAAGACTCTGCCCATTTCCTGGAAAAATGCATATAAAGACAATGAACCCTGGGGGGTTCTGACCTCGGTGGATATCTATGATTGCGGTCCTGATATCATCCGGGATGCTTCCATGATTAAAAAGTTTGTAAATGATCTCTGCAAGCTCATTGAAATGAAACAATTTGGTGACTGCCAGGTGGTTCATTTTGGAGAGGATGAAAAAGTCGAAGGTTTTTCCATGACCCAGCTCATTGAAACCTCCCTTATTTCAGGACATTTTGCCAATGCATCCAATACGGCTTACCTTGATATTTTTTCCTGCAAGTTTTATGAACCCAGGGAAGTAGCTGAATTTGCAATGTCATTTTTCAAGGGGAATAATTATAAAATGCAGATTGCATTAAGGCAGTAATATGAAAAATTTAAACAAAATTATAAATGGCTGGTTTTCGGAAATCTGTCCCATGTGGCCGGGAATAGCCCTTTCCATTGAAATAGAAGAAACCCTTTATAGCAAACAAAGCAAATTTCAGCAGATTGATCTTTACAAGACCAGAACCCATGGAAAGATGCTGGTGCTGGATGGTATTATCCAGCTTACGGAATTTGATGAGTTTGCCTATCAGGAGATGCTGGCCCATGTGCCCTTATTTTCCCATCCTGATCCCAGGGAGATCCTGGTCATAGGCGGTGGCGATGGAGGCATCCTGAGGGAAATAGGGCGCCATGAAGATGTTGCACACATCGATTTTTGCGAAATAGATGAAGAAGTAATTGCAGTGTCAAAGGAATTTCTGCCCGGGCTTGCCTGTGGATTTGATGACCCAAGGGTTAATGTTCACATTGGTGACGGAAATGCATTTTTAAAAAACAAAACCAGTGCCTATGATGTTATTATCGTTGATTCATCAGACCCCATTGGTCCTGGTGAGGCTTTGTTTGAGAAACCCTTTTATAAGGAACTTAAAAAAGCATTGAAACCAGGCGGACTCATCGCCACCCAGGGAGAATCTTTTTTTCTGCACAAAGACTGCGTTGCAAATTTGATCCAGATTACCCGGGAATTATTTTTAAACCAGGCCTATGCCAACATACTGGTGCCCACATATCCAGGGGGGCATATCGGGATATGCATGGCCTCTCTTGGTCCTGAAATGCTAAGGCCTGCAAGGCAGATTCCCCAGGCCATGCAGGACCAGCTCCAGTATTATTCCCCTGACATACATAAAGCCGCCTTTGTTCTGCCCCATTTTGCCCGGGACCTGGTGAAGGAAAGTTGATTTATTATGGCTCTGCAAGATGATCCGGCAGTGGATAATCAGATAGTGGATATTCAAGTAAGATTTATCAGGACCGCTCCTTTGGATGTCCTTGTCTTTCTGTACAAGGAAGCAGGATGGTGGAAAGATTCCTATGGGGAATCTCCTGAATTTTTACATAATATTGTAATGGATTCTGCACTTTTTGTTGGGGCATTTTCAGGTGGAAAAATGGTTGGAATGGGCAGGGCTCTTTCAGATTTTGTAAGTGATGCTTATATTCAGGATGTCGTTGTAATGAAAGAATACCAAGGCAGGGGCATAGGGAAGAAAATTATTCAAACCCTGATTACAGGGTTAAAAGAACATGGTGTCGACTGGATCGGATTGATTGCTGAACCCGGCACCACCAATTTTTACGAAAACCTGGGGTTTGAGCAGCTTAAAGACCATGTCCCAATGAAATTAAAGGGCTGAAATAATGCCAGGTATATGCCGGAAAATAGAGTGTAACCCGGATCAAACCATAGGCTTTTCATCATCCAGGCTGTTCCAGCTCAGGAATAAGGAGCTGGTGCAAACCTATATGGATCATTTACCGTCTCTATCCTGCGAATATAATTTTTCAAATCTTTTCTGCTGGCAGGAAATATATAAATATTCATGGTTTCTCCATAGTGAGAGGCTTTTGGTCTATGACGGGGTCAATAATATCATGTTCATGCCCCTGGGACCTGATTTCACTTCAGACGAACTGGCTGACCTGTCCAGGCAAATGATCAACATGGGCCTGGAACCGAATTTTTGTATTGTTCCCAGGGGATATATTGATAAATATCCTGACATTGATCAATTCTATACCATCCAGGAAGAGAGGGACCACGCTGAATACATTTACAGGGTTGAAAACCTTGCAACTCTTACCGGAACAAAGCTTCATAAGAAAAGGAATCTTATTTCCCAGTTTAAGAGGTTTTATCCCGATTATTCTGTGGAGTCGTTAAAAGGATCCCAGGTCCAGGCTGTCGGCGAATTCGCCCGTAACCTGGTGGAAGCAAGGAAAATCTTTTCAAAGGACCTCAGGGATGAGTTCCAGGCCCTGGGAAAGGCCTTTGATAATTTTGACAGCCTGGGACTTGAGGGGATTGTACTGAAAGTAAACAAAAGACTGGTGGCTTTTTCAGTTTTCAGCCCCTTGAACCATGATACCTATAATATTCAATTTGAAAAATCAGATATTGCCTTTAAAGGGGCTGCCCAGGTTATCAACCAGGAAACAGCCAAATATCTCAGGAACAAATGCCTGTATGTCAACAGGGAACAAGACCTTGGTATAAAGGGCCTGCGCCAGGCAAAATTATCCTATGAACCGGAACAACTTTTTATTCCCCACACCCTGAAATTCAAGGTAAATGCCTGACTCTGCTTTTTCCTGGTCATATTCTTTTCTACACTGGCTGTAAATCTTGTTTTTTCTTGCAGGAGGAGGCATTGTATTCCTTGTCTGTTTTAGTATAGTGCTTTATATCCTGTGCCGTATTATCATGTAATCCCAACGATAGGTACGGCATATTTCCATCACCGGCCCATTAGCAT
>JAOZST010000129.1:0-10884 GCA_029939535.1 Desulfobacteraceae bacterium | reverse complement strand
CCCGCAATATCACCGAACGTAAACTATCCCAGGCCGCATTGGAAGAGAGCGAAAAACGTTTAAAAACCATACTGTATTCAATAACAGGATTATAATGAAATACTTTTTTGCAACAGCCATACTATTTTGCCTCACCCATGGGCTAGCAGAGGCACAGTCTGTGTCGCTTTCAATCGTGGAAGAGGAATACCTTAAAGAAAAAAGCACTATTGTTTTTGTGAGTCAAACTCATTATCCTCCCTTTGAATTTCTTGGCTCTGACGGAGATCGTAAAGGCATGTGTATTGATCTGGTGCGCTGGATTTCTACTGAATTCGGATTCAAAGTTCATTTTACTGATGGTTCTTTCAAGGAGGCGCAGAATGCAGTGCTGTCAGGCAAGGCGGATATTCTCACCAGTTTATTTTACAGTAAAAAGCGCGATGAGGTGTTTGACTTTACAAAAGTAATATTTAAAGTTCCTGCTTCTATTTTTGTGGCCGCTGAAAGGCCGGATATAAAAGGAATAAATGATCTTAACGGCAAAACTATTGCAATGCAGACCGGTGATTATGCCCAGGAGTTTCTGGAGAAAAGCAATATTCCCTGTTCTTTTGTTTATACCACAAATTTTGGTGAAGCAACTGATCTTGTAATTGCAGGCAAAGCAGATGCAATCATTGGTGATGAACAAATTGTTTTGTACCATATCTTTTCAAACAACCTTACTGAACAGATTAAAAAAGTTGGTGACCCATTGTACATCGGTCAAAACAGTATGGGGGCAAAAGATCCAAATCCCCTGCTTGTCAGCATTATGAACAAAGGCATTGAAACAGCACAAAAAAATGGTGTGCTTGACCGGATTAACAAAAAATGGATCGGTACCCGGTACGCGCCGATTTCTTCCTGGATGCATCGATTTTCCCCGTATTTTTTTATTTTACTGGGGGGCATTTTCCTGGTGGCCCTGCTGGGATGGTTCTGGAATTTTAAATTGAGGCAAATGGTGGCTGTCAGGACAAAAGAGCTTTCAAAATCAGAAAAAACCCTGCGGGCCATTCTTGCTGCATCACCTTTGGGAATCGGTTTGTCCAGGGGCCGGGTGTTAAGTTGGCACAATCCAGCCATGGCCAGGATGTTAGGGTATGCAGATGGCGAATTGGAAGGGCAAGATATCAAAGTATTATATCAGGAAAAGTCACACCTGGATCTGGTGGCTCAATGGTTTAAAAGTGCTGCATTACAGGATTCCAATGTTCCCATTGAAACTCAATGGGTCCGTAAAGACGGATCAATTTTCGATTGTCAGCTCAATTCTGCCTCTTTGCAGCTTGATGAGGAAAAACCAATGACTATTGTTATTGCTGAAGATATTACAGACCGCAAATACGCTGAACAAGAAAAGATAGCGGCTCAAAAAATTGCAGGGGAACAAAAAAAGCTGGCACTGGTTGGCAGGCTTGATGGAAAAATGGCCCATGATTTTAATAATATTCTGGGCATTATTCTGGGAAATACCGAGCTCTCTTTAATGGATTGCAAAGATGAGGAGATAAAAAAAACACTTGAATTAATATTTGAGCAGACCCTGCGAGGAAAAAATTTAACCAAAAATCTGGTTGCCTTTGCCAAAGATCATGAGCCCAGGCAGGAATTCTTCAGAATCAGCGAGAAAATTGATTTGGTTCTCAACCTGTTAAAAAAGGACCTCCAGGGCATTGAACTGATACGGGAAGACAAACCCAATATCCCTGATTTACTGGCTGATGCCGGAATGATCGAGCATGCCCTTGTCAATCTTATCCAGAACTCAATCCATGCTACAAGCATGTCGGAACATCCCAGAATAATAATTCGAACCTATTGTCTTGATGATAAGATCTGCTTTGAAATTGAGGACAATGGGTGTGGGATTTTGCAGGAACATTTTGAGAAAATTTATGAACCCTCTTTTACATTGAAAGGAAGCAAGGATGTGACCGAGTCATATAAAAGAGGCATCAAAGGAACCGGTTATGGAATGGCCAACGTAAAAAAATATCTTGAACAACACAAGGGTGATATTTCAATTGTGTCTGAATTTGGTTCGGGCACGAAATTTATGATCCGTCTGCCGGTGATAAAAAAAGAATTAACCATCAAAGAAAAAACAGCGCTTCAAGAAGAAATAAAGCATTTTAATAAATATATTCTACTGGTGGAGGATGAGCCGGCAATATCCGATGTGCAATACAGAATACTAACACAAGACCCTTGTCACCACAAAGTTGATACTGCAAATAATGGACAGGTTGCAATGGATCTGTTTGATAGAAATGAATATGATTTTGTAAGTCTGGATTATGTGCTTCCAGGAAAAATTAACGGAATGACCGTGTATAATCATATCAGAGCAACAGATAAAACGATTCCAATCCTGTTTGTTTCCGGCAATATTGAATTTTTAGAATCCATAAAAGAGTTGAAACAAAAAGATGTCTATGTTGATCATTTATCCAAACCCTGCAAGAATAAAGATTATATATACTGCATTAATCAATTGATAGAAAGATCCCTGATTGTAAAAGAATAATGGTTAAAAAATATCAAAGAGCTTGTCAAATGCGGAAGAGCAAGATGGAAAATTGAAAATGAAACTTTCAATACTCTGAAAAATCAAGGCTATCATGCGACTCACAATTATGGTCATGGGCATAATAATCTTGCATATAATTTTTTGCTCATGAATCTTTTGGCTTTTTACATGCATCAAATTTTTCAGCTTTCCTGCGGGCATTATCAATACTGTAGAACCAAATTTGAATGTTCATAATTGGACTGAATTATGATCTACGACACAAAAAATTCAATTCTTTTTATGAATATGATTCATCGAGAATTGCTGACCATTTTCTTTTCTACTTGATTTTATAGATAAATTTGACTAATATTATTTCTTTTTTGCGCCATAAATAAACTTAAAATCAGAATTTTACGGCAATTGCTGTCAAATAAAGGTTTTTCAGAACAGGAGGAAGGAATGGCAAAAATTGTAACTCGTGAGGAAATGGCACAGGGGACCATCATCCTTAACGAAATAGAGGCACCCCGAATCTCCCGTAAAGCCAAGCCAGGACAATTTGTAATACTCCAGGCAGACGAGACAGGAGAACGGATCCCTTTGACCATGGCAGACACTGATCCTGAAAAAGGAACCATAACCATTATTTACATGGTCGTTGGGAAATCAACTGCACGGTTCAAGGATCTGAAGGTAGGGGATGAATATTATGCCCTGATCGGCCCCCTTGGGGCTCCAACCCACATTGAAAAGGTTGGAAAAGTTGTATGTGTCGGCGGCGGAACCGGTATTGCCGTGCTCCATCCCATCACCCGGGCCCTTAAAGAGGCAGGCAATGAGGTCACAACAATTCTGGGCTCTAGAAGTTATGATCTTCTCATAATGGAAGAAAAAATGAGAAATGCATCCCATAATTTTCACATCTGTACAGATGACGGATCTGAAGGCCACCACGGATTTGTAACGGATGTATTAAAAGATGTGCTGGAAAAAGATGATATTGACATGGTGGTTGCCATCGGTCCCATACCCATGATGAAATTCTGCAGCCTCATCACCAAGGAAAAAAATGTCAAAACCCTTGTGAGCCTGAATCCCATTATGGTTGATGGCACTGGCATGTGCGGCTGCTGCCGTGTTACCGTTGGGGGAGACACTAAATTTGCCTGCGTTGACGGGCCTGAATTTGATGCCCACAAGGTTGATTTTGATGAGCTTGCCAAACGTCTTGCATCCTATCTTGAAGATGAAAAAACAAGCATGGATGCCTATAAAAATTGTAAAATACAATAAAAATACCGGTAACGGTTGTATATACGGAGGAAGTATGGCAGAAAAAAAACCTAAAAAAGAAAAAACGCCCCGGGCAAAAATGCCCGAGCAAAACCCAGATATCAGGCGCAGAAATTTCGAGGAAGTCCCCCTTGGACTCACCCCTGAGATGGCCATTGCCGAGGCCAAACGATGTCTTCAATGCAAAAAGCCACTCTGTGTGGACGGATGCCCTGTCTCTGTCGGTATTCCAGGATTTATCAAGTTGATTGCTGAAGGAGATTTTTCCGGAGCAGCCAATAAATTATGGGAACGAAACGCCCTTCCAGCTGTCTGCGGCAGGGTATGTCCCCAGGAAGAACAATGTGAAGGCCGTTGTATTGTGGGTAAAAAAGGCCAGCCAGTTGCCATTGGATACCTGGAAAGATTTGCAGCTGATTATGAACGGAAAAATGGCTCCGGCGGCGTTCCTGCTGTTGAAGGCAAAACAGGTAAAAAAATTGCGGTTATCGGCTCCGGCCCCTCGGGCCTTACGGTTGCGGGTGACCTTTTGCTCAAGGGGCATGAGGTTACAATTTTTGAAGCATTTCATAAACCAGGCGGAGTTCTCGTCTATGGTATTCCCGAGTTCAGGCTGCCCAAGGAAATTGTTGCCTCAGAGGTTGCCACCCTGGAAAAAATGGGTGCCAACATTGACTGCAATACAGTTGTAGGCGCCTCGGTAACCATTGATGAACTTTTTGAAGAAGGCTATGATGCAGCCTATATAGGTGTGGGAGCAGGTCTGCCGAGATTCATGAATATTGCCGGTGAAAACCTCATTGGTATTTACTCTGCCAATGAATACCTGACCCGTACAAACCTGATGAAAGGATATCTCTTCCCGGAATATGACACCCCCATTGCAAGGGGTAAAAATGTAGTGGTCCTGGGTGCTGGAAACGTTGCCATGGATTCAGCCAGGACTGCCATGCGCCTGGGTGCTGATTCCGTAAAGGTGGTTTACAGACGATCCAGGGATGAAATGCCTGCCAGGGAAGAAGAACTTCACCATGCACAGGAAGAAAAAATTGAATTTGTTTTACTGACCAATCCCACCCAGTTTTTTGGGGATGAAAATGGTCGCCTTACGGGCATGGAATGCCTGAAAATGGAATTGGGAGAACCCGATGATTCGGGCAGGAGAAGACCAGTCCCCATTAAAGGATCTGAGTACAGATTTGACTGCGACCTGGTTGTGGTTTCTGTGGGATCAAATGCAAACCCGCTTTTGACCAACTCAACCCCGAATCTGAATCTTAACAGATGGGGCAATATCGTTGCAGATCCTGTTACGGGCAAGACCTCCAAAAAAGGTGTCTGGGCAGGGGGTGACATCGTTACAGGTGCTGCCACTGTTATCCTTGCCATGGGTGCTGGCCGTGCTGCAGCCAACTCCATGCATGATTACCTGACCATCGGCTGGTAAAAACCTGGCCTGGTAAAAACCTGGCCTGGCAAAAAAAACAGCCTGGAAAAACATCAAAGATTACTGCAGGCAATAGTATCGCAACTTTATCCATTGCCTGCATTTTTTTTATCTATTTTATTTTATCTATTGGGGCTTGATAAACACCTTATGATCCACCAGGGAAAGGGAATCAATTCCTCCCTTAATAAATTTCTGCTCACCAAAAATAGATATCAGACGGATTCCATCCTCATCAGGTTCAACCCTGTCCACTGCTTCCATTAAAAGTGTTTCCCGACCTTCTTCCAGAATATAAGCATTTGCTTCACACATGGTTGTTTTACTCCTTAATTTAAAAACGACAAATGAATATCAATAAGCTCATCCACCAGCTGGGGCAGGGGCAGCCCGGTAAGACCAACAATGGAGATATTTTCCTGGCTCAGGGGCAGAAGGATTTTTCTGGCCCTGGAAAGGCAGACGGCTTCTGCCATCTCCAGGGTAACCTCCCCCATCATGGAATGGGGCATGACAATGCCCACTGGACCTATTATCACATCTGCCATTTTAACAGTCTGTACAATGGCGTTACTGCCCGAGGCACCTTTATTTGCCCTTGCTTTAAGCATCTGGGCCGTGGCAATGGCATTGGTACCAAGGGCAATAACTTCAATTTTTTCATTAAACCGCTCTTTAAGGCGTTTGATGACGGCTGATCCGATCCCCCCGCCCTGACCGTCAATGATGCAGATTTTATTGATTTTGAATTTATCCATAACATGCCTTTGCCTGAAAATTTCAACCTGTTTTTAAAATTGTTTTTTTACCTTACAATAACTCCTGGATCTGTTTCCAGATATTTTCCGCAACCCGGGCCTGGGTATCATTGCCATCAATAATGATAACCTTTTCTTCTTTCCCAAGCCTGTCAAAGGCCTTAAAATAATTATCTCGTACCTGTTTTAAAATGTCAATTTTTTCATACATGTCCAGAGAATCACGATTTGCTCGAATCCTCTCCAGACAGGTCTCTGGCGCCACATCAATAAATATGGTGGCATCGGGCCTTAGTATTTCAACATTCAAAGCATTGGCCTGGATCACCCAGTCCATTTTCATATAAAGGCTGTGGTAGGCATAGGAAGAAAAATAATATCGGTCACAGAGTACCACCCTTCCCTGGTCCACCATTGCCTTTACACCTTTTTCCCTGTTCACCAGATGATCGGTCCTGTCCGCGGCAAATAAAGAGGCAATGGTCCGCTGATCCACTTCAACCTTTCCCGCCAGCATCTGACGAAGAAGGGAACCAATGGGACCATCCGTGGGCTCAAATGTGGATGTTACCGGATATTTTTTTTTCCCCAATTCACGATGAATCCATTGAATCTGAGTACTTTTGCCAGATCCGTCAATTCCCTCAAAAACAATAAATCTGCCTTTATTATCTATTTTCAATTTTCAACCCCAATGGGCTTATGCCTTTGTATAATCATAAAAGATTTTTATATCAGCCCGGGAAATCATTGGCAAGACGAAGATCACCATAAAAGTTTTCCTGCCCCAAAAGAAGCTTGATATCCCCTTAAAACAAGTCTATTTAATAAGGGCCAATCTCAATTAACAAATAATAAGGTGAATTATGAAGTATGATGTAATTATCGTAGGCGGTGGACCTGCAGGACTTTTTGCGGCATACCATTTAAAAGAGCGCTCAAATCTGAAGGTTCTTTTACTGGAAAAAGGCAAAGACTCTTTAAAACGAAAATGTCCCAACCACAATCTCCAGAAATGTGTCCAATGTAACCCATGTAATATTCTTGCCGGTATCGGCGGTGCAGGACTTTATTCAGATGGGAAACTCAATTTCATACCCAGGCTGGGAAAAACTGATCTGACCCAGTTCATGTCCCTGAACTCAGCCCAGGAACTCATTAACGAGTCTGAAAAAATCTTTACCCGGTTTAAAATGGATGGTCCGGTATATCCCACCAATATGGAAGAAGCCAAACAGATCAGAAAAGAAGCCAAACGATTTGGAATTGACCTGCTTCTGATCAAACAAAAACACCTGGGCTCTGATAATCTGCCGGGGTACATTGCTGGAATGGCCGAGCATATAAAGTCCAGAGGACTTGAAATCAAGACAAAAGAAGAAGTCATTGACATTATTGAACAGGAAGGTGTTGTCCAGGGTGTTATAACTGACAAGGGGGAATATAAAGCCCCCAATGTAATTCTTGCACCTGGCAGAATCGGTGCCAACTGGGTAGCCTCAGTTGCCCAGAAACACGGAATCAATTTAAGTCAAAGGGGTATTGAGGTGGGTGTCCGGGTTGAAGTCCATAATGATATAATGGATGATCTCTGCAATGTAATCTATGACCCTACTTTTTTCATCCAGACCAATACCTATGATGACCAGACCAGGACCTTCTGCACCAACCAGGGAGGATTTATTTCCCTGGAAAACTACAAGGACTTTGTCTGTGTAAATGGCCATGCCTATTCAGACAAAAAATCTTCCAACACCAATTTTGCTTTTTTATCAAAAGTTGTACTTACCGAACCTGTGACCGACAACCAGGCATACGGAGAATCCATTGGCAGGCTTGCCACCATTATCGGAGGTGGAAAACCGATCCTACAGAGATTCGGGGATCTCAAGCGGGGACGGCGCTCCACATGGAACCGGATTTCCAAGGGTTATATTGAACCCACCATGACCAATGTGGTGTGCGGAGATATTGCCATGGCTCTTCCGGAACGGATTCTCACCAACCTTATTGAAGGTCTTGAGAGGTTAAACTATGTGGTACCAGGGGTTTCCAATGATGAGACCCTTCTCTATGCTCCGGAAATCAAATTCTTTGCCACCCAGATTGAGACCAGTAATTACCTGGAGACCCAGATCAAGGGGATGTATGTGGCAGGGGATGGGCCTGGAGTGGCCGGCAATATAGTATCAGCTGCAGCAACAGGGCTTATACCGGCCAAACGCATACTTGAACTCCAATAAAAAAAAACCTAATCAATATAATAAGTGGCGCAGGCATCCTCTGATTCCCAGGCCATTACTCTGGAAACAAGAAGACCCGTATCCAGGCTTTCGTCAAGGAGAGCCTGGACCCTTTGGGCAATATAAACGGCAATACGCTCTGAAGTGGGCTGCTGTCCTTTAAACATCTCCAGTTCATTTAAATACTTGTGATCCAATTCCTTGTCCACCACCTGGCGGACCGCTTTTTTAATATCACCGAAATCAGCCAATACACCTGCTGAATTTAGTTCGGGGCCTTTAACACAGACCTCCACCTGCCAATTATGTCCATGGAGATTTTCACATTTATGCCCCACCATTGTGAGTTGATGAGCGCCTGCAAACCGTGTTTTTACCTTAAGCTCGAACATATATGCCGCCTTGACTGATATATTAAAGATTTTTAAATAAATTTTTCAATTTATTAGATATTTTATTTGAGTCCAGCCTGTCAAATTCCTTTAAAAGATCTTTTTGTTTCTGGTTCAATTTTGTTGGGGTTTTAATAATGACTTTTATGATCTGATCCCCGCGCCTCCCTGTCCGAAGGGAAGCAATACCCTCTCCCCTCAACCTGAATGTATCCCCATACTGGGTCCCTTTGGGCACTTGAAATTTTTCTTCTCCCACCAGGGTGGGGATGGTAATCTCATCTCCCAGGCTTGCCTGGATAAATGAGATATCAATGGCACAGATGATATCATTGTTGTCCCGCTGAAAAAACTTGTGGGGGTTTACATTGATCACCACATATAAATCTCCGGGAGGGCCGTCAGGAACAGGAGAGGCTTCTCCTTCACCAGTGAGCCTCAACTTGGACCCCACATCAACCCCGGCTGGAATTTTAACTTGAACTTTGCGGGTAATCTGAATTCGTCCTGCACCCCTGCATTTTGCACAGGGATTTGAAATAATAGTTCCCCTGCCCTTGCAATAGGGACAGGTGGTCTTTACCTTAAAGAATCCCTGGCTCTGGATAAACTGCCCTGAACCATGGCAATGGGAACAGGTTTCAGGACTTGTTCCAGGCTTACACCCAGATCCCCCGCAGTCTCCGCAATTATCCATCCTGGGAATGGAAATATTTTTTTCAGTACCAAAGGCAGCCTCCATAAAATCAATGGTCATATTATAGCGCAGGTCAGATCCCTTGCGTACTTGGTTTCCACGACCGCCTCCACCACCACCGAATCCGAAAAAATCCTCGAAAATATCGCCAAAACTTGAAAAAATATCCTCAAACCCGCTGGGACCTGAATGGCCAGATCCTTCCAGGCCCTGGTGCCCGAACTGATCATAAATCTGGCGCTTGCTGTCTGTATTCAATACTTCATAGGCTTCAGAAGCTTCTTTAAACTTATCTTCTGCTTCCTTGTTGCCTGGATTTTTATCTGGATGAAATTTAATGGCCAGCTTGCGGTAAGCCTTTTTCAGTTCCGATTTTCCAGCATCCCTGGCAACCCCGAGAATTTCATAATAGTCACGTTTTTCTGTCATATTCTACCCAATCAATCCAAAATTTTGCTCGTTCCCAAGCGTTGTGGTTTGTTTATATCTGGTTTGTTTATATTTGTATTCCTGCCATTATTATGATAATTTCTCAACCCTGGCAAATACAATAAAATAATTCAGAAATTCAGGTTGTCAACGATGAATAAAGAACTTGACTTTGTCAAAGAGATGTTTGACAAAATAGCTCCCAGATATGATTTTTTAAACCGCTTACTCAGCTTCAGGCAGGACACGTTCTGGCGCACCCAGATGGTCAGGGCAGCAGGCCTTGCCAAAGGCAGCCATGTACTGGATGTGGCCTGCGGCACATGTGATGTGGCCCTGGAAATCAGTTCCCAGTTAAAGGGCAGGGCTGAAATCATTGGTCTTGATTTTTCCCTTGGCATGCTCTGCCTTGGCAAGCAAAAACTGTTGAAAAATAAAAACACAAACATTGCCCTTTTAAATGGAGATGCTTTGCACCTTCCCTTTAAAGGGTCTGGTAAAGGGTCTGGTAAAGGGTCTGGTGAAAAATATAGATTCGATGCTGTGTTTATTGCCTTTGGTATCAGAAATATCATTGACCGGCACCGTGCCATCCGTGAATTCCACTCATGCCTTAAAAAAGGGGGCAGGCTTGTTGTCCTTGAACTGACCACTCCTGAAAAAGGAATTTTCCGACAAATTTATCTTGGATATTTTAATAAAATACTTCCCATTATCGGTTCTTTTTTTTCCAAACACAACAATGCTTACAGCTACCTGCCGGAATCGGTATTAAAATTTCCAGGTCCCAGGGCCTTTTCAGGAATTATGAGGGCGGCTGGTTTCAATCAAATCCGATTTAAACAAATGACCTTTGGCATTGTTACCCTGTTTGTGGGAACAAAGGAATAAGGTTCAGCAAATTTACAGCTCCTTGACAATATTAATTGCTTACTTTATATGATCGTCTTACTTAAATAATTATTATCTTATAAACACCATATGAATAGCCATACGAAAATGAAACAAAATTTATTTCAAACAATTGAGGGCAAACTGCTTTTGTTAGGCAGCATTATGACAATCGCTCTTTTTATTATTCTT
>JAOZST010000128.1:0-10898 GCA_029939535.1 Desulfobacteraceae bacterium | reverse complement strand
TGGGGTTTGGACTGATTTTTTGTATTTCAGGATGTAGTGAGAAATTAGTTTTTGCAAAACCTGAAACAACACCGCCTCCCGTAGGAACACCGGAAAAAACAAAGAAAACAACTGCAATTTACCATGATTTTGAAGATGTTCTTATACCAAAGGAACTCAAAATAATAAAGGAAAGAACCGTTGTGCTTTCCTCTCCCGGATTCAGGTCTGGCCTCCTTGCCCTGAAGGGAATGGTTGACTCCACATCATTGTTTGATTTTTTCAGTAATAATATGCAAAAAGACAATTGGAATGTGGTCAGTAAAATTAAATCACCCAATACAACCATTATGGTATTTCAAAAAAGCACTCGCAGTGCCGTTATCACCATAAAGGACAGCCAGATTTATACCTATGTGGAAATTGGTGTGGCACCAAGAATCAGTGAACGGATCAATGATGGTGGTTCAGGAATGGAATTATCAGAATAATGGATTTTAAGGACAAACATATCTTTTTGGGGATTACCGGAGGTATTGCCGCATATAAATCCGTTGAACTGCTACGGCTTCTGAAAAAGGCAGGCGCCAATGTTAACGTGGCAATGACAGGTTCAGCCATGCATTTTATGGGTAAAACAACCTTTGAGGTATTGAGTGAAAATCCTGTATTGACAGACCTGTGGAAGGATACCCAGAGTTCTGTAACCCATATTGATCTTGCAACACGGGCCCATGCCGCTCTCATTGCACCGGCCACGGCAAATTTTATTGGTAAACTGGCCCATGGAATTGCAGATGATGCTCTTTCAACCACCATGCTGGCAGTGACAACTCCTGTTATGATCTGTCCCTCCATGAACACGGACATGTATCAGAATATCCGGGTTCAGCAAAATCTTGATATACTTGAAAAAGATGGAATAAATATCCTGGACCCGGATTCAGGAGTTCTTGCATGTAAAACCGTTGGAACAGGCAGGCTGCCTGATCCCTGGTTTATCTTTGATCGTTTCTCTGCCCTTATGACCAAAAAAGATCTAAAAGGCAGAAAGATACTCATTTCTGCCGGTCCCACAATGGAAGCCATTGATCCGGTACGTTTTATCAGTAACCATTCTTCCGGTAAAATGGGGTATGCCATTGCCAGGGCAGCCGAAAAAAGAGGTGCCAGGGTTGTTCTGGTGTCCGGGCCTGTCAGCATTGATCCTCCAGTTGGAGTTGAGACTATCCAGGTGAAAACCTGTGCTGAAATGGCCAATGCCATGCTTTCAGAACTTCCCAATGCAGATATCATAATCAAGGTGGCTGCTGTGGCAGATTACAGGCCTCTCCATACTGAGGTACTAAAGATTAAGAAAACCCAGGACTCTGACGAACTGACCATAGCCATGACCGAGAATATGGATATTCTAAAGAGAATTGGGAAACTAAAAACTGAAAATCAATTTCTGGTTGGATTTGCCGCTGAAACCAATGACCTTGAAAAACATGCTCTCATGAAAATCGGAAAAAAGAACCTGGATATGATAGCAGCCAATCTGGTGGGATCAGAGGAATCTGGATTTAAAGCTGATACAAACAAGGTAAAACTTTTTTTCAAAGACGGATCTGCAAAAGATATTCCCTTAATGGACAAGCAAAAGGTAGCCCATATTCTGCTGGATACAATTCTTCAGCAAACCAGCAAAATAAAACCAGAAAAATAAAACAGGACAAAGAATTTGGGGGACAAAGAAAAACATACAATCCAGTCCATCTCCCGGGATTTTGTTAATACGATTAATGATTTTTCCCAGTATATTTCACACCAAAAAGAATTGGGTAACACTGATCTGGATATTTCCGGATCTACACTGGAAAAGGTGAATGCCTGGGGACTGCCCCGGAAAAAAGTCCCGCCCCCCGAAAAACCGCGCCCTTTTTTTTTTCAGGGTCTGGAAAAGGCCAGGGTGCTTTTTGTTGACAGTGAAGGTTCTTTTTTTAATGGTGAATCCGGTGCCCTGTTTCTTAAAATTTTAAAAGCCATGGACATGAAACCTCAGTCTATATCTATCTGTAATGCACCTGACAGGGCTGCCATTCATGGATGTATTAAAAAGAATCAGCCCCAAATCATTGTTACACTGGGCCAGCGAGCAGGACAACTGCTGTTAAACCATAAAGTCCCCCTTGAAAGCTTCCAGGGAAAGTTTCATTTTCATAACGGAATCCAGGTCATGCCCACATTTCATCCTTTAACCCTGTTAGAACAACCTGGTTTAAAACGAAAGGTCTGGGAAGATATGCAGCAGGTCATGAAGGCGGCCGGGATTTCCAAAAATGGTTGATCAGGAATGGCTGATATGATTCTGGATACTTTTATTAATATCCTTAATGCTGAAAAAGGATATTCATCCCACACCCTGAGGGCCTATAGGTCTGATATTCTTGATTTTATCCGTTTTTTTCTGGATGCTCCGGATTACCCGGAAGAACCAGGTCAATCAGTCCCTTCAAATGGTTCAGAGGATGCTCAATGCCTACAGGGTCTGGATGAACCAAACAGGCAAAATAAGTCTGGTGAGCCAGGGGAAACCAAGGTTCTGGAGGAGAATTCCCTGGAAGGCAATGATATTTTTCTGGCCAGGATCGATGAACTGGACAAGGAATGGATTAGAAAATACCTGGCCTGCCTGGTCAGGAATAAAAAAAGCAAATCTACCATTGCACGACGTCTGTCCTCCTTAAAAGCTTTTTTTGATTGCCTTGTCAGATCCAGCCATATTCAGATAAATCCGGCAGAGATGGTGCCATTTCTTAAAAAGGAAAAAACCATTCCCAGATTTTTAAATATTGATGACCTTTTCCGTCTTCTGGATTCAATTAAAACCCATACCTGGCTTGAAAAACGTAATTTGGCTATGTTTGAAACATTTTATTCCACAGGAATGAGAATTTCAGAAATTAATGGGCTGAATATGAATGATGTTGACTTTGAAAACCAAATGATTAGAGTTTTTGGTAAAGGAAGCAAGGAGCGGATGGTTCCAGTGGGGGAACGGGCCCTTGATGCCATGGGAAGATATAGAGAAGCTTTGGGTGAAAATGTGGAACCTATGTTTGTAAATAAGTATTATTCAAGGCTTACCAGCCGGTCCATAAGAAGAATCCTTGACAAACTTGTAAATGAATGCGGGTTGAATGTTCCTGTTTCCCCTCATACCCTTCGCCATTCCTTTGCAACCCATATGCTGGATTCCGGTGCAGATCTCAGGGGTATCCAGGAAATATTGGGCCATGCCAGCCTGTCAACAACCCAGATTTATACCCATGTGACCATGGACAGATTGATGCATGTGTATGATAAGGCACATCCAAGAAGTTGAATTCAAGGAGCTAAATTATTCAGGAGTTAAATCCTATAAGCTGGAGTAGATTATGAGTAAAGAAACATTTCATGGTACCACCATCCTGGCCCTGCGTGGGAAGGACAATGTGGTTGTGGCTGGAGACGGCCAGGTGACCCTGGGGAATATTGTTACAAAACACAAGGCCAGAAAGGTTCGAAGAATATACAATGATAAAATTATCACCGGGTTTGCCGGTGCAACCGCAGATGCCCTGACTCTTTCGGAAAAACTGGAAGAAAAACTGGAACGATATAATGGTAATCTTACCCGGGCCTGTGTTGAACTTGCAAGGGAGTGGCGTACTGATAAATATCTGCGGAGACTTGAAGCCATGATGATAGCTGCAGATCACCAGAATACCTATCTGCTGTCAGGGAACGGGGATGTGATTGAGCCTGATGACGGAGTAATAAGCATTGGGTCAGGCAGTACATCTGCCCAGTCTGCTGCAATAGCCCTTATGGAAAATACAGATTTATCTCCCAGGCAGATAGTTGAAAAAGCCATGAAAATAGCAGGGGACCTTTGTATCTATACCAATCACCAGGTAACTCTGGAAGAGATAAAACGGTAAGAAATAAAACAGAAAGAAATCAAAAGCAAGTAAGAGAAAAGAGAATTTCACATGAAAGATTTAAAACCCAAAGAGATTGTCATTGAGCTGGATAAATATATCATTGGCCAGAAAGATGCAAAAAAATCCGTTGCCATTGCCCTTCGGAACCGTTGGAGAAGACGTCAGCTTGATAAAGATCTCCAGGAAGAGATTGCGCCTAAAAATATTATTCTCATCGGGCCAACCGGGGTGGGAAAAACAGAAATTGCCCGACGTCTGGCCAATTTGACCGACTCTCCTTTTTATAAGGTGGAGGCTTCAAAATTTACAGAAGTAGGATATGTGGGACGGGATGTGGAGTCCATGATCCGGGATATTGTTGAATTAACGGTCAACAACCTTAAATCACGCCAGCAGGAAGCAGTCCAGGAAAAGGCAGCCAAAATTGCTGAAGAGCGGGTACTGGACCTTCTTTTGCCTCCGTTACCTTCAAAATCTTCTTTTACAACAGGTGATACACAGGCAATTCAAAATGGAACCAGTTTAAATGGGCTTGATTCAAACGGGACCAGTTCAAACGGGGCCAATTCCAATGGGACTGGATCTGATGTAAATGGATCAGATCCCGCCTCCAAAGTGTCTACCCGGGAAAAACTTCGAACCATGCTGCACAAGGGGAAGCTGGATAAAAGAAAGATTGACCTGGATGTGGCTGACAAATCCTCGCCCATGGTGGAAATTTTTTCCAATACAGGAATTGAGGAGATGGGTATCAATGTCAAGGACATGCTGGGCAACCTCATGCCCAAGAATACCAAACGCAGAAAGGTCAGCGTTAAAGAGGCCATGAAAATCATTGCCCAGGAAGAAGCTGCCCATCTGGTGGATATGGAAAAAGTGAAAACCGATGCCATTACAATGGTGGAACAGTCCGGCATTATTTTTATCGATGAAATCGATAAAATTGCGGGCAATGGAAAAAGTCATGGACCTGAGGTATCCAAAGAAGGGGTGCAGAGGGATCTTTTACCCATTGTGGAAGGTAGTTCTGTTCCAACCAAATACGGTATAGTCAAAACCGATCATATTTTGTTCATGGCCTCGGGTGCCTTTCATACCTCAAAACCATCTGACCTGGTTCCGGAACTCCAGGGAAGGTTTCCCATCCGGGTGGAATTGAATTCCCTGGGTGCCCATGAATTCACCAGAATTCTGACAGAACCTAAGAATGCACTTGTGTTACAGTATATTGCCCTTTTAAGAACCGAAGGAGTGGATATTTCATTTACCCAGGATGCAGTGGAAAAGATTGCTGATATTGCCGTGGAGGTCAACGCCACAACAGAGAATATTGGAGCAAGAAGGCTGCACACCCTCATGGAAAGACTATTGGAAGAGATTCTATTCAAGGCACCGGACGTTGAAGAAAAAAAGATCACCATTGATGCCGGGTTTGTTGAAGAACAGCTCATGGACATAGTGAAAAATGAAGACCTGAGCAGGTATATCCTATGACAGACACTGTTGCAGACATATTGATTGAGGCCTTACCCTATATCCAGAATTTTTCAACCAAAACTATTGTTGTAAAATACGGCGGCCATGCCATGGTTGATGAGGGGTTAAAACGGGATTTTGCCAATGATATCACACTATTAAAATATATCGGGGTAAATCCAGTGGTGGTCCATGGAGGCGGTCCCCAGATAAATAAGGTGCTGGATGCCATGGGTATCAGTTCCACTTTTATCCGGGGTATGCGCTATACCGATGATGCTACAATGGATGTGGTTGAAATGGTATTGGGCGGAAAGGTGAACAAGGATATCGTGGCCAGGATCAACCGGGAAGGGGGGAAAGCTGTAGGCCTTACCGGGAAAGACGGGGGGCTTATCACTGCTGAGAAAATGAAAATCTATCACCAGGAAGATGAAAACAAACCACCGGAGATCATTGATCCGGGCATGGTGGGCAGTGTATCCGCAATTAATCCGGATATCATCCATACCCTTACAGCCAGAGGCTTTATTCCCATTATTGCTCCTGTGGGTATTGGCAGGTCAGGGGAGACCTATAATATCAATGCCGATGTGGTGGCATCAAAAATAGCTTCTGCCCTGGATGCTGAACGGCTTATGCTTGTGACCGATGTGGATGGAGTCCTTGATTCTGAGAATAATTTGGTTTCTTCCGTTAATGAC
Source organism: Desulfobacteraceae bacterium (assembly GCA_029939535.1). Taxonomy (GTDB): domain Bacteria; phylum Desulfobacterota; class Desulfobacteria; order Desulfobacterales; family Desulfobacteraceae; genus NBML01. The sequence continues at coordinate 4,771 of JAOZST010000128.1, read as the reverse complement.
AGGGAAATTCAGGACATGATTGCCAACGGGGGAATAAAGGGGGGAATGATTCCCAAGGTGGAATGCGCCCTGGATGCCTTGAAAAACGGGGTTAAAAAATCCCATATCATTAATGGCAAAACACCCCATGCTGTTTTGCTGGAGCTATTCACTAATTCAGGAATAGGAACCCAGGTGTTTCTGGATTAAACACTTTATTCTTTAGATCATTATATTAAGATAAGGGGATGAAAATGAACCCTATTAAAAAAACAGACAATTTTATTTTTCAAACCTATCTCCGCCAGGGAAAAGCTTTTGTAAAAGGGCAGGGCACCACCCTGATTGATGAAGACGGCACTGCCTATACTGATTTTCTTGCAGGCATTGCAGTGTGCAGCCTTGGCCATTGTCATCCAAAGGTTTCCCAGGCCATTGAAAAACAGGCAAAAACCCTGATCCATGTGTCAAATCTTTTTTACACACAACCCCAGGCAGACCTTGCTGAGATCCTCATTGAAAAAAGTTTCAGCGATAGGGTATTTTTTGCCAATTCCGGTGCAGAGGCCAATGAAGCAGCCATAAAACTCAGCCGTCGTTATTTTCAGTCAAAGGGGGAAAAGAACCGGTATAAGATCATCACCATGGAGCAGTCCTTCCATGGAAGAACCATGGCAACACTCTCGGCAACGGGTCAGGACAAAATCAAGGATGGATTTTATCCTTTGCTTGAGGGATTTGTCCATGTGCCCTTTAATGATATAGATGCCCTGAAACATGCCATGGATGACACTGTGTGCGCAATCATGCTGGAGCCTGTCCAGGGCGAAGGCGGGGTTATCCCGGCAGATCCTTCATATCTGGCCCGGGTCAGAGAGCTTTGTAACGAGACAGGCACCCTCCTCATATTTGATGAAATCCAGACGGGTATGGGGCGGTGCGGTTCTTTGTTTGCCCATGAACTATACAATATTACCCCGGATATAATGACCCTTGCAAAGGCCCTTGCCAATGGAGTTCCCATTGGTGCCATGATGGCCACAGAGGAGGCTGCAGCAGGTTTTGATTTTGGAAGCCATGGAAGCACCTTTGGCGGAACACCCCTTGCCACGGCAGCTGCCCTGGAAGTGGTGAATATAATATCCCGAGAGACCTTTCTTGCTGATGTGAATGAAAAAGGTGAGTATTTTCGAAAAAAACTTTTAGAACTCAAGGAAAAACATAAAAGGATTCTGGATGTAAGGGGCAAAGGACTTCTGATTGGAATGGAAATAGATGAAAATGCTGGCTTTTTTGTGGAAAATTGTTTTAAAAAAGGCTTTATTATTAATGGGATTCAGGATAAAATTCTTAGATTTGCACCACCTTTAATTATTGAAAAAACTGAAATAGACAGACTTGTGGCAGTTTTGGACAGCCTGTTTCAGCAAGGAGACAAATATTGAAAAAAGCAAATAAAGAAAGTCAGGTATGATATGAGTGAAAAACTTTGGGGCGGACGTTTTTCCCAGACAACAGATAAACTGGTGGAAAAATTCAATGCCTCCATTGATGTGGATAAGCGGCTTTATAGAAGTGACATCCAGGGCAGCATTGCCCATCTGAAAATGATGGCCAATGAATCCATTATTACCCAGGATGAAGCCCAGAAACTGATACAGGGCCTTGGCAAGGTAAAAACCAAAATTGAAAACAATGAAATGGTTTTTACTGACAGCCTGGAAGATATCCACATGCATGTTGAAGATTCCCTGGGAAAGGTCAGCGGTGATGTGGCAAAAAAACTTCATACCGGCAGAAGCAGGAATGACCAGGTAGCCCTTGATGTAAGGATTTTTTTAAAGGAAGAAACCTTAACTATTATCCAGATGCTCCAAAATTTTCAAAGGGCCCTGGTGGTTATGGCTGGAAAACATCTGGATGTTGCCATGCCCGGATACACACATATGCAGCGGGCCCAGCCTGTTTTGTTTTCCCATCATCTCATGGCATATTATGAAATGGTTAACAGGGATATCCAGCGGTTTCAAGACTCTTTGAAGCGGGTGGATGTAATGCCCCTTGGCACGGCCGCCCTTGCGGGCACCACCTATCCTTTGAACCGGGAATATACAAGTAAAGTGCTTGGTTTTGCCAGGGTGTCTGACAACAGCATTGATTCTGTGTCAGACAGGGATTTTGTCATGGAATTTATTTCCCATGCAAGTATATGTATGATTCATATGTCCCGGCTTTCAGAAGAGCTGATTCTATGGTCTTCTTCTGAATTTTCTTTTATCACCATTTCCGATGCATTTACCACAGGTTCCAGCATAATGCCCCAGAAAAAAAATCCAGACGTGGCAGAACTTGTCAGGGGAAAAACCGGAAGGGTGGTGGGAAATCTTATGGCAATGCTTACCACCATGAAATCCTTGCCCATGGCATATAACAAGGATATGCAGGAGGACAAGGAACCTTTATTTGATACAATCGATACCCTGAAAATCTGTACAGAGGTTTACACCCGCATGCTGCCAAATATTGAAGTGCACAGAGAAAGCATGAAAAATGCCTGTAAACAGGGATTTTTAAATGCTACAGATTTTGCAGATTACCTTGTAAATAAGGGCATGGCTTTCAGGGAGGCCCATTCTATTGCAGGAAAAGCCGTGGCCTTTGCCCTGGGGCAGAACAGGGAACTGGATGATTTGCCCCTTGAGCAATTACAATCTTTCAGTGATAAAATTGAAGAAGATATATATCATTTTATTTCCCTTGATCAGATGATTGACCGCCGCATCTCGTACGGGGGTACAAGTTTTGACAATGTGGCAAAGGCCGTTAAAAAAGCGGAAAAGGAGCTTGGTCTGTCATGAAATTCAAAAAAAGGCTGTTTTTTACTTTGGGATTTTTATGCCTGGCCAGTTTGTTTCTTGTCTCTTCTTGCGGTAAAAAAGGTCCGGTTCTGCCCCCCATCAAAACCGGAAATGCCCTGGCAGCCCCTGAAAATATAGCATACACCCTTGCGGGTAACCAGGTAATACTCACATGGACCCATGCCATTGATCCAGTTAATGCCAGGCTTCAACCCCAGGCATTTAAAGTGTTTTTAGCCACGAAACAGCCGGATGACTGTGAAGGCTGTCCCTTTGCTTTTAAAAATGCAGGATTGGTCCCTATGCCTGCTATGGTTTATCGACAGGATTTGTCCTTGGGGCCCCATTATTATTTCAGGGTCCAGGCCATTGGGGAAAATGATATAAAGAGTGCCTATTCCAAAACCATTTATATTGATTTTAAAAAATGACAACTGCTTTGTTTACAGCATATCTGAGTATAGGGTCAAATAAAGGGGGAAAAAAAGAAAATCTTCTTCAGGCAATTGAAAGGCTTGGCAGTCACCATATGATTACAGTGAAAGATGTTTCTTGTTTTTACAAGACCCAGCCCCAGAATTTTGAAGATCAGGACTGGTTTGTAAATGCTGCCGTAAAAGTGGAAACTTCGGCAGAGCCCATGGAACTGCTTGATATTTTAAAGCAGATGGAAGCATCCCTTGATAAAGAGGGAAAAGCCTTCAGGTTCGGGCCCAGGAAAATTGATCTGGATATTATTTATTTTGATGAAAGGGTTCTTAAAACAGACCGCCTTGAAATTCCCCATCCCAGGATGCAGGAAAGATGTTTTGTGTTACGGCCCATGTGTGACATAGGTGGGGGTACAATTCATCCGGTGCTGGATAAAACACCCGGGCAATTGTTAAAAATAATAGAAACACATGAAAGCCAGGAGGTCATTCTTCTGGATCAGGAGAAATCAGATGAAGTTTTTTATTGATACAGCCAATATTGACCAGATCAAAGACGCCAATAACATGGGAATGGTGGACGGCGTTACCACAAATCCCTCCTTGATTGCCAGGGAAGAGGGCGAATTCAAGGATATCATTGCCCAGATCTGCAAAATTGTTAAGGGACCTGTCAGTGCAGAGGTTATCAGTCTGGACTATGACGGCATGGTTTCAGAGGCCCTGGAGCTTGCTGAGATTGCCGACAATATTACCGTTAAGATTCCCATGACTGTGGAGGGCCTTAAAGCAGTTAAAACGCTGTCGTCCCAGGGGATAAAGACAAATGTCACCCTTGTGTTTTCAGCATTGCAGGCATTGATGGCTGCAAAAGCCGGTGCCACCTTTGTATCCCCCTTTGTGGGCCGTATAGATGACCTGGCCCAGGAAGGAATGGACCTGGTGGAAGAGATTGTTCAGATCTATGCCAATTATGATTTTAATACCCAGATTATTGTGGCCAGTGTGAGAAATCCATTGCATGTGCTTAATTCAGCACTGATAGGGGCGGACATTGCAACCATCCCCCATGGAATATTAAAAAAACTTGCAGCCCACCATATGACTGACAAAGGCATTGAGGCTTTTATGGCGGACTGGAACAAAAAGAAGGGGTAATAAAGTGAATGGATAATTCAGAATGACCTGGTTTGCCTGTGTGCCCTAGGACGGGAATTGGCAGTCACAGGCTTAATATATTCAAACCTTGATTGTTTTATTAAGTTCAGGAAGTTCTTGTTTTAATGAATTTCATGTTGACAAATTAGGCTTATCCCTATATAAGTTCTTTTTGTTTGCTGAGCGGGAATAACTCAGTGGTAGAGTGCGACCTTGCCAAGGTCGAAGTCGCGGGTTCAACTCCCGTTTCCCGCTCCAACACAAAAGGCGGCTTGGCCAAGTGGTAAGGCATCGGCCTGCAAAGCCGACATTCTCCGGTTCAAATCCGGAAGCCGCCTCCATAGT
>JAOZST010000127.1:0-10909 GCA_029939535.1 Desulfobacteraceae bacterium | reverse complement strand
AGAATCTTTTCAACAGGCACGGAAAATATCATCCCCCCGCCCTATGGCCTGTCAATAAGAAATCTGTCAAAAAGAGCCCTGTCAAAAAAAAATCAGCCAGTGAAACCACTTGACAATGGTGAACATATCCTTTTGCCCCTTACGGACAAAAAAGACGGCACAGCAGTAATACCAACGGACAGACTTTGCATATCCACTAAAAAAAACACCACCAGCAAATATGACAATCAGGTAACTGGACAGATTATTTCCATGCTTCTGGAAAAAAGCAGCAATCATATCATGACCACCCTACAGGTGGGTGATTTTTCACTGGACCTGAGTTTTTCCCAGGGTAAAGCCGCAGAGCTGGGAATTCAGCCCGGCAAAAAAATCATACTCATGTTCCGGTCCAAAGACATTGAATGGCGGTAAAATGGATTGAGGGTCAGGGCTTCAGCACCAGAAAATACAATTTACCATAGGTATTCATATGCCCGGCCGTGAACTCAGCATAATCCCCGTTACCGCAAAACAGGTCTGCCCGGCCTGGCCCCCGGATGGCACCTCCGGTGTCCTGATTTAAAACAAAAAAAGAAACCTTATCCCATTGGTCTTTATTCTTTAGATCTTTATTCTTCAGCCCATTATCCAATTTACCAGGATCAGGTTTGCTATGATTGGGTTTGCTATGATCCGATATGCCCTGATCTAATCTATCCTGGTCCCCTTGTTTTTGGGACTGCAGTTTTTTGGGATCAGGCAGGGTTGCCTCGGCAAAACAAAGGGCTCCCCTGGGAAATACACCTGGATCCGTGGCAATGGACCGCAAAGGTGAAACCTGGACATTTATACTGCCGTAGGGACCACCCTCTTCGGTCTTAAAAAAGACAAAACTCCCATTGTGATTCAAAACCTCATCCATGCGGCCTGGATTTTTTTCCAGCCATTCCCGGATGGCCTGCATGGACATATCTTCCCTGGCAACCTCGTTTTGATTTATCAAATATCGGCCCACAGACCTGTAGGCATTGCCGTTGCTGGCAGCATAATGAACCCTGAGCATTCCCCCCTGTTTTAACTCCACCCTGCCTGAACCCTGGATTTCAAGGAAAAATCTATCTACCCTGCTTTCAAGCCAGACAATAGGTTCTGCCCGGTCCATAAAATCAGAAAACCCATTGATCTCTTTGCGGGAATAATAGGGCACCACCCGGCGGGTAGAAGGATTGACCCTGGCTGTAAGTCTCTTATGGCCTTTATATTTATCAGAAAAAAAAGATAAATCAATCTCCACCAGGTCCAGGGGTTTGGAATAAACAGGATAAATATAGATATCATCCTGTTTAAGACTACCCTTGTAAGTAGGTTCATAATAGCCTGTAAACAAAACATCCCCCTTGTCATTTCCTGCACTTTTATAAACAAGATAATATTCTTTAATAAAAGCATTGAGCTGGTCTGGTGAGGGGTTTTCATCCAGAAAGGCAAGAAATGTTTCCAGGGATCTTATCATATGGCCTGCATCAAAGATCTCCTTTCCATAGATATATTTTCTTGTCAAAGGTACCCGTTTAAAATAGATCAGGCTCTCTTCAATGGACCGGGTCAGCCCCTCAAATTCCAGGCTGTCCAGGAACCTGGGATAATGCCTGGGTGCCAATTTTATCATTGGTTTTTCTGCTGTTTCCTTTAGCCCTTTGGGACCGGAAGGACCGCATCCGGACATGAAAACCAACAGCAGGATAAAAACAAAAAAATATATATACAGGAGCCTAACTCTCATCATCATGCCTCGCATTAAATATATGGGTTGCCCCCTTGCCCGGGGCAATTGAGTCAATATCTTCCATCTTCCGGGAGGAGACTGAAAGGTCATCCAGCTTCCTGGCTGAAGTCATCACCCTCCTTTCCATGGCTCCCACAGTCCGGTTAAAGGTGGTTGCACATTTTTCAATATCCCTGCCCAGACGGTTCATATTATCGCTCATGGAACTTAGCCTTGAATATAACTCCCCCCCTAAATTTCTTATCTTTTCGGCATTTTCATATCCTTTTTCCTGGAGCCAGGAATAGGAGACTGTCTTTAAAAGGGCGATGAGGGTGGTGGGAGTGGCAAGAATCACCCCCTTTTGTATTCCCTTTTCAATGAGGTCCGGCTTATGGGCCAGGGCAGCGGAAAAAAAACTTTCCCCGGGTATAAATAGCACCACAAATTCAGGGGTGGGTGAAAAATGTGCTGTATATTCTTTGGATGAAAGCATTGATATATGGGACAGCACCTGGCGGGCATGGTCTTTCATGCGGGCTTCTTTTTCCTTACCCTCCCCAGCCTCCAGGGCATCCAGGTAGGCCATCAAAGGGACTTTAGCATCCACAATGATCTTCCTGTTCCCGGGCAGGGTCACCACCATATCCGGCCGCAGGCTTCCCTTGCCGCTGCCCCTGCTGCTTACACTTGACATCTGCTCCTGGAAATCGCAATGGGCCACCATTCCTGCAAGCTCTGCTGTTTTCCTGAGGGTGATCTCCCCCCACCTGCCCCGGACATGGGGGATTCTAAGGGCCTTGACAAGGTTGCCCGTCTCTGCCTGAAGATGCTGCTGGGTCCGGGCCATCTCCATAAGCCTTTCCGTTATTGCTCCATAGGCATTTTCCCGTTCTTTTTCCATGATACTCAGATGAGTTTCATATTTGTCCAGCATTTTATGTACCGGATCAACCGTCTTAAGGATCTCATTCCCCTTGATATCAAAATCCTTTCTAGCCTCCCTGACATATCCGCTAAAATGGGATTGGGCAAGTTCCATGAACCTGGTTGAGTTTTCATATAACGCCTGACTGGACAGATCTTTGAGTTTTTTGGAAAAAAGCATAACCCCGGATCTTGCCAGGACAAGACTAACCACCAGTCCCAGGCAGAATCCAATCCCCAGAAACCCAAGGTTTTCAAGGGAAACCAGGCTATTTTGCAGGACTTCCATTGGTCTCTGCCGTATAGGTACCGCTTTTGCCCCCGGATTTTGATTTAAGATAAATCCTGGAAATGGCCATGGCCCTGTCATAGGATTTACACATATCATAGATTGTCAGGGCAGCCACAGACACTGCTGTCAGGGCTTCCATTTCCACACCTGTTCTGCCGGTCAAAGAAACTTCGCCCTCAATATGTATCAGGGACTGCTCCTTGTCCGGAAAAAAATCAAGCCTGGCATGGGTAATATTCAAAGGATGACACATGGGGATCAGATCCGCTGTTTTTTTGGAGGCCATGACCCCGGCAATGCGGGCAGCCTCCAGGACATTCCCTTTTTTAACCCTTTCATCCAGAATCATCTCAAGGGTCTGGGGCTCCATGGAAATAGTTCCCCCTGCAATTGCCACCCGTTTGGTTTCGGTTTTCTCTCCCACATCCACCATCCTGACACGGCCCTCCTTGTCAAGGTGTGTAAAATCCGTCATGTTTTCTTCCTTTTATTCTTTTATGAAAAATTGTGTTTTACGGGTAGCTTCTGACTTGATCCTGTTTAATGTATTGGTAAGGACTTCAATCACATTTTCACGGATATCCCCTGCAACTAAAAGGTACATTACATCATCTCCCACAGCCAGGGGTTTGTTTTCCACTATATGGACCAGAATTTCAACAATACCTGGTTTTGATTTCTGCTCCTGGATAATCTCATCCATAAGATCATGATCCACGACGATCTCAAGCCCTGTAACCCCTTCCCCTTCCCTGGTGTTTTCCCTGACAACCCCATTATGACACAGGACCATGCCGGCCTTGGAAAAATCAGGATGTTTTTTAATCTGTTCTAACATTGATGAAATATTCATTATTAACTCCTTTTTTTTTTACTGGTTTCTTAATTGATTTATTCATTTATTTTTTGCATTGTCTGCCAAAGACATGGCAGTTTCAAGATCTTCAGGCGTATTGACATTAAAAATGAACCGCATTGCCGGGTCCATCTTTTTTAAATCCGCCACAGGTATCTCCTTAACTTTCTTCTTCCTGAAAAACTTTTTGATCATAAAAATATTTTTTTCCAGATTATTTTCAATCAAGGGAATACAATCCCTGGAATAAGCTGCAGCCAGAGGTTCCATACCATCTTCAGTACAGGGGATGATCACTTCTACCCCGGGTTCCCTCTGCCCGACTATATGTCTGATCACCTTTTCATTAATAAAAGGCACATCACAGGCAGTTACATAAATCCATGGGTTTGAGGCATAGAAAAGACCTGCATGGAGCCCTGCAAGGGCACACCTGGACTGAATGATATCCGTCACAACCATCGTATCCAATCCTGCAAAATCCTTTGGGTCGTTGACCACAATAATCACTTCTTTGAACAATTTTGAAAACAGGGTATGGATACGGGTAAGCATCATGTCATCCCCCACCCTGTGAAAGGTCTTTTTTTTCCCGGGAAGACGGCTGTTTTTGCCACCGGCCAGGATTACACCTGTACAATCATATTTCATTGACACTTATCCTGCTGTCCTATTCTTCTATTTATTCTCATTGCCTTATGGCAAAATTTATATTCCCTCCTTTGATTATAAGAACTTAAACTTAAAATCAAGGTGTTGCTAGCCGGAAAAAAAGATGATACAGATTCCAGGTCACAGGAATCTAATGTCAGACACGGATCTTTTACTCTGGATCTGGTTTATAAGGAAATCGAAAAATGAGTACCTTTTTGCACAAAAAAAATGCACCGGAAAATCTAAAACTGGCAATCATATCCGTATCCACCACCCGAAAGCTCTCGGAAGACAAAAGTGGGGCATGGATAAAAAAACAGGCTAAAAAAGAGGGTCACGAAGTGGTAATCCACCAGATGGTCACCGATGAAATCATAGCCATCCAGGAACTTGTGGATCATGTAATCACGAAAATAAGCCCGGATGCAGTGATCATATCCGGGGGCACCGGTATCAGCCCCAGGGATGTTACCATTGAAGCGATAAAACCTTTGCTTGAAAAAGAACTTACCGCATTTGGCCCTTTGTTTGCCCAATTGAGTTTTGAAGAGATTGACTCTGCTGCAATTTTATCCAGGGCCACAGCCGGAACCGTAAAAAACAGTATTGTATTCTGCATGCCCGGCAGTATAAAGGCCTGCAAACTGGTCTGCAACAACCTTATATTTCCCGAACTGGGACATTTGTTAAAGCATATTAAGGAATAAATAATGGAAGCCCTTGAAAAATTTATCTCGGACTGGAAAGACAATGAGACCAGGACCAGACAAGCATTTACAGAACTTTTAGAACATCTGAACTCCCTTGATAATATCAGTCTGGAATTTAACTCACGACCCAATGTAAGCTATTCCCTGAGGCCCTGCCATAAAAGCCAGAAAACCCGCAAATTATTTGCCATGGTGGATGTCATTGATGATGATCCCGCAGAGAGATGGCTGTCTGTATGTTTTTACGGTGAAATGATCACCGACCCGGATGAAGCCGGTGACCTGATCCCGGAAGGTCTACTGGGAGAAGACGGATATTGTTTTGACCTTTATGAATATGACAAAGATGAGATGGCCTATTTAAAGGAGCGGCTGACCCAGGCCCACAAAAATGCTCCGGAATAATTTCCAGACAATAAAAACCTGAGATGTTTCTCCAGCTTTTTTTATATGAAAAAGAATCTCACCACAGAGTTCACAGAGGACACCGAGAGAGGACACCGAGAATAGAGTTTTGTGCTCTCTGTGTTTAAAATATTTTTCATGGTTTGTTGTGCCCGTCAGGACATGGGGGTTATACGGAGAAGCGTATATTCAGGATATCCCCGTCTTTAACAATATATTCTTTGCCTTCCACATAAAACTTGCCGTTTTTCTTCAACTCAGCCTCGGAACCCAGATCAATGAGTTCATCATAGGTAAAGACCTCAGCCCTGATAAAGCCCCTTTCCAGGTCTGAATGTATTACCCCTGCAGCCACAGGGGCCTTGGAATTTTCCCTGACCAGCCATTGTCTAACCTCATCCTTGCCAACAGTAAAAAAGGAAATAAGGTTCAGGGACTTAAGACACAACTTTGTAAGGGTTTCAAGGGCAGTCGCCTTAATGCCCATATCCTCCAGGAATTCTGCCTTTTCTTCTTCCGTATCCAACATGGCAATTTCCGCCTCTACCTTGGCCGATACCAGCATAACCTCTATTGTCAGGCGATCACAGCTTTCCTTGAACCCGGCCGGCAATTCCTCATTTCCCAGATCATCCTCGGACACATTCACGGCAATAACCAGTTTTTTCCTTGTGATAAAAGGGTAGGAACGGATCAGCTTTTCCTCCTCTTCGTTCAGTTCAATAAGACGTAAAGGTAATTCCTGCTCCAGGTGATCCTTGAGCCTGTTCATCAGCACCAGTTCCCTTTGCTGGTCTTCGTCCTTGATCTTTTTCACCATGGCCTCAAGACGCTCCATGCGTTTTTCAACAAAAATCTGGTCATGCATTACCAGTTCCGAATTAACCATTTCAAAATCCCTTATGGCATCCACAGACCCTTCAGCATGATAAATGGCATCATCTTCAAAGGCCCGGACCAGATGACAGATGGCATCCATATCGGCAATATCCTTGAAAATATCGCCCCTGGCAATTGTTTCAGCTTCCATTTTAGGCAGAAGAACCAGATCAATCCTGGCCTTGACCTGCTTTTTGGGTTCGTACATATCCACCAGGGTGTTAAACCTTGAATCCAGAATATCAGCTGTGCCGGGAACAGGTTTAAATGCCTTTGAAGGCTCTGTGATTTCATTTCCTGTCAAAATCTGAAACAATGTTTTTTTACCTGTCTGGGGCAGGCCAATAATTCCAACCTTCATTTTATTTTATAGATCCTTTTTAATTTAAGAGTATAGAAATTTGCATTTAGCCGTTAGCCATTAGTTTTTAGCTAACAGCTCACGCAATAGCGCGCTAAATTTAAATTTACTTCACAGGAAAAATAATATATCAAATTTATGGACATTTAAACATAGGAAATACTGCTGCAAAGGAGAACCTGCTTGAAAGAACCCATATATTCACCCCCCTTTCTTTTTGGAAACGGCCATGTCCAGACCCTTTATCCTGTTCTGTTCAGGAAAATAAACAACATTATATACACCCGGGAACGCATCACCACCTCTGACAATGATTTTCTGGACCTGGACTGGTCCCGGGCCAACAGCAACCGCCTGGCAGTCATCTCCCACGGACTTGAGGGCAATACCGCAAGAACCTATGTAAAAGCCATGGCAAAAACCTTAAATGATGGCGGTTGGGATGTCCTTGCCTGGAATTACAGATCCTGCAGCGGCGAGCCCAATCGTCTGCTTCGTTCCTACCATAACGGAGTCACTGATGATCTTGCCTGGGTCATTAACCATGGAAAAAAACAAAAAAAATACCAGGAAATTGCCCTGGTGGGATTCAGTCTTGGGGGCAACCTCACCCTGGTTCACCTGGGACGGGACCTTGTGGACCCCATTGTCAGCAAAGCCGTTGTCTTTTCAGTTCCCTGTAACCTTACAGCCAGTGCCGCAACCCTGGCAAAACCCTCCAATAGACTCTATATGAAACGATTCCTGGTCCTGCTCCACCAGAAAATCAAAGAAAAAATGAAAATCATGCCCGGAGTTCTTGATGATAAAGGTTATGAAAAAATAAAAACCTTCAAGGAATTTGATGATCGCTACACAGCCCCCATACATGGATTCAGAGATGCCCATGATTATTGGGAAAAAACTTCCAGCCTCCAGTTCATTCCGGAGATAAAAATCCCGACTATGATCATCAATGCTGCCAATGACCCGTTCTTGCCCAAAGAATGTTTTCCAGTGGCAGAAGCTGGATATAACCGCAACATCACCCTGAAAATACCAGAATCAGGGGGACATGTAGGCTTTGTTTCTTTTAACAAAACAGGACAATACTGGTCAGAATACCAGGCAGTCTCTTTTTTAAACAAACAGATCTGATGGGCACGGCTAAAATGTGCGGGAAAACAAGAAATCAGGGCAGTTTTATCTTTTGCTTTTCAGGCTCTGACTGCTGGCGGAACAGGATGGCCACATGGCCTACCATGCCTGCCAGATGGCAATGGGTGACTGTAGCAATTTCTTCAACCAGGGCAGTTTTCACCTCTTTTTCCTTGTGATCGTTGAATTTGATTTTAATCAATTCAGACGCATCAAGGGCCTGATTGATTTCATCAATCAAAGAGGGTGTAAGTCCCTTCTGCCCTACAAATGCAGATGGATTCAATTTGTGGGCAAGGCCCCTTAAATATTTTTTCTGTGATCCTTTTAATGGAGTCAATTTATATTCCTTTTTTTTAAAATTACATATTAAAACCAAGCCATTTCTTTAAAAAAATATCCTGGATGAAATATTTTCCGTTCTTGACTATAATTTCTTTTTCAGACAAACTTTTCAGGCACCGCGTAACAGTGGAAGCCGTCTTAATATTACCAATCAGTAAAGCCTTTGCAGAAAAAAGATTTGCACCTCTTTGGAGCAAAACAAGTTTTAGTGTTTTCTTTTGATTGATGGACAGGTTATCCCACAGCATTTGATATTCAAGGTGTTTTTGTTCAATCATTGAACGTTCAATTTTTTCTATTGTCTTTTCATGCCAAAGGTTTTCCTGTAATTCCTTCCACAAAAAAAAACAAAACAATTGAATATACATTGGATGATTTTCAAACCGTTCAATAATTTCTTTTAAATGATTTTCCTTAATGGCTACATTACCCGTCTGAAACAATTTTTTCATCCAGGGAATATATTGTTCTGTTGCAATCTCCCCAAGTGGAAAACTTGCGGCCTGCTGATAAAAAGCCCTTTTTTGCAGCCGGAACATTGCTGTAAGCAGATGCTGCTGGCTGCCGGAAAAAATATAGCAAACATTTGAATGCTGCTGAACATGGGATCGCAACTGTTTTTCAAAAGAATCTGCATCTGCATATTTGGCCACTTCCTGGAACTCATCAAAGGCAATTACAATTTTTTGTTTCTCTGAAAATTTTTCAATCAGGTCCATAAGATTTTTTAAAACCAGATTTTCATCCTCCGGCATAAAGGATGGACTAATTGCCGGTAAGTTTGTAACAGAATCAACGGTGATTTGAAATGATAGCTTTCCTATGCTTTTCTTTAAAAGGCTAAACAGCCTGTCCGTGTTTGATTCCAAAGCATTTAATTGTTGAAAAACCCTTGTGATGAATTCTTTTTCAGAAGTTGTGCCGTAAAGATCAATATACAAGGCTCCAACATCAAGTTTTTGATCTTTTATATTTTGAAAAACCTGCTTTATTAAAGAACTTTTGCCGGTTCTTCTGTGGGAATAAAGCAAAACATTCTGGGATGTCATAATAAATTCAACCAGATCTTTTTGTTCTTTTACCCTGTTACAAAAAGAAGAGCCCGTCACAAAATTGCTGTAGGCAAAAGGATTTCTCATTTTAGCTCCTTAATTACACATCAACGAATAACTATGTTTGCGTATAAAATATTACACATCAAGCGTAATATCAAATAAAATAGACAAACAATTATTTTAAATCCCAGGCTACCGGTAAAATTCTCCCATGGGCAGTATCCTGTTATTGAGCCGGACATGCATATCTTCAAGTCGCCGAGGCACGACCAAAATGGCCATTGTCTCCACGGAAGCGGTATTTTTACAGGAATTTCTGAGTGCGGAAAAATCAGCTTTTTCAAGAAAATATTTCAGGGCATTAATTTGTTTTTCAAAGGTGACTTTTTCTTTGCCCAAAACTTTGGCTTTGAAATATTGCCTGATCAAGCCCTCATATTTTTTTTGGGCTGCTGTTTCAATGCAAAGGCGACTTATGTCTAAATATATTTCCATTAAAATAGATGCTGGTTACAGCTTTACAAATTTTTCAGGATATTCCCTTGCAAGATCAACATAAAGCTGTTTCCCATAGGTCCAGAAATCCTTATGCTTTTGTTTTATATCTCCAATAATTTTAAAGGGAACTCCTCCCGTAATTTTCTCATCCGGGATAATTGTATTCTGGGGAACCACACATCCTTCAGCAATAATGGTCCATGATCCAATGACCACATCAAAACCGAGCACTGAACCAATCCCGATGACTGCATGGGATTTTATCAGTTTACCGTGGATAATGGCCCCATGACCCACGGTAACGCTTTCTTCCAACTCAAGGATACCATCCGGCCTGATGTGGAGAATGGCATTTTCCTCTATGGCGCTTCCAGCCCCAATGATAATTTTCCCATAGTCCCCCCGAACAATGGCACCATGGCCGATATAACAATTGTCTGCTATGGTTACATCCCCGATGACCCGTGCAGAATCACTAATATATGAATTTTTCCCGATTTTGGGAATTCTTTCGCCATATCTGTATACGGCCATATCCTTGTCCTTTTTATTTTTTTATATCCTTCACCTGGTCTTTCAAAATTTCCAATACATTGCGGCCGCTTTTTTTTGTAATCATATGGGCATTATCCACAATTATTCATATATTTCTTTCCCGGTCAAATCTTCAGAACATAGAATTCTGCGAAAATCTTTAACCAGAGGCTTCATATAAATCTTTTTGGGAGTTGTGTTGTAGGTTTTACCCTTGCGAATAAGGCCTTGCCCTGTTGTCATGCCAATATGTTCCCAGTTGGAGGCTTTATAACACGTCCCATGATAACGCTCAGGGTCAACAAAGGTCTCCATCAAAACTGGCTGAAAATTCCATTTTTCCTGCCAGTCATTTTTTATCCTTCGACCCACCTTTCCCAATGAATGACTGGCCAAATTCTTGACATCTACCCATGGAAAAATCAAAAATCGTGAGTTGTTAACAACCCAAGCCAAATTCCGCAACCGTTGGTTTGTTGTCCATCCAATCCATCTGTCTCTCACTGTCA
>JAOZST010000297.1:0-2883 GCA_029939535.1 Desulfobacteraceae bacterium | reverse complement strand
CCCTTCACCCAAATTGACCAGAAAAAGTACATTTTATTTTTTTTCGAACCCTTAGCATCAGTTGCTAAAACGATATCCCTTCGCACAGGTGTCCTGATTAAAAGCGAATAGGTTCAGATGCTTTTCGAACAGCATGGTTTGAAAAAAAAACCTAAATTGTGGAGAGAAGGCCTTGATTGCGTTAGGTCAATGGCTTGCTCAACTCACACAGGAGACATTGCCGGGCATATTGTTCCCGCAACCTCCGGTCATCCGGTTCAGGCCAGATCACAATATATGTCAGTGCGGGACGGCACCTGTTGTGCTAAAAACAAGGCGCAAGAAAGTGATGAGTATGACAGGACCATTTATTGCTCACGAAACCCTGTTAAATTGCCCGCACTGCAATCGTGTGTTTGTATTCCAATCTTTGCGTCGATTGGTTGCCAAACATTGTACTGTGGCCTGGGATGTTGTTGTTTTTGTAGGGCAAAGCCTGTTTCAACGCCATCGAACCACAGATCAGGTTCGCCGGGATTTACAAACCCGTCATGTGAATCTCTCCCCTTCGGAGATAAAATATCTGGGTCGTAAATTTATCACTTACCTGGCTCTTGGGCATCGCCAGGCGACTCCGAATATAGAACAGGCAATGCAGCAAAACGGCGGTTACGTATTACATCTGGACGCGACCCACGAAGCGGATGCTCCTGCATGGAGGATATTGCTATTGGTGAAGGAGATCTGACAAAAACGCATTGATATCAAAAATAAGGATGAAATAGGGATGCTGCAAGGGAAATTTCCAAGGTTACCGAAGCAATCACCGAGATTGCAGAACAGACCAATCTCCTGGCTCTCAATGCCACCATTGAAGCAGCAAGGGCTGGAGAAGCAGGCAAAGGCTTTGCCGTTGTTGCCGGGGAAATCAAAAGCCTTTCAGGGCAGACTGCCAGGGCAACAGATGATATTAAGAAACAAATTGCCGGGATACAAAGCTCCACTGAGGATACTGTTCAGGATGTCACAAAGATATCTGAAGTAATATCAGACGTTAACGAAATAGTTACCACCATTGCAGAATCCATAGAAGAACAATCTGCAAGCGCTACAGAAGTGGCAGAAAATATAGGACAGGCTTCAACCGGGATTGAAGAGATCAATGAGAATGTTGCCCAAAGTTCCCAGGTGTCTTCGGAAATTGCAAAAGACATCTCAGGAGTTAATTCAGTGGCAGAAGAGATGTCAGAAAGAAGTGCGCAAATGGATCAGGGTGCCAGGGATCTGTCTGGTTTGTCCTCAAAATTAAAGGAGATGGTCAGCATTTTTAAAGTTTCTGAAAAATAGAACATCCTTTTGGGAATATTGGATCAAAAGATTGTTTTTTACAGCCCCTGGGCTTTTTATAGAGTTTATTATAAAAAATCAGGGGCTGTTTTTTTGGGGTACGGATGAATTCACAGCTTTGGAAAGGTGTTAAAAAAGTTCATTATCCAGGATCAATGAGGAAAGGGAAATCATACCCAGAAGCTCCCCCCCATCCTCCACTGCTGCTCTTCTTATGCCGGCCCGATAAATCAAACGGGCAACATAGCGTATATCCATGTCAGCCGGTACGGTGATAATAGGTTTTGTCATGATTTCATATACATGCACCTCTTCCGGGGAACGACCCGGGATTATTACCCCTTTAATAAAATCCTGGACCACCACTATGCCCCAGGCATCATCAGGATGCCTTTTTTTGACAAGAAGACACAGGGCTTTTTCAGCACGCATTTTGGCGGCAGCCTCCCTGGCTGTTGCCATGCCGTCAATGGTTATGATTCCCTTGCGCATCACGTCCCTTGCTCGAATTATTTTGTCAGGTTCCATGATTTTTCCCTTTATATAAATAAATGATATTGCTTAAAAATAACTTTTTCGAACCTCTTCTTTAAATTGTTCCATCTGGCTTTCCAGGCCCACAACATGGTCAACCGGAACCACAAAGGCAATGCCTGTTCCAGGCTTATGGAATTCCCCTGCTTTTTTTATTGTCTCCAGAATTTTAGTAACAAGATGTTCCTCAACCAGGAGCAGGATGATATCTGTCTGGGCCTCCAGAGAAAGGCCAAAAAAAGTTTTTGCCTCTTTTATGCCTGTGCCCCTGCCAGGTATGATCGTTGCTCCTGTAGCACCAGCATCTTTAGCAGAGTCAACCACATTGTCAGTGATATCTGCCTTTACTGAGGCTATAATAAGTTTAAAGCGCATTTTTTTTCTCCATGATTTTTATGCTGCGGTTAGTACGCCATTGCATTAATTGAGCATAACCTAAAACCGCAATGATTGGAAAGAGGCTGGCAAAGGCAATAAGGCCAAAACCGTCCAGGGCAGGATTTCTTCCAGGCACAGTGGCGGACAATCCAAGGCCGAGGGCTGCCACCAGGGGTACTGTTACAGTTGAAGTAGTGACCCCGCCTGAGTCATAGGCCAGGGGAACAATGGTTTTCGGGGAAAACAGGGTCTGTACTATAACAATCATATAGCCTGCAAGAATGTACATATAAAGCGGGGTACCGGTAATAATGCGGAATGTTCCAAGGCTTATCCCAAAGGCAACTCCCAGAGCAACCGTGATTCTTAATCCCCATTGGCTTATGGTTCCGGCTGATACCTCATGGGCTTTAAAGGCCACTGCAATGAGGGATGGTTCAGCAATGGTGGTTGCAAATCCTATCATGGCTGCAAAAAGATATACCCATCCATAGGCCTTCCAGTCTGCCTGGGTAACCACTTCTTCTGCATCGTAAATAAAGGCAGGATCAGACAATTGGGCAGCCATTATATTTCCCAGGGGGAAAAGAGCTTTTTCAAGTCCTGCCAGAAACAGGGCAAGGCCAATGACAACATAGACACCAC
>JAOZST010000126.1:0-10995 GCA_029939535.1 Desulfobacteraceae bacterium | reverse complement strand
GAAAAAAGCCTGCCTAAAAGATAAGACACATTTTTATTTTCTTTGTCTAATGCCACGGATACCTCCTTTTTAATATTTTTAAATCTATATTTCCTTGTTAAAACAGCTTTTATAATTGCAGCTCTCATATAATTTACCTGACGGTCAGTTTTAATTCTGGATATAAGAGTCGTGTAAAATGATTCTGGATATTTTGAACCACTTAAAATAGCTCTTATCATTTGCCCGGCGAGATTGGGCGGAATGGCATCGATTTTTCTTTTTTCCAACTTTCCTTTTTCTGACTTTCTTATTGGCACCAATTCAATAAGCAAATGCCATATACTTGGATATTCAGGATCATTTTCCCTTTTTTCAATTCTCAAGTCATTAAAATGGAGCATCAGTTTTTGTGAAATATCTTCAACATCGCTCACATGCCAGAACCGTACTGAAATCCTTGCAGCATTGGGCGATAAACCCAATATAAAAAATTGTGTATTTTCATTGACATATACCGGCTTTTTCCCATTCTGAATTGATTCAAGAAACAATTTGACATCTTGATCAAATCCATCATTGCTTTGGGACAAAACCTTGCCAAAAATAGATTCCATTTGATTTTCTTTTTCAGCCCAGAAAACCGTTGTGGCATCTCCAATTTGAATTTTCTGACTACTTCCGAACCTGCATAAATGATTTAATGCTGTTGTATATTTAAAAGCATTTATCTCTGATACCGGTGAATTAAAACTCTGCTTTTTATTATAAGAAACAAAAGAAGGAATATTAAAAGATACGATTGCACCACCGGCAGTATGCCCGCCTTGGACCCCTTTTATTTTTGGATGAGTCAATGCTATAGCATCTTTTTCTCCGCTAACAAGGCAATAACTGCTCTTTCCTTTTGATAATTCTTTTTTTGCGTGTTGTATCCATAGCTGTTGTATAACCTCTCTTTCATGTAAAAAAAAAGAATCCGTATCAAGTTGAAATACAAAATTTGTTTTGCACATCTCTCCCCAATTTTCCAAACTTAAACTTATTTCAGGATTCCAGTCAGTTAAAAATCTTAAGACTGCTTTAGCACCTGTATCCAAAGTATCCCCTAATATATTCTGTACTTCATCCTTAAAAAGCTGAAAGTAATCGGGTGTGATTTTAAATTTATCATCTTTATTGGTTTGGTCTTTTTTCTCTTTTTCTCCAGCTCCCAAAACGTATTTTGCATTGTCCCATAAGAAAAAAGGTGGTGGGTTTTTCCCGGCTCGATCTTTTATTTTGGGAACAAACATCATTTTGGGAAACAATTTTCCTTCTTCATTTGTGACTCTGATATCCCGAGGTTTACCGCCAACCATAACCCCATTTTTATCTATAACAATAGCAAAACTAATTTTCTCCTGACTAAAACCAATTTCCGGGATGTTAACATCAACATTCTGCTGTAACCGATCATAATATTGACATAGCGATTGCAATATCATCCAATCACCTCCTCAGATTTGTAATGCGGCACATCAATAATTCCATTAACCATTTTTGGACGATAAAAAAGAGGCTTTGGATCTTTTTTATCTTTAAAATCCATATCATACAACATCCACCCCAAATCCCTTTCACCTTGGAATGGAGTTGTTGTGGTATCATCATGCATCCATTCAAAATTAACCGGAAACTCCCGGCACCCAAAATAAGCCTGATGAAAGCACTGACCTTTTTGTGCCCGCCTTGTAAAAATCTCAAGGTGTTTTTGAGGATTCTGGTCGTCTTTTTTCTCCGATTTAGTACCAGTCATTTCAAAAAATGCCTCAAAAATATAAGACACATTTTTCAATATCATTGAAGCTCTTTGCTGACGATTGTCTTCAATAATGGCTTCAACTCTGGATTCGCCATCCTTCATTGCTTTGGTTATACTATTTTTTGCCAGCTTACCGCTCAATTCATTTCGCCTGATATTTTCAAAACTGATCGAGTTTTGAACAATTATCTTACTGACAACCCAACGGATAGACGGCTTCCAATAAATTGCCTCTAAAATCCCTCTAACTGATGAAGGTGTTGGCACATCATAACTCACCCGTTCAACCTTCATTTCAGGTCTGGTAAAACATGCTCGTTCCCCCCAAGCTTTTATTCTTATTCCATAGGACATCAAGCACCTCCTTTTATGACATTTCAAATTATCAAATCATCTATACTATAATTGGTTTCTGTTTCTAAAATCAGCCCTGTTGCTTTGCTGTAAATATTCATATTATTGAGTATCAAGTACTCATCTTTTATTATTTCACAGTTGCCCTTAATCTTTTCAAATATCTGGGGATGAATTTGAACAGTATATCTTTGCAGACCTCTGATAATATCTTTTGTTTCAATAAAACAAGCACGTAATATATTGACCCTTTTTTCTCCCTCTTCTCCCCAGGGGATTATTATTGATTTTGTATCATTTCGTATCATTTGAAATCGTTTAGCAATTTTTCTAAAAGAAAAATCCAACTCAGAGGCACAACAATTGAGTTCCTGAATAATTTTAAATTTATCAAGATCAGAACCCTGATAAAGACGTTTAAAATATTCTTCCACGGAGTCCAACGATAGAGCATCAATTTGATGGCTTAATACAATTTCAGCTGCTTCAGCCCCTTTTCTCAAAAAACCAGGAGGTGTCCCATTTTCAGGGAAAAAGACATTGACGGTTCCCGAGCTCAATTTTCCTTCTCGATTACATCTCCCTGCTGCCTGGGCAATTGAATCAATACCGGCAATAGCCCTGTAAACAACAGGGAAATCTATATCAACTCCTGCTTCAATTAACTGGGTACTAATAACACGGCATGTTTCTTTTCCTTTGAGGTCAGCCTTGATTTGTTTGATAATTTCACTTCGATGTTCAGGGCACATTAATGCACTGAGATGGTATACATTGCCTATGTCTGCAATTTGATTAAAAAGTTCAAATGCTAACTTTTTTGTACTGACAATACATAAAACCTTTTCATGCTTTCTTAATTTCTCTGATAGCTCTTCAGTTGCCATCCGTTTTTTTAAAATATTAACTTTTACACGCTTTAAATCATTATACAGTGTCTGCGGATCTGTTATGATTTCCTTTACACCCGTTAATCCTTCTTTGAGTTGTTTGTTTTTCCTCAAAAATGGTTGTGTAGCAGTACACAAAACAATTGATGTATTGTAACATTTAGTAAGGGCTGTCAAAGCTCTCAGACAAGGTTTTAAAAGGTCAACAGGCAACATCTGCGCCTCATCAAAAATAACTACGCTGTTTGCAATATTATGAAGTTTTCTGCATCGTGACCCTTTACATGCAAACAAGGATTCAAAAAACTGAACATTGGTTGTTACAATAATTGGCGCATCCCAATTTTCAGAAGCTAATTTTGATCTATAGTGTTCCTTTGACGCATCAATGTTACTGTGATGTTCAATAACTGCATCATCACCAAGTATTGAACGTATTACCTCAGCATTTTGTTCTATAATGCTTGTATATGGTATGACATAAATTATTTTGCGTTGATTGTTTTTTATGGCATGTTTCAATGCAAAGGCTAAAGATGAGAACGTTTTGCCGCCTCCGGTTGGAACAGTTAAAGAAAAGCAACCCTTTTGATTATCAGCGGCTGTCAAGCAGTTTTGCAAAATCTTGTTTCGAATAACATTAATGTTCTTTTTCTTATCCCCTAAATTTTCTAGATACAAATCCAGTTTTTCTTTTAATATATCAAGAGGTAAATACCCTTTTCTCTTTTCTGATTTTCCAGTATCTATGAATCGTTCGGTATCTAAAAAATCCGCATCCACAAGACATGAAAAAACCATTCGGGTAAAAAAACTTAAATCAAATCCATCAATGATATCTAAATTTTCAAAAGGGAAATCTTCATTTGTTATATCGGGCTTTTCATATTGGGTATCAATATTTTTTCTATACTCACAAACTGCTTTCTGCAAACGATTTTTAAGGTCTGAAGCTTCATTCTCGTTTCCGTTTGGCAAACCTTTGCCATGATGGCCAGCAATTGCATAGCATAATATTTTCCCGATTTGATCTCCATATATTTCATGGATAAATTGTGCTCCTGCCGTTGAATGATCAACTTTTTTAGCATTATTGATTAGTCTATCCTGGAACTCATGGGAATACTTTCCAAGATCATGAAAACTGCCTGCAATTTTAGCTAATTTTCCGGACGAAAACTCTTTCCCAAATATCTCAGATAAATTTGCAACACCCTTCAAGTGCTCCTCAATTGTCTGCCATTTATCTAAAGGCTCACCCTCTTTGGAGTGTGCATAAAATTGATAGCCCTTTCCCTGCAAACCCATAATTTTTTTTATTTTTCCCTTTTATTTAAAGAGCTTGGACTAAGCTTATACCTTTATAATTTTTTGGGTATTCACCATTTTTTTTAAATCCAGCACTTCTTTCTTTGCAGATTTTATATTTTCTGCGGTCAACAAAAGATCAAAAAACCTGCCGTTAGTGTTTAAACACCTCCTGGAGGCATCTGGTTCCAAAAAACCTGTCTCATTATAAAAAACTTTGATTTGATTTTGGAATTTTTCACAAAGACCATTTGAAATCAAGTCAAGCTCCTTTAACCGGTAAAGGAATGACTCTGCTGAAACACCGAATCGGTGTTTAATTCTGAGAAGAAGTTCCCATGACCAGCCCGATGGCTTGATACCCAATTGACCTACTGTTGTTTGCACAGCGTTTTTAGGCATTAGAAATGTTGCGGCAAATCTTTTTGCTGCACGATTCTGGTTAATGGGACGGGTCTGGATTCGATCTATTGAAGAATCGTTGAAAATAGGGTCCTTTCTTACACGCATCTGGTTAAATATAAAAATTTTCCCTAACTCAAGGGAAAGGGAAAAAAGTTGCTTTTCAGGATTTTTTTTTGAATTCAAAAAAAAGAAGGCATTGTTAAAAGCTGGTTCATAGAAAGAAAGGCCGTCAAGACCTTTGGCATTTTTTATAAATGGGAAAAGAACAATTCTCAAACCAAAATTTTCAAACACTTCAAAATAATCAAACACTACTGCATCACCTATCCCCATATAATTACGAATTCGGGAGGCAAGCTCTTCCATGCCCTGATAATCTGAATCAAAAGGTATGGACAAAGGAAGGTATACATGTTTTTGAACGCCGCAGATATCTTCCAAAGCATGGAAAGCGGTCATGATTTCATGGCAGGTTGCCAAAAGATTTTTATGGGGTGTTTCTGGGTGGGGATCAATGGTTACAAAACAGGAATTATCTACTTTAAAATTTTGTGTCTGGGAATTTTTTGGTGCAAATAAAGCATCTGCAGACACCCCAAGTACATTCACAAGATTAAAGATAACCGTCGCAGAAGGTAAATTCAAACCTCTTTCAATACGTCCCAAAGGTCCCTCCTGAATCCCTATTTTTGATGCAAGCTGAATAAGTGTCCAGTTTCTTGATCTGCGAAAAAAACGAATATTTTTCCCAATGAAATTAAGATTTTTCTCCATGATATTTAAAATCATATAGTTTTATTTTTGTCAATAAAATAAATAATTTTATAAAAAACAAATGATATCATTCTTTTTTATGATGTGAATCATATTATTAGTATAGGGATTCTGATCCAACAGCAAATGTTTGTATTCAGGATGTAATAGAATAAATAGAGCCTGTCAATCAGGAAAACCCTGAATTTTACGAAAAAAAAGAAGCTTTTTATTCAAAGGGAGGTAATTGACAAAACGCCTCTTCCAGCTTGTTTCTCAATTCTTTGATTTCCTCTATTTTTGTTGAAAAAGGAGTATTTCGGTATTGGGGGGTTCTTGTCTGGTCGGGACAGAAATACCAGGTACAGACAAAGGGACGTTTCCTGCGGGGAAGACAGCAGCCGGTTTTAGTCAGGTTGCTGCATTGGGGTCTTTTGGGGCCTTGTACTTTTTTAATCTGTTTTTCCGGCAATATCCCCAGGCCGAAATAAAGATAAACAAGATCCTTGAAATCATACCAGATGGTTGCCCTTTCACAGCAGATATCCCGGCAGTCCGGGCAGGTAAGGGAACATAGATGTTCTACCGGGGCTGAAAGCTCATCCAGTAGGCCTTGGATTTCGCGGGCAAGGGCATGGACAGGAGCAAGGCGCTTTTTATGTACATTTCCAATGGTGCGAAAGAAAAAAACAATTTCCTGCCACTCCTGGTTTTTCTGCCAGGGGATGGTTTGATTTGGATTTGCCTGATTCATGGTTTTCAGTAATTATCCCAGGTTTGACAAAAATTCAATACCCCTTTATAATTGAGTAATACACCCTTCAAACATTTTACTGGAGAAAAATCATCATGGCAGATCAAGAAATCACACTTAACGTGAACAATATGAGCTGTGGCCATTGCACCGGGATGGTCCAGAAAACCCTGGAAGCTATCACCGGTATCTCAGATGTTATCGTAGACCTGGAGGGGAAAAAGGCAAGCTTTTCTGCCAGCGGGGAGACCCTTGTTGAGCAGGCAATTGATTCCGTGACAAAGGCAGGGTATCCAGCTGTCCTGAAATAATAATACAGAAAAATTACCATGGGAAGGAACATCCATGAATAAAAATTCAAACCCGCCATCCTCTTCTGGCCTGTCCACTCCAGGGATAAAAATAATGCCCTCCATGGACCTGATTGATGGTAAAGGTTTTGAGTCACCCATTGATCCTGTATCAATCCATGAAAAACCAGGATATAAACTCTGCAATTATGTGAATGATTTTATTGAGACTGAGGCAGGCCCTGTACCCCGGATAAAAACAAGACTGGACAGAAAAGATATAGTATCCACTGTCCTGGTAAGGTGCGGGATTAACCGTTATCAATATAGAGTAGTGCCGGGAGTTTATGCTGTGGGTAGCCCGGATAAAACATCGGAAGTTCTTGTGACTGCAAATTTCAAGCTGACCTTTGACGTTCTTCGAAAAGAACTTGAAGGTCTCAATGTCTGGATACTGGTTCTGGATACCAGGGGCATTAATGTCTGGTGTGCGGCCGGAGAAGGAACCTTTGCAACCCATGAACTGGTGGAACGGATTCAAAAGGTAAATCTGGATAAAATTGTGGGTCATAAACGGGTAATAGTTCCCCAGCTGGGTGCCACAGGTGTTGCTGCCAGGGCAGTAAAAAAAGAGTCTGGATTCCGGGTGGTCTATGGCCCGGTGCGGGCCAGGGATATCCACGAATTTCTTGAAAACAAAAAAAAAGCCGATAACACCATGCGGGCTGTCACTTTTACATTTTCGGAAAGAATGATCCTGACACCGGTGGAAATACAGATCATACTCAAGCCTGCCCTGATCACGGCCATTATACTGTTTATATTATCTGGTATCGGCCCTGGGCTGTTTTCATTTTCCGGTGCCTGGTTCCGGGGGCTTGCAGCCTTTGCTGCGCTTATGACCGGTATGGTGTCAGGGGCTGTTATTACTCCTGCACTTCTGCCCTTTATTCCTGTCAGGGAGTTTGCCCTTAAGGGAATTATTGCAGGCAGCCTGGCTGCAATGTCTATGTTCTGGTTTGTTCCGTCAGCAAGCGTGTCTTTTTCCGCAGGCCTTGCCCTGTTCTTGTTCTCCGTGTCCATCAGTTCATTTCTGGCCATGAACTTTACCGGAACAACTCCTTTTACCTCGCCTACTGGTGTTGAAAAAGAAATGAAACGATATATTCCTGTCCAGCTGATCTCCCTGGCCCTGTCAACAGGCTTCTGGGTTTATTCAGCTTTTTAAGATATAAAAGGAAAGACCATGAAAGAATTCAGACATTTAGAAGAGGTATCCACCCTGGTGCTTGATAAAGATAAGTGCATCGGGTGCAGTTTATGCACCGAGGTCTGTCCCCACCATGTTCTGGAAATGTGCGAGAGCAAGGCCCATATCGTGGATTTTAATGGCTGTATGGAATGCGGGGCCTGTGTAAACAACTGCCCCTCAGGAGCCTTGACAGTCAATCCAGGGGTTGGCTGAGCCGCCTATATTATCCAGGTCTGGATAAAGGGCGAAGAAAAAGCAAGCTGCGGGGACGGAGGCTGCTGCTGAGCAGAATCAACGGAGAAAAATTATGTCAGATAAGGAATTTAGCGGCCATGTATGTAGTCCGGGCCATTCATTTTTTCTGGACAACTTTATTCGCAAGATTATCCAGAATCCCAGAAAAATTGTGGGAGAATATATCCAGAAAGGAGATACCATCCTGGACCTGGGATGCGGGCCAGGTTATTTTTCCATTGCAATGGCAAAGATGGTGGAAAACACGGGAAGGGTTATAGCCGTGGACCTTCAAAAAGAGATGCTTGAGAAAGTTGAAGCAAAAGCAAAAAAAAACAAACTATCAGACAGGATTTCCCTTCACAAGTGTTCCCAGGACAGTCTGGGCCTGGAGTCAGGGACAAAGGCTGACTTCATCCTTGCCTTTTATATGGTCCATGAAACTTCCAGCCTTGAAAAATTCCTGGAGCAGGTAAAATCTCTGTTAAGGAAGGGTGGAAAATTTCTCATTGTGGAACCCAGATTCCATGTATCAAAAAGCCGGTTTAAAAACATCAGGGAAAAGGCTGTGAGTATTGGGTTCACCCTTGTTGATGAACCCCCGAAAAAAGGCGGCAGAAGTTTATTGCTCACAGTTTAAAGAATATAAGAATAATATGAAGAGGGTGATTTCATATCCTGACCTGTACCTGATACTGGACCAGTACCTGAAACTGGGCCTGAAAAAAAATCAATACATGGCTTCGATAATATCCTTGAACTTTTCGTTCACGATTTTCCGCTTGATCTTCATGGTTGGTGTCACCTCACCGTCCTCTTCATAAAGGCGTTTGGGCAGGATGGTGAATTTTCTGATATTTTCCACCCGGGCCAGGGTCTGATTAACCTGTTTGACATCCTTATCGATCAATTCAATGACGGCCTGGTTTTGTGTCAGATCCTTATAAGTGGAAAACTGGACCTTGTTATCCTGGGCAAATTTCGCCACATTGTCTTCGTCGATCATGATAAGGCAGGACAAAAATTTCCGTTTATCTCCGATTACCACGGCATCATTGACATAGATACTGGCCTTGAGTTTGTTCTCAATATACTGGGGTGTAATATTTTTTCCACCGGCCGTGACAATGATATCCTTTTTCCGGTCCGTTATGCTCAGGAAGCCGTCTTCATCAAGTTCTCCCACATCTCCTGTGAGCAGCCATCCATCCTGGATTGTCTCGGCTGTGGCTTCATCGCTTTTATAATAACCCTTGAAAACCCCTGGTGACCTGACAAGAATTTCGCCGTCATCGGCAATTTTAATGTCCAGCCCTTCCAGGGCCTGGCCCACGGTACCGAAACGCACCTTGCCTTCGGGGGAAAGGGTAGTAACTCCGGTACCTTCGGTCTGGCCATAGCCTTCGATGAGATTCATGCCAATGGACTGGAAAAACCGCAAAACATCCTTTGAAATAGGTGCTGCCCCGGAAATCGCCACCCGGATTCTTTCAAATCCCAATCGTTCTTTTAATTTCCGGAAAATTGCAAACCCGGCAAGGAAAAATAGAATTTTCTGGGTCAAGGGGACGGATTTGAAATCCATGACAAGATCTGCCTGTTTCTCCCCGATTTTCAGAGCAGTATTGAACACCATCCGTTTGAACCAGGTGGCATCGGCCATTTTGATCATTACATTGGAATAATATTTTTCCCAGATCCTGGGTACGGCATAGCCCACTGTTGGTGAAACCTCCATCATATTCTGCATGACCGTATCTGGTTTTTCCACAAAATTTACAGTATAGGCGTATCTCAAGTGAATAAACACGGTAAAGAGCCGTTCAAATATATGGCAGAGGGGCAGAAAGGAAAGGACCTGGTCTTCTGGATAAATGGCAAGGGTTCCTGCAACGGCATCGGCCGTCCAGGTCACGTTTCTGTGAGAAAGCACTGCCCCTTTGGGCGGACCCGTAGTACCCGAGGTATAAATAATCACTGCCGAATCCTGGGGCTGGACCTTTTCCTGGTGTTCTTTGAACAGTTCAGGGTTTTCCCTGTGAACTTTTTCCCCTTTTTCCACCAGGGACTCAAAGGTCATGACCATGGGATCCTTAAAAGATGTGAGACCTCTGGTATCCCAGATAATCACTTTTTTTAATAAAGGAGTATTTTCCCTGAACATGAGCCACTTGTCCAGCTGCTCTTCATTTTCCACAAATAAGAATTTTGCATCAGAATGTATAACCACATATTCCACCTGCTGCCAGGCATTGGTGGAGTAAATACCTGCACAGACTCCTCCCACACACTGGATTCCCATGTCTGCCATGACCCATTCCACGGCATTATCTCCAATGATACAGGCGCTGTCCCCTTTTTCAAATCCCATGGACAAAAGAGCTGATCCCACCTGACAGGCCTTTTCATGGTATTGTCCCCAGGTTATATCCTGCCACAGCCCAAGATCCTTTGTCCGCAGGGCCACGGAATCCCTGTTCTGCCTGACTGTTTCATTGAAAACTTTGGGAACGGTTTGAAAGGTGTCTTTGCTCATCGCCATGCCTTTTTCCTCTTCCATCGTTGAAAACCCTTGGCTGAGGTTTCAGATTTAATACCCAGGTAAAACTCCTTGACATCTTTATCTTCCAGCAGATCCTTTGAATTTCCTTTCATCACAAACCTCCCGTTTTCAAGGATGAGTCCGGTGGAGGAAATAGAAAGGGCCATTTTGGCATTCTGCTCTACAAGAAGGATGGTTGTGCCGCTTTTATTGATCTCTTTGATAATGGAAAAAATCTCCTTGACCAGGAGGGGGGAAAGTCCCAGGGAAGGTTCATCCAGGATCAGCAGCCTGGGGCGCAGCATCATGGAACGGCCAATGGCCAGCATCTGCTGTTCCCCGCCGGACAGGGTGCCTGCCCATTGATTGGTTCTTTCCCTCAGCACGGGGAAATAGTCAAACACCTTTTCAATATCTGCTTTTATCCCGG
>JAOZST010000296.1:0-2917 GCA_029939535.1 Desulfobacteraceae bacterium | reverse complement strand
TTTATATGCTGGGGGATGGTCACCTTTGCAATTCTTGTCCACATTACTCCGTTTGCTATTGAGGCCGGATTTTCAAGCATTGAGGCTACCTATATTCTAACAATATTTGGGGGGAGCGTATTTTTT
This sequence comes from Desulfobacteraceae bacterium, assembly GCA_029939535.1. Classification (GTDB taxonomy): domain Bacteria; phylum Desulfobacterota; class Desulfobacteria; order Desulfobacterales; family Desulfobacteraceae; genus NBML01. The sequence continues at coordinate 2,791 of JAOZST010000296.1, read as the reverse complement.
GCTAAAATCATTTCTGGTATTTTAACTGATCGCTTAAGCAGTAGGCCTGTCTTAGCCATAAGTATGGGGATGTTGACAATAGGTCTTATCATGCTTCTGACAATAGATAAACCTTGGGTACTTTATTTGTTTGCTGTTCTTTATGCCTTTGGTTATGGAAGCGGTTCGGTCATCATGCCTAACATTGTTGCCGAAATGTTCGGGCTCAACTTTCAGGGGGTTCTACTTGGGATTGTCAATTTTTGCGCCTGCATCGGATGTGCTTCAGGGCCGGTGGTAACCGGTTGGCTTTTTGACATAAACAACAATTATTATGCGGCTTTTATTACCATTACCCTTCTTTGTATGCTTACCTTGATAATGGTGCTGTTTATTGGAAACAGGAAAAAAGAATAAAATTAATCCAGATGTGTTGATACATCAAACTTTAGGATTGTTATAGCCAGACATCAACATGCGTATATGCAGGCAGATCTGGAGTGCCGATTGAAATAGTTTCAAAAGCCATTTTGCGTCATTCAAATTTATCGACAACAACACTAAGATATCTCGGAAAAGTCACTACATGTGGCGGTTGAATAATTTCACCAATCGCTTCATTTCCTTTCATTAACACTTTGTCCATTGTTTTTGTCTATATTCTTATAACCGATTCCAGGGTAGATTCAGTTTTTTGTCTATTTTCAGTATGGGGCAGCTAAAACGATCCAACTCCAGTTTCGAGATCAAATGGGATGCAGCTGTGATGAATTCAATTGTAAGACCTGTTTCCTGGGATATCTCCTGTAAAAGTTGGTATCCCTTATAAATGTGCTCAGGTGTTGTTTCGTCTATCAGGTTTGCATTGCTGACAAGGCCGGTTACTTTTATTTTGGAAGAATTTTCTATTTCTTCTATAATTTTGATGCAGCCCTGGACATTTTCAGTAAAGGGCCTGAAGGGATTGATTACCTGGAGCATATGCACCTGCTGCTTGGACAGATGGTCTTCAAGGGCAGCCAGCACAGTTACTCCCATGTCATCACCGCCTGCATCCAGAATAGTCAGTTCAGAGGGTTGTTTGATTATTCCCGCAACTGCCGGGGCAAGTATGGGAAGATCTGCATTCATATATTGTTTGGGCGGCAGGACAACCTCAACTCCCATATTTTCAAGGAAGACCCTCGCCTCCCGGGTCCTGAAATAGGGATTTACAAGATCCAGGTCTGCAATTTTTACATTAATACCATCCTTTTTTCTCGTTGCTGCAAGGTTGATGGCTGTTTCGGTTTTGCCACTCCCAAAATTGCCTACAATGATTACAAGACCTTTAATATTTATATTCAAAGAAGATTCCTCTATAAAAAGTAAAATTAATTAACAGAAAGCCTGTATTTAAACAGATAAGGGCTTGTTTTGCAAACGATTTTTAATCTTTGGAATTGATATAAGGGGATACCCCCAAAAAATGGCTGGTGAAATATTTTTCACAAAAATTACAATCGGACCGGCACTATCCTCCCCTCTTGGTTGAATGACAAAGGGCCTGTATTTTCCAATATTGTCAGGTCGGTTCTTTTTTCGGCCTCATCTCTCAGGGCCTGGGAAATATGAAGTGTTCCCATCTCCAGAGTGTTTTTGATATGGACAATCCTTGCATTGGAAGGCTCCACAGCGCCAATGGTTTCAAGGGCAGCCTCAATGGAACCCTGGTCAGTGGCAAGGCTGACAGGAAGTCTTGCCTTTTCCGGTGTCATGGCGGTGATGGCATTGGTGGCCATGGCCTGGGTATCCAGTTTATGGATTACAGATTGGGTGGTAAAATCTGCAAGACCGATTCCAATGGCATTGCCATGGGAAGCTTCTGTCAGGTCCAGCACCACAATCCGGGTTATTTTTGGGGAATTTGGTTCTTTTTCTCCGATGAACATGATTCTGCCGATAACATTGGTATCCATGCCAGTACCACTGATATTTTTTCCCATTTCATCCAGGATCAGGATATCAATATTATCAAAGGGAAGTCTGGCCATATTGCTTTTTGCCTTTTCCAGCAGCATGGTTTCTGTGTCATGAAATTGATCCGGCAGGCAGGCCTTGATAAAAGCAGTTTCATCATAGATGTTTTCTACTATCCCCACACCAAAAAGGATTGGAATGCTGTCTAAAATAATGGAGCCGATTTCGGGAATTATCCTGGAGTATCCAAAGTTTACCGTTTGTTTATGAACCTGGAAACATCCTTTATGGTTTCCCAGGCCAATGGCCATCATTTTCATTAATCCGCTTTCAATGGGGCCTTCAAACTCGGTATGGGGCTTGATCCGGTTCATCACCACCACACCATCTGCTGTTGCAGCATGTTTGTCCACCAGAATTGGGAATCCATGGGAAGAGGTCCCTATTTCCACGGTTTCCATGGAGGAAAGGATGGGGACTCCCATGGTTTCCTGGGAAATATTCAGGCTTTTTAAGATATCAACCTGTCCCTGGGCATTTCCATTACCATGGCTTCCCATGGCAGGAACGATAAAGGGCTCTGCTTTATGGGCTTTCAAAACATCAATCAGAGTTTTCAGGATCAGATCAATATGGTTGATCCCCCTGCTGCCTGCCGTGATGGCAATGCGGTCACCAGGGCGTATTCTGGAGGCAAGGTCAAGTCCGGATAATTCCTGGATAACGGTATTTTGAATATTTTTAATTTTGGGCGTTTCAATGATCTGCTGGATTCGATACATTTCAGGGTAGTTCATCATATCCTCTTATGGAAAAAGTTAATTGATCAGTCCATGATTGATCAGTCCATGAT
>JAOZST010000020.1:29860-33151 GCA_029939535.1 Desulfobacteraceae bacterium | reverse complement strand
ACATTGCTGAATTAAAAGAAAAATACAAAAAAGATTTAAAAGAAGAAACCCATGAATTTGAGCAGGCCATATTAAAAAATCTTATTGAAATTATTAAAGCCCCTGAGCTTTTTCAGTCTGAAGGACTTAAAGGAAAACTCAGGTATTTATACGGTCTGCCAGAATTTTCATCCATCAGGGCTTATTATTTAAAAATTCCTGAAACCGATGCTGCTTTGGAGTTTCTTGATCAAATTATGACACTTACCGACGATATGACACTGGAAGATATAGCTGGATTGGTTGCTTTACATAAGTGCTATATCTCTTGTGCTGAAAATTGTTAAGAGCCAATTTCTTTTTTAACCACTTGATTCCTGCCGGATGCCTTAGCAGTGTAAAGTGCCTCATCTGCCATTTTAATAATATGTTTTGCCTCATCTTTGATTAACTTTTCAATCCTGGTTAATGAGGATACCCCTATGGAAACTGTTACAGATAATGTCTGGTCATTGCCCTCTTTAAATTCTTTTTGTCCAATTGACTGGCGGATTTTTTCAGCACACTTGACCGCCCCTTGTAGACTTGTTTGCGGCAGGATGATGACTATCTCCTCTCCGCCATAGCGAGCAACAATATCCGTTGTCCGGGTGATGGATTTAACAATTTTGGATACACCCGCAAGTACGGTGTCCCCAGCCTGATGGCCATAGGTGTCATTGACTTTTTTAAAATAATCGATGTCAAGCATTAAAAGGCTGATAAGATTTCCATGGCGCTTTGAACGATTGAGTTCCTGATCAAGACAAACATGAAAATGTCTTCTGTTATACAACTGAGTCAACTCATCGATTATCGCCATCAGTGAAATCTTTTTATATGCTGCGGTGAGTTTTTTTGACAGCCTTGAAACCATGAAAAACACAATGGATATCAAAAGTAAAATGGAGGCGATACTAATAAGTCCAATAAAAATCTTGTTAATTTTCATCTGGGCTTGAATTTTGGAAATATCAAAAGAGACACTGATACCGCCCCTGACATGTTCTTTAATAATATGGTTGGTCCTTAATACAAATCCCAAAAATATGCCCATGAGGTATAAGGCAATGATAAAACTGATATTCATCATAAATAAACGCCAGGTTTTTTTATCGCTTTTTTTTGTTTGTACCATGAAGTCTACGCTCCTTGTGGCTTGGCCGTTGCTGATAATGAATTATAAAATAGAGGTGTTTAATCTGCAATGGGTGACTGCGCTTTTGTCAAGAAGGTGACCAAGTTCTCCATCTTTTTCGGGAAAGAATCCCAGGGTTTTTCCCCAGACCTCTTCATCTTCCATACAAAAATACATAAGAACGCTTGGGGCATATTCCCTGACAGTATCAATGAGTGTTTTATAGAGGTGTATCCTAAGGGGTTTGAAATACCGCATTTTATTGTCAAGCCCCAGAATAAATTCCCCATAGGGGATGGTGGAGGAGGAAAAACGTTGTTCAATGACAGATTTAAGCTGGGGCATGAACCTGAAGCTGCCAATGCTTATCCAGACGATATTTTCAGGTCTGACATGGGAAAAGATTAATTGAACAACCTTTTTATAGTCAGCCTCACATCCTTCATAAATAACCATGGGATCAAAATGGAAGGCCAGTTGATAGCCCTTTGCCTCACATTGTCGGGCTGTTTCAAGACGGGAGATCAGGGATGCAGTTCCCCTTTCTTCGGATTGAATAATTTGGGGTGTATTCACTGACCAGGCCATAACGGTTTTGCCATTGTGATCCAGATCCAGCAAAGAATCCACATTAATGGTTTTGGTTTTCAACTCCAGCAGGGAATTGTTTTGTCCTGCAAATTTTTCAATTAGGAACCTGGGCCCAAGGCTGATTTTTTCCCAGATTAATGAGTCAGTGTATTCGCCTGTGCCAATACGGAAAATCTGGTTTTGGAAAAAAGTATGATCCAGTTCCTTGGCCAGGGTTTCAAATCCAGCAAAATATTGAAGCACAGGGGGATGGAAATAGGCCTGGAGAATGCAATAGGAGCAATCCATGGTGCAGAATGTTCCAGTATGCAAAATCGTGTAATCACAGCAGGTGTAATGACTGGTACCAGGGCATTTTTTTATGACTGCCCCCTTGTTCCGGGTGATGTACAAAATGGATTTTGCCTTTGAAATTGGATCTTTGGCTGAATTGATAAGATTATAAACCTGTCGGGAATCAGTGACTATTTCAGGAGTCAGCCCGACCCTGGATATCAGGTATTGGACTTCATCATCCAGAGGGATATCTGAATCCATAAAAAGACTGTTGATCTTCATCTCTCAAGGATCTCCTTCAGGGCTGGATGTTTGGATACTCTGTCAAGGGAGACAGTCCGGGATTGGAATTCTTCCAGGGTTTTAAAGTCAAAGCTCAATGAATAGGTCATGCTTTCAAAGTTTTCAGGCAGGGTTAGTTTGAGGTCATTACCAAGTTTCAGCTCTTTTATTTTTTCCCTGATTTCCTTTTGTTTTTTTTCAAGAAAGGGAAATCTTCGTTTATTGAGATAACTCCGTAATAAATTGCCTTTAAATCCAGCATCTTTGTTTTCATGGAAAAGAATTTCCTGGATTTTATTTTCCTGGTACAGGTCAATTGGATTGATTTTTTCCCTTGCTGCAATTTCCATCCAACAGGTTATGATATCCATTTGTTTGCTGGAGGAGGTCTTAATAAGTGAAAAGACAGAAAAAAAACAGTCCCTAATGCCTGGATCATAGTTGGATATTTTTTTGGCTGATTTTATGGATAACCTGTTTTCATCCAGCAGTTCAAGCACCAGTGAGGGCATGGAGTGGATGGCGTATAATTCCTTAATATACCTGGCATTGAGCCGCAAATTAAAAATGGAAGATGATTTTTCAGCAATGGTTTTTTCATCCATGAAATCGCTTAAGAGAACCAGACCTCTGATAAGTTCAACAGGAGTAAGCGGCCGTTGGAATGCAATGTCTGATATGGCAAGCATTGCACATTTTTTTTCAGATGCTTCGGGTATAGTTAGACATACAACTTTGTCTCTTTTATTATTTTGGAGAATTGCCCGGATCTGATTAAAACCAGTTACAACAGCATATGAATCCCCAACCAGCCTGACAAGGGGTAATTGTGTCAGGCCGATGTTTTTTATGGACAAGGCAAGGGGTTTTATATCTTTTTCTTCCCTGGAAATTTTGTACCTGAAATTGGTAAGATCAATTCTTGCCAGAGGGATATTTGAAATCTGGAACTGGTTTGCCTGTGTACCATCTATCTGTGTACCATC
>JAOZST010000020.1:25578-29760 GCA_029939535.1 Desulfobacteraceae bacterium | reverse complement strand
CTGTGTACCATCTATCTGTGTACCATCCACCTGTATACCACCCAGATGATCAGACATGTTCGCCAGTAAGGCAATTATAAATTTCTTTATATGTATTTGCCGTATTTTCAATGATTTCCTTGGGAAGTTTTGGTCCGGGATGTTTTTTATCCCATCCAGAAGCTGTTAACCAGTCCCTGACTGTTTGTTTGTCAAAACTTTTCTGCCCTCTTCCGGGTTCATAATCATTTAACGGCCAGAACCTGGACGAATCAGGGGTTAAAATTTCATCTATCAGGATTATTTCATTGTCAAGCATACCAAATTCAAATTTAGTGTCTGCAATGATAATTCCTTTTTCAAGGGCGAGTTTCGCACCTTTATTGTAGATGGCAAGGCTCAGGTCCCGCAGTTTTTCAGCATTTTCCCTTCCCAGAATATTGATGGTTTCTTCAAAGCTGATATTTATATCATGGTCACCGATTTCAGCTTTGGTGGAAGGAGTATAAAGGGGGGTTTCAAGTTTTTCAGATTCTTTAAGGCCTTTGGGAAGGTTAATACCGCAGACATGGCCTTCTTTCTGGTATGAACTCCATCCTGAGCCGCTGATATATCCCCGGACAATACACTCCACTGCCATGGGTTCAGCCTTTTTTACCAGCATACTCCTTTTATCAAGGACTTCCCTGTATTTTTTGAATTCTTCGGGATACTGGTCCGTATCCGTTGTTATAATATGATTTTTAACAATATCTTCCATCTGTTTGAACCAGAATACAGAAATCTGGTTCAATACCTTTCCCTTATCAGGTATTACATCAGGCAGTACAACGTCAAAGGCTGACAAACGGTCTGTGGTAACCATTAAAAGTGAATCCTGGTTGTCAAATATGTCTCTTACCTTGCCCTGTCTTACCAAAGAAAGTTCTTCAAATTCTGTACTTGGAATAGTTGTCAATTTTCTCTCCTTTAGAATTAGTTTTTTAAAAATAATTTTGTGATCAATACCATAAAATGGAATATTTTTCTATTATTACCCTGAACTTTTTCTACCTGGGCGGTTAGCTTTTTGATAGAATTATTCAACATCTTCTTTAGGCTAACGGCTAACCGCTAATGGCTTAACTGCACAGGTCAAACTTTTTAACCACAACCTTGATAAACTTTGAGAAAGGTATATTGTTACTGAAAATCCAAATTTATATCTTTAGCTTCCCTTGACGGCCAGGGCTAAATCATAATATTGTTATGACTTATTTCATATTATAAAAAAAAGAGGTGATTGATGAGAACTAATTTTTTCAGGGTGCTTTTCGGTATTATTTGTTTTTGTTGTCTGGCCTTGCCAGCCTATTCCCAACCCCTGTATTCACTTCAGGATCTATGCCGCCTGGCAGATAAAAATGCCGAGACAATAAAAATTGCCACGGATGATCTGTTTATTGCAGAACAGGAAAAAAAACGGGCATTGTCGGTTCTGGTCCCCAGAGCCACCCTGTTTGGAAATCATCTCAATTACCGAAACGATGAGGTTACATCTCCGGATTCCACAACCCTTGGAATTAAGCTGACCCAGTCCTTTACCCTTAACGGCAGAGAATTGATTGCCTATGATGTGACCAAAAAAGGGATTGAACAAGCCGGTTTTTCAAAGGAAACTATCCGGGCAGATTATCTGTTCCAGGTGGCTCAATACTATTTTAACACCCTGAGTGCCAAACGTCTTGTGGAGATTGCCCAGGCTGAGGTGGCAAGACTTACAACCCATAAAAATTCCGTCCAGGAGAAACTAACAGTGGGCAATGTTACCAAAACAGCACTTTACCGCGCAGAAGCAGAGCTATCCAGATCTCTGACTGATAAAATTATTGCAGAAAACAGTGTTGGTCAAAACAAGGCAGCTCTTGTCCGGCTTGCAGGTATTGAAGACGAGTTCAGGGTCTCGGAAGATGATTTGCAAAGTATTGATGATTTTAATACTAGTCTGGATGAAATTAAAACCCAGGCCCTGGAAAATCGTTACGAGATAAAGGAGGCAAAAAAGACCCTTGAAATTGCTTCCAAAACCATTAAATATCAAAAAGGGGACTATTGGCCATCCCTTTCCCTGGAAGGCGGATATAAGGAAAGTGATATCTCTTATAGCTCCCAGGGTGCAGATATTGATTATGATACGGAAAATACATATATCCAGGCAGAGCTTGTTTTCACCCTGTATGATGGTGGTCTCAGAAAGGCACAGGTTCTTCAGGCAAAGGCAGATGAAAGAAAGGCAAGGCAGGCTCTGAACCTGGAAGAAAAAATGATTATTCTTGAGTCTAAAGTTGCTTTTCTGGAGTTTGAAACCGCGCGAAGTGCTTTGATTAATCTCCAGGACGAATTAAAATCAGCCCAGGAGAATTATAAGGCTGTTCAAATGCAGTTCAAATACGGAATGGCTGACAGTATTGATATGATGGATGCCAATACCCTGCTTGTACAGGCTGAACGAAGAATATCCGATGCAGAATATACCTATTATCTTGCAGTATTGAAAATTTTATATACCAAAGGTGAATTGCTGGCTTATCTGCAAATACCAGCCTGATGGTTAATCTACACTAATAAACCAAATTTGTTGCAAAGGAGTAAATTATGTTCGAAATTATTGCAAACCCTGAAGATTATCAGATTGATGAATTAATAAACGGAACCGGAAATGCTAATATTGAACTTTCCCAGGAAGATCGAGACAACTGGGCAGGCGAAATCATTAATTTCAGTGAAAAACTGACTGAATTCGGTAAAAAGGCCAAAGAACTTGCTGAACTATTTTCATCAAAGGAAAGAATCGCAGCCACGCCTGCATCTTTGAAAACCCTTAAGATCCAACTCTTTATGATAAATGATTCATTGAATTCTGCCCTTACCATAGCAGATAAACTTGAAACCGATATTATTAAAAAATAGGTCGGGGAATTTGCTTTCCTTCTTTTTGTTTTGTATTAGGTCTTTATCTTAAAATAGGTTTTTGTCTTAAAATATGGTCTGTGAGTACCAGTGCAAGCATGGATTCACAGACCTTATTTATTCTGGGAATGGCACAGATATCATGACGTCCCTTTGTGGAAATGGTTGTGGGGTCCCCTTTTTCCGTCAATGTCTTCTGGGACTTTACAATGGAGGGAATGGGTTTAACATGGACCCTTATAATAATTTCATCTCCATTGGAAATACCAGCCAGGATTCCTCCTGAATTATTAGTTTGGAAACCTTCCCTGGTAATCTGATCATTGTTTTCAAAACCTGTCATTTCAGGTGCTTTTATTCCAGCACCAATTTCCACTGCCTTTACAGCACCAATACTCATCATGGCTTTGGCAATATCTGCATCAAGCTTGTCAAAAACCGGATCTCCAATACCGGCTGGAACATTTCTGGCTTTTATTTCAACAATGCCGCCAAGGGAATCTCCCTTTTTTTTTACCATCTGTATTTTTTTTTCCATTGCACTGGCAGCTTCCGGGTCAGGACATTTCAATGGATTTTTTTCAATGGCATTTATATCAAAGCTTTTGATTTGTATACCTCCCAGGGCAATGGTATAGCTTTCTATCCTGATATCATAGGGATCAAGGACAAGCTGGGCAACTGCGCCTGCTGCAACCCTGGCCGCTGTTTCCCGGGCAGATGCCCTGCCCCCTCCCCGATAATCCCGGATACCGTATTTTTGGTGATAGGTATAGTCCCCGTGTCCTGGCCGGTAAATTGCGGCAATATCTGAATATGACCGTGATTTGGCATCCTTGTTTTTAATCATTATCATGATGGGTGTGCCAGTGGTTTTACCCTTAAAGATTCCCGACAGGATAAGGGGTATATCAGGTTCCTTTCGTCTGGTGGAGGATGGTCCTTGATCAGGCTTTCTTTTGTCCAATGCTTTCTGGATCATGGCTTCATCAATGGGCAGTCCCGGGGGGCAGCCCTGGATCACTACTCCAAGGGCTTTGCCATGGGATTCTCCAAAGGTGGTGACCTGAAATGCTTTACCAAAACTACTGCCGGACATGGGGAAATCTCCTTTTAATAATATTTGCCGCCTGTTCCAGAGAATGGGAGCTGGTATCGATTTTTATTAATCCAAGCTTTTCATACAATGGATTGCGAATCTCAAGCATTTTCAGGGTCTCCCTGGTAAGAGAATGATTGGTAAGAGAATGATTG
>JAOZST010000020.1:19621-25478 GCA_029939535.1 Desulfobacteraceae bacterium | reverse complement strand
TTGCTATGGGAAGGGCTGGTAAGGCTGGGTCTGGATTCCTGGTTTTTACGATCTGCAAGGATTCGCTGGACAATGGTTGTATAGTCAGCATAGAGCCAGACACAAACTCCATTGGATTGAATAAAGTTTCTATTTTCAGTATCCATTACAATTCCTCCGCCCGTTGCAACCACTGGATTTGAAATATGGACGCTGTCAAAAAGAACCTCTTTTTCCTTTTGCCTGAAATAATCCCACCCCCTCTGGCTGACCATTTTTTCTATTGTGGTCTGAAATTGTTCTTCAATAATTCTATCCGTATCAATAAAATCACGATCCATAAGATCTGCAACCAGTTTTCCAATGGTGCTTTTCCCGGTACACCTGTATCCAATCAAATAAATAGCACTCATGTTTTGTCCTGTATATAAGGAATCAAATTTATAAAGAAGTTGATTTATAAGGCAATCGATTTATAAAACTTCCGAATTATAAGGCATCAAATAAAGTCCAGTATTCAGGAAATGATTTTTCCACACAAGTTTCATTTTCTATTTCCATTCCATCCACAACAAGTCCGGCAACTGAAAAGGCCATGGCAATTCTATGATCGTTAAAGGTTTCAATGAAGGCTCCTTTTGGATGGCCGCCTTGAATTTCTATAAAATCAGATCCCTGAGTCACCTGAATTCCCATTTTAATCAATTGAGAAGAAACAGCCTCAATGCGGTCACATTCTTTTATTCGTAAATGACCTATGTTTGAAATTTTAGTCTTTCCTTTAGCAAAGGCTGCCACCACAGCTATGGCCGGCACAGCATCAGGGGTGTCCGACATATCCACATCAACGCCTTTAAGGGTATCGCCTTTTACTGCCACACTATTTTCATGGACAACGACAGAGCAGCCCATTTTTTCAAGAATAAAAATTTGCTTTAAATCACCTTGTAGAGATTCTCTTTTTTTATTATCAATACCAATTTTAACCGTAATTTCTTTGCCCGTGACTGCCCCTGCGGCCCAGAAATATCCGGCATTGGAAAGATCAGGTTCCACAAAAAATTCCCCGGGTTCATAAATCTGGTTTCCAGGCACAAAATATTCTGTTTCAGTAATTCTATGTGCTTTTACATTGAACTGTTTCATAATATCAATGGTCAGGTCAATATAAGGTTTAGAAACCAACGGACCTGTAAGGTTAATGGTCAGCCCTTTTTCCATTACTGCCCCCACCATGAGCAGGGAAGACAGGTACTGGCTGCTTTTGGAACAATCAATAACAGTTTTTCCGCCTTTTCTGCTGATTCCTTGGATAGATACAGGTGGTGTGCCTTGAGGATTTTGGGATTTTGCCTCCACCTGGATCATGTTCAGTGCATCCAGCAGTTCAATCATGGGACGCTGGCACATTCTTTTGTCCCCGGTCAGTATATATGGAGTGGTTCCCAGGGCAGCAATACCAGCTATAAGCCGCATGGAGGTGCCTGAATTGCCGAGGAAAACAGGTGACAAATGGGGGATTGGCCTTCCATTAAATCCTTTTACTTCAATAATTTCAGGTTCTATCTCTTTAATTCTGGCCCCCATGGCTGCAAGGGCCTGGGTGGTCAGGGAAAGATCCTGACTTTTTAAAAGGTTTTTGATTCTTGAGGTTCCTTTGGAAAGTGCAGCACAAATTATCATTCTATGGGAAATACTTTTGGAGCCTGGAACATGAACCGATTGAGACTTGATTTGTCTTGTAATTATCTGTTTCATTACATATCTTTCCTTAAATTCTTTCTTATCGTGGCTATTTTCTTAACATTTGTTTTCTAACACAGCCTGTCTCATCTGATTTGTATCTGGTTTCATACCTGTCCACAATTCAAATTGTGCAGCTGCCTGGGCTATAAACATGGAAAGACCGTCTATGGTGATACATCCTTTTTCTTTGGCAACAGACAATAACCTGGTTTCCAAAGGGGTATAAACCAGATCCATGACTATCATCCCGGGTGTAAGATATCTGGCTGGAAAGGCCAGGGAATCAACATGGGGGTGCATGCCCAGACTGGTGGTATTGATGACCACATCCGGAGAAAAAGGGTTTGTTTTTCCGTTTTTATCGATGCTGGCAATTTTATCAATTTTGCCAATTTTATCAATCTGATCAAAGGGAATGAACTGGGCATTCACCTCAGCAGCCAGGGCAGCCCCTTTTCCCCTGGATCGGTTGATGATAATTAATTGGCAATTTTTATCTGCAATACCATGGGCCATTGCCCTGGCTGCCCCTCCTGCTCCGATAATACAGATAGTTTTGCCCTGGATCCCGTGGGGGATTAAGGGGTCAATGGCTGCCTTGCTGTCAGTGTTGTATCCAAAAAGTCTGCCATCTTTGTTTCTAATAGTATTTACGGCCCCTATTTCTCCTGCCCTGGGTTCTATCCAGTCCAGAAATGGTAAAATTGATTCCTTAAAGGGAAGGGTTATGGAAGCGCCTTTAATATTAAGAGTTTTTATGGACTGGATTGCCGCTGCAATATCAAGGGGTTCAAATGCCAGATATACTGCATCAACCTTATTGGCCATAAAACTTATGTTATGCACCAGAGGGCTTTTAGAATGGAACACTGGATTTCCCAAAACACAATATAAATTAGTGGATGCACAAATCATGATCTTATGTTTCCTCTTTTACAAATATGGGATAAGAACCTAATACTTTCAAAGAAAGGGAATATTGTTTGATATGCTCAATGGTTCTGCTAACCCGGTCGTCCTGGATGTGGCCTTCTATATCAAGAAAGAAATAATAGCTCCAATTCTGGTCCCTGGTGGGTCTTGATTCAAGTTTCAGCATGTTCAGCCCTGCTTTTTCAATAGGTTCAAGGGCTTTGAACAGGGCACCTGGTACATGGGAGGTGGCAAACATAATCGAGGTCTTGTCCCTGCCGGTTTTTTCAGGGGATTCTTTGCCAATGACCAGGAATCTTGTGACATTTCCAGAATAATCTTCAATTTTTGATTCCACTGAAAGTAATTCGTAAATATGTGCTGCCTTTTGACTTGCAATGGCAGCCACATCTGGATTTTGGGATGCCATGAGTGCGGCTTTGGATGTTGAACTGGTTTCCAGTAATGCCACGTGGGGGAATTTTTTCTTTAGCCATCCTTTACACTGGGCAATGGCCTGGGGATGGGAATAGATTGTTTTTACATCACGGGCCTCACCGGTTATGGATAGTAAATCATGGGAAATTGGTTCATAATGTTCTGCACAGATATTGAGATTAAATTCAGTAAACAGGTCCAGGGTATGATTCACCGCCCCTTCAATGGAGTTTTCCACAGGAACTACACCAAAATGACTGAGTTTTTTTTCCACGTCCCTGAATATATCAAAGAGTCCTGTTTGTTCAACAAACTTCCCTGAATGTCTGAAATGATTCAGGGAAGCAATATGTGTGTAGCTTGCCTTTGGACCTAAAAAAGAGATGGTTTTTGGTTTCTGGATTTCCCTGGTGGCTGTTATAATTACATTGAAAAGGTATTGCAAAAGATCTTTGTTGGCAGGTCCTTTATTGATTTTGAAAAGATTTTCAATGACCTTTCTTTCCCTGGAGAGGTCAAGGATCTGACTTCCCTTTTCCTTTTTAATGGCACCGACCTTTTTCCCCAGGGTAAGCCGTTGATTTATAAGATCCAGAATTTGTGAATCAATTTTGTCTATCTGCTCTCGAAGCGGTGTAAGGGTTTCGTCCCCGGACCTTTTTTCCATGATTTTGGTTTGTCCTTTTGTAGTAGTACTTTTTGTATTAGCAAATACCGTTAAAACTAAAAAAACCGCATCAGGTTTTTCCTGCTGCGGTTTTTTGGGCTTGTTCGGTATATGTTAAGTGATCAGCTCACCACAGACAGGCAGGTATATTATAAAAATATCTAAAAATTTATCAGCCTTATTCGTTTTTCAGAATAAATGTCTGAATCCTGTTGCCATCCATATCTTTGACCGTAATGGTCCATTTGTCAATTTTAATTGATTCACCAGGTTTAGGGATTTTTTCGATTTGCTCAAGGAAAAAACCTGAAAAGGTATCATAATTTTTAGATTCCGGGATGGATATATTAATTTCCTTGTTCAGGTCATCTATATCCATTTTACCTGCAACCAGCCATTTTTTTCCTTTGAGCTTGACAATATCTGGAACCAGGCAATCGGTTTCATCAATGATCTCTCCAATAATTTCTTCAACCACATCTTCAAGGGTAACAATACCTGAAACTCCTCCATGTTCGTCCACCACCACTGCCATATGATTCTTCTTAATCTTGAATTCCTGGAGAAGGGAATCCAGTTTTTTGGATTCCGGGATAAAATAGGGTTTTTTCATGATTTTTTTTATATCCAGGTATGCAGTGGCATTTTCATGGGATGCGGCAAGTTTCTGGAAGCTTATAAATAGATCTTTTACATGGAGTATACCAATGATATTATCAATGCTGTCTTCAATAACAGGGATCCTTGAATAACCTGTTTTCAAAATTGCCTGAATATCAAGCCCCTGGGATACATCTATGAAAAACATGTCAGCCCTGGGAGTCATGACCTCGGAACAGGAAGTATCATCAAATTCAAAGATATTGGTAATATACTCTTTTTCCTCTTCTTTTATCTCCCCATCTTCTTCAACCACTTCCACCATGGTCATGAGTTCATCTTCTGTCACGGATTCCTGAGCTTTATCTGCAGCACCATGAAGTCTGGGGATAAAACTTAAAACAAAGATCAATGGCCAGAAAAGCCTGGAAAGCCAGTACAAGGGATAAATTACTCCCCTTGAAACCAGAACATTGTTATGGTTGGCAAAGGATTTAGGAAAAATTTCACCAAATATCAGAATCAAAAGGGTCATGATTCCTGTGGCTATACCAACGGCATTTGATTTAAACTGTGAAATGGCAATGGAGGTGGCAAGAGCAGAGGCTCCAATATTAACAATATTATTACCAATGAGAATGGTGGTCAACAGGGAATGGGAATCTTCTTTCATATGCATGATCAAATGCCCGGTCTTTGATCCGTCCTTGGAAATATGGAGTGCTTTTATCTTGGAAATAGAAAAAAGAGCTGTTTCCGATGATGAAAAAAAACCGGACAGGAAAAGGCAAATAATCAGAAGCGTTACTTCAAAGCTCATATAATTTTTTTAAAACCTCATGTCTTGGGTAAATTTATTTTAATAAGTTTTCATTGTATTTGTCAAATTAGTATTTTTAAAGGCTTATTTGATTACTCATTTGAATACTTATTTGATTAGGTCAAGGGCAATTCTTGCAGCCCTTTTTGAAGCCCCGGGACCACCCAGAAGCCTTCTAACCATAAAAAGCCTGTTTTCATGATATTGTAAATTTTCCAACATGGAAAAAACTTTATTGCTTATTTTTTCAGGATTTGCATCCCTTTGAAGCAGTTCAGGCATCATTTCCCTTCCTGCTATCAGATTGGCTAGTCCTGCATACTTAACCTTTACAAGAATTTTGGCAAGCTGGTAGCTTATTGGAGACATCTTATAGATTATAATAGTCGGCACACAGCACAGGGCAGCTTCCAGGGTAACAGTTCCAGATGCTGCTATTAACAGATCTGACTGCTTGAAAATCTCCAAGGGCCTGCCCTGGATCACCTGAAAAATATTTTGTTTGTTATGGGGTTCAAGAATTTTTTTGATTCTGTCCCCATGGGTGTTTGAGGCTGCTGAAATCAGAAATCTTGCATTTTTGATTTTATTTTTAATTATTTGAGCAGTTGCCAGCATAATTCCAAGCAGGTTGTTGATTTCCGCCTTTCTGGATCCTGGAAGCAATCCTATGGTTGGTCCAGACATGGTTGGCC
>JAOZST010000020.1:13007-19521 GCA_029939535.1 Desulfobacteraceae bacterium | reverse complement strand
ATGGTTGGCCTATACATGGTTAAACTGGTTGGCCCGGACAAACAGGAATTGTCCCGGCCCGGCTCATTGGAAATGTCACCCTTGGCAAAAAATTTTTTGATAAGGGGTCCTTTGATAAGGGGATTTTTAAGAACAGATTTTTGAAGGGATGGTTTTTTAAGAAATGGCCTGGCCAGATGTTCTGGAAAATCTTCCATCAATGGATTACCCACATAGGTGGAAGGAATTTCAGCTTTTTTATATAATTTTTCTTCAAAGGGGAATATCAGGGCTGCATGGTCCACAAATTTTTTAATCTGTTTGAGGCGGGAAGGTTTCCATGCCCATACCTTGGGAGTAATATAATAGAATATGGGTATATTGTATTTTTGTTTTGCATATTGAGCAGCCTTAAGATTGAAACCTGGATAGTCTATGAGAATAATAAGATCTGGTTTTCGGCTCTGTATCCTGTACTTGAATTTGTCAAATGCCTGCTTAATATGCTTGAACTGAAAAATTACCTCGGTAAGACCCATGGCAGACAATTGTTCAATGGGAAAAAAAAGTTCAACATTCTGGGCTTTCATACAGGGGCCGCCAATACCGGTAATGTATAAATCAGGTTTTCGCAGTTTCATTGCCTTGATAAGGGCTTGGGCATGGAAATCCCCTGAAGGTTCACCTGTCAGTATCATGATATGGCGATTTTTTTCAGGGAAATTCAAGGGATATCTTCATCTGTTAATGCAAGGATTGAAATACCATGATCATCAGCAGCTGAGATCATTTCTTTTTTATCAAAGGCAATGGATTTACCTGCCTCAAGGACCAGAACTGTTGCACCTGATTCTTTCATGGCCAGTATGGTTTCCAGTCCCGAGGATGGCAGGTCAAATCTAAGATCCTGGCCAGGTTTGGAAAGTTTTACCACCACGCAGGGGTTTCCATGGGCAAGGCCGGCTCCTCTGCGTATGGTGGCATCTGTTCCGTCAATGGCTTCAACCGCCAGAACAGTACCATTACTTATTACCATACACTGGCCAATATCAAGTTTGCCAATTTCCTTGGCAAGATTCCATCCCTGGTAAATATCTTTTTTTTCAGCTTTGTCAGGCTTTCTTTTTGTCCAGCATCCTTTTTGACTGATCAACTCCGGCAAAAGAAAAGTGGAGGGTTTTATTTCAATGCCTTCCTGTAATAAAAGGTCTGCAAAGGAAGAAAGGATTGTGTCATCATGGGTTCTGCCGGTTCTTGCAATAAAAGCCAAAGCCTTTAAATCAGGCCTGATATCCTTGAATATATTTGTTTTCTTAATTGACCCAAGCATGACTGCCTGGGATATTTCATGGGTCTTGAAATATTTTACCAATTTTGAGACCTGGCCAAGATAAAGCCATTTAAAATGGCTCACATGGTTTACCATGGTCTTATCGGTTTCTGAATTAAACCCAATAGCAACCACCTCATATCCTTTTTGGGCTGCCTTTTGGGAGAAAAGCAAAGGAAACTGTCCGCCACCGGCGATCAATCCGATTTTCATTTTTTATCTGGTAACACCTCTGTTGGATTCAATGATAAAATTCATGAAATTTTTAACTTCAGGTATTTGTTCCACTTCTGCCCGCACCCGTTCCGATGCCTGCTTAACGGTCAAACCTATTCTGAAAACAATTCTATAGGCTTTTTTTAATTGACGGATGGTGGATTTCTGAAATTTATGACGTTTCAGCCCGACATTGTTAAGGCCGTGGAGGGTGGCTCGGTCACCAGCAGCAATGACATAGGGAGGGATATCTTTAACAACCGCTGATTTGCCTCCGATATATGCAAAATCTCCGATCTGGACAAATTGATGAATCGCCACAAGTCCACCAACAGTGACATTATTGCCTATTTCAATATGACCGGCCAGGGTTGAGTTATTGGCAAGGATTACCTGTTTTCCTATTTTACAGTCATGGGCAATATGGGTATATGCCATTAAATAATTTTCTTCCCCCACCTCAGTAACACCGCCACCAGATTCTGTTCCCCGGTTAATAGTGACGAACTCCCTTATTATAGAGCCTCTTCCTATTTTAAGGTAAGTTTTTTCACCATGAAATTTTAAATCCTGGGGTTCACCACCAATGGAGGCATATTGAAAAATTTGACAATCTGCTCCAATGGTGACGTATTTTTCAACGGTGGTATAGGGGCCAATGGTGGTACCTGAACCAATACAGACATCTGATTTAACAATGGCAAAAGGGCCTATTGTGACATTGGTATCAATTTCAGCAGAAGAATCAATTATTGCGGTCGGATGGATCATAAATACTCCATTTATTTTAAGCTGTTTTCCAAATGTTTTAATCTTTTTTCAAAGGAAAGCAATTTTTTTCTCATTCCCGGCAGGCGTGAGATAATATTAGAAACCTTCAGCCATGTTTTATGGGGCATATGGGGAATTCCTGAGACTATTTCATTTTCAGGTACATTTTTTGAAACCCCTGCATAGGGGCCTACAATAACAGAATCCCCTATATTTAAATGACCAGAAATTCCAGCCTTTCCGGCAATGATGACATTTTTACCAATACAGGTACTCCCGGCTATTCCCACCTGGGCAACCACCAGGGTATTATCCCCTATTTTAACATTGTGTGCAATGTGGACAAGATTGTCCGTCTTGACACCATTGCCAATAATGGTCACCCCTAAAGTTCCGCGGTCAATTGTGTTGCAGGCACCGATTTCAACCCGATCCCCTATTTTTACATGGCCTGTGTGGGTCAGTTTTTCATGGGCCCCATCATTCTGGGCAAATCCATACCCGTCAGAGCCGATTACAGATCCTGAGTGAATGATAACATGACTGCCGACCACAGACCCTTCCATGAGAGTTGCATTGGGTTTAATCACAGTATGATCACCTAAACAGCATCCATCTCCAATATAAACATTGGGCATGATGTGCACATGTTTTCCAATGATAACATTTTCACCGATGAATACATTTGCCTCTATTCTTGTCCCTTTACCAGGTATTGATTTACTGGCTATAATTGCAGAAGCATGTATTAAAGGTTTAAGGGGTCTGGCAGGATAAAACAGTTCAAGAATTTTGAAAAACGACAGCTTCGGGTTCTGGGTCACCAGAAGAATGCAGTTGCCAGAAATCTGGTCTTTTTGGTTTTCAGTAAAAAATGAATCAGGTACAATGACTGCACCGGCCTGGATTTGGTCAAGCCGGGACAAATAATTTTGTTCACAGGCAAAGGTCAGATCATGGTGGCCGGCATCGTCAAAAGAAGAGACTCCCCTTATTTCAAAATCATGATCACCAACCACCCTGGCCTGAATAATTTCTGCAATTTCTTTTATAGAAAGGTTCATTGGAAATACTTTTTATTTCTTTTTGGCAGCCATGGCATTGTATTTTTTAATCACAGCGTCTGTAATATCGACATTGGAAGGCCGATAGATAACACCAGCTGTTTTTCTTTCTATGATAAGCAGGAATCCCTCTTCTTTACCCAGAATATCAACAATTTCAAAAACATCTTTTTGCATCTGGTTGATATGTTTGATTTCAATTCGTTTAAATTCTTTTGAAAATTCTTCCTGCATTTTTTTGAAATCATTGACCCGGATTCTGAATTCTCTTTCTTTTTCTTTCTTCTTCTCAGGGCTCAGAACAAGAGCTTCTCTTTCAAAGGCCTTTGATAATGCATCCAGCTCATCTTTTTCAGCCTTTAATTTGAGTTTAAATTCTTCCCCTTTTTCACTCAGTTCTTTCTGGGTCAACTTACCGGCACTGGATTCCTTGAGAATTTTTTCAAAATCCACCACCCCGATTTTTGCCACATCCGCACCAAATGCCGGAGTAAGCCCAGCCAGAAAAGCCAGTGTAATTATTGCAATTAAAATTTGTTTCATGTTTACCTCCAAAAAATTAATAAAAAAATCCCATAGTTTTAAAAATATATAATTGGTTAAAAAGCACCTTTTGTTTTCTTAGAAAAATGCACCAATGGAAAAATCAAATTGTCCGTCCCCCAGTTTTTTTATATCTTTTCCCTCTACGACAATACCATAGGCAAGTCTGATGGGTCCCATGGGAGAATTCCAGCGAAGTTCAAAACCAGCACTGGAAAATTGATCGCCAAGGTTTATACTTTCGCCGGTAGTGTACACATCACCCCGGTCATAGAATAGAACTCCTGCCACACCCATTTCTTCCTGCAAAGGAAAAATAAGTTCCATATTAAACTGAATAAATTTTTCACCACCCCTGAGAATAGCGTCCCCGGTCTGGCTGGCATTGATATCTGTATCATCAAAGCCCCTGATGGAGTTAATACCCCCAAGGTAGAAACGTTCCCAGTCTATGTCAATTTTACCGCCTGTTCTATCATCAAGATATCCGCCTTTCGCATGTAATGCCCCGGTAAATTTCCAGAAAAGGGGGAAAAAAAATCCGGTTTGAAGAATATATTTGGTGTAATCTATATCCCCGCCAAGAAATTCTCCTGCGTATTCGACAGAAAATTTGTGAAATGAACCTTCTTTGGGTAAAAAATAATGATCTCTTGAATCATAGGCTATATAGGGTTTGATACTGGAAGTGAGAAAATTACCCGGGGTAACACTGGTGTAATCCGGTTGTGTATTCTCTACATCAAAAGCTTCAATATTATATTCAACACCAATGGCAGTATAATCCCATAACTGTCTGTGCCCGGCCTTGAGTGTCATGCCCATGGAGTTCCTGTCATAGTAATCATACTCTTTTTCAAGCTTGTATATATCAATTCCTGCTGAGACAGGCAGATCAAATACCCAGGGTTCGGTAAAACTTAACTCGTACAAGCCGGTTGTTCCAGATATTTTTCCCATGAGTTTGATTGTCTGACCCCGGCCGAACAGATTCCGTTCTTCCACTGACACCTGGCCAAAAGGACCGTCATCACTGCTGAAGCCGCCGCCAAAAGAAAAATTTCCAGTTGCCTTTTCAGTTACCCTGACCTCCAGGTTTCGCTGGTTGGATTTATGGGTTTTTACAGGTATGATTTCAACATTCTGAAAATAGTCACGAACACCAATGTTCCTGTGACTCCTCTGTATACCGGCCATGCTGAAACGACCCTGTTCTTTAATTGCCATCTCCCGACGGATTACTTTATCCCTTGTTTTTGAATTACCAGTTATGATGATCCTGTTAAAAAATACCAATTCTCCTTTGGAAATTTTAAAGGAAATATTTACCAGTTTATTTTTTTCGTCTTTATCAATTAAGGGCGCAATATTCACATTGGCATATCCCTGGTTTGAATACAGATCATTCAATGTCAAAAGATCTTTACGGATTAGTTCACGGTTGTACAGGCTTGATTCCTTTGATTTCATCAATTTCATCAAATCTTCTTTGGATGTCAGAATATCACCGGAAATATCAATGGACCCTGTTTTGTATTGATCTCCTTCGTTAATCTTGAAATTAACACGAATGCTCTCTTTTTCCATGGTGATCTTGGGATCTGATACTTTAACATTAATGAACCCGTTGTTTTTATACAATGATTCAATACGGATCACATCATTATCCAGTTCTGTTTCATCCAGATCTCCGGAAGAGGTTAGAAAAGACCAAAACCCTTTTTCCTGGGTCTTCATGGCTTTATGGATTTTTTTTGAACTAAAGTGATTATTTCCCTCAAAGGCAATGGTTTCAATCTTGAGTTTTTCACCCTCATCAATGGAAAATATAATGTCAGCCTGGTCATTTTCCAGTGATTTTATTTCATATTTGATTGTAGAATTGTGATAATTTTTTTCCGTGTACAATCGTTTTATTTTTTCCACATCGTTATTTATTTTGTAGATGTTTAAGATTGATCCTGTACTGGTATCCACAACCTCAAACAACTCTTCATCCTCATATACATCATTATTTTTGAATTTTATGTTTCGAACGCTTGGTTTTTCTTTTACATCAAAAATAATTTCAACCCCTCGGTCCAGTTCTTTTTTCTGGACCACCACGTTATCGAAAAAACCCATTTTATAAATAAGGCCAAGATCTTTTGTCAGGGTTTCAGGATTCATTATATCCCCAAGCCTTGTGGTAACAACCCTTGAAATGGCATCTGCTTCTATCCTTTTGTTTCCTTTAACAGAAATTCTGGAAACTATTTTTGTCTGGAAAAGTTCTCCTGTAAGCTCTTTTCCCAGTTCTGTTGCAGCCGAATAAAGGCTTTCCATGTTTTTTGCCTGGGAGAAAAAAGTCAAGGGAGGCTGTTTTTCATAAACATTGCGCATCTGGGCATCAATACTGATACCCTGCCCCGCTATAAAAATGTTACCCGTTATAATCCTGTCAACACCCAGTTTGATACCTTCCTGTCTGAATTTTGCATAATCCCAGGCTTCCTTGTCGGAAAGATCATTTACAAAAACAACTTTAGCCCCATGCTTTTCAAGCTTTTCCTTGAGCATCAAGCCCAGGGAGTCTCTTATTTTTCCCCTGGTTTGATCATTTACCTGATCA
>JAOZST010000020.1:8496-12907 GCA_029939535.1 Desulfobacteraceae bacterium | reverse complement strand
TGATCATTTACCTGATCAGTTATCTGATCATTTGTTTTGTCAGCCTGGATGGAAAAAGGATAAACAGCAACCATAACCTGCTGTTCAGCATAAAGGGTGCTAACCAGAAATAAATAAACAATACATGTTAATCTCAACCCTCGTGTAATCACTTTATTTTTCATAAGTATCTTCCTAATGCCAGTTCCGTACGATTATACCGGTATTATTGCTCCGTTATGAAGGGTGACCTTTCTTTCCATCATTTGGGCAAGTTTGGTGTTATGGGTGACTATCATAATTGTCATGCCAAGTTCTTTATTCAAATTATTTAATAAGTTGTGAACACTGTCACTGTTTTTTTGATCCAGGTTACCCGTGGGTTCATCAGCAAGGAGCAAATCAGGTTTCATGACAAGGGCTCTTGCAATGGCAACCCGCTGCTGCTCTCCACCTGAAAGATCTTCAACACGGTGGGCACATCGTGAACCAAGTTCTACTCTTTCAAGCATATTTAGGGCATGGGTTTCAATGTTTTTTTTATTTTTTCCGGCAATCATTCCAGGGATCATAACATTTTCAACTGCTGTAAAGCCCTGGAGCAGATAATGAAACTGGAAAACAAATCCAATACGGGAATTTCGAAACATGGCCAGTTTTTCATCACCAAGGGAAAAAAGATCCTTTCCCTGGAAAAGAAGCCTGCCTGAATCTGGTTTATCAAGAGTACCGACTATATTAAGCAAAGTAGATTTTCCTATTCCGGAAGATCCCACCACTGCTATTGTCTCTCCCTGATGAATTTTAAAATTTGATTCCTTAAGGATCTCAATAGTTGCAGTTTTGCCGTTAAATTTTTTACTGACAGCCTCAAGGCTGATTATGGGAGTCAGATTATCATCCATATCTAATGGCCTCTACAGTATCCATTCTGGAAGCCTTGTAAGAGGGATACAGGGTGGATAAATAGCAGATAATAATAGCACTGATGGAAATCATTACCACATCCATGGATTCCAATTGAACTGGCAGAGTTGAAAATGGATAAGCCTCAGGAAGCCGAATAAAATCATATTTTTTTAATAAATAACAGACAATCACACCGGAGATGGTTCCAAGAAAAGTACCCAGTATACCAATGATCATTCCCTGGATTATAAAGATCCGTCTGATAATGGTGTGGGTAGCACCCATGGCTTTGAGTACTGCAATATCTTTTGTTTTTTCCATGACCATCATGATTAATGCACTGGCAATATTAAAAGCAGCAACCAGTATAATAAGGGTCAAAATAATGAACATGGCAGTTTTTTCAAGTTTGAGAGCTGAAAAGAGACTCTGGTTGATATCCATCCAGTCCCGTATATAAAATGGATACTCAATGGAGTTAAAATATTTTTCCCTGATCTGTTTTACTTTAAAAACTTCATCTACCCATATGCCGATGGCGGAAATTTTTCCTTTTGCCGAGGCAAGCTGCTGGGCCTGGCCAAGATTGACATATGCCAGCATGCTGTCATATTCGGACATGCCTGAGTCAAAAGTTCCCTGGACAATAAATCGTTTCATGGACGGGATCTGACCAATGGGTGAAGTAAAGCTTGTGGAGGACATAAGAATTACATTTTCGTTTTTTATCACCCCCAGGGAGTTTGCCAGTTCTTTTCCCAGGATAATACCGGGCAGAGTATTTGTTCCTTTTTGGCTGACCAGGGCTTTTTCAAGCTGGTCCGGAGTAAAATCCTTGATTAGAGCAGATCCGGTTTCCGGTGTGATTCCTCTTACCATAACGCCTGAAAAAGAACGCTGTGTCCGGACCATGGCCTGGGCAAAGAGAATGGGTGACACCCCTTTGATGTGTGGGTTTTCCCGTATGGATGAGACCATGGAATCATAGTTATCATAAGTACCGCTGTAATTCATGATGAGAATATGGGGTTCAAGCCCAAGTATTCGTTTCCGGAATTCAGTTTCAGCACCACTCATGACAGCAATGACCACCACAAGGGCCATGACCCCCAGGGTCACACCTGCCACGGAAAGCAGGGTGATGAGGGAAATAAACCCCTCTTTTCTCTTTGCTTTCAGGTATTTTCCCGCTATGAAAAATTCAACAGGCATATATATCAGGTATTGCTTTTCATGTGGGGGAAAAGAATCACCTCTCTTATGGAAGCAGCATCTGTCAAAAGCATAACCAGGCGGTCAATACCAATTCCCTCACCAGCTGTGGGAGGCATGCCGTATTCAAGGGCTTCAACATATTCCGAATCCATGATATGGGCTTCTGAGTTGCCTTCATCCCGCTGGCGTACCTGCATGAGAAACCGGTTGTGCTGGTCCTGGGGATCATTTATTTCAGAAAATCCATTGGCAATTTCCCTGCCTGCAATAAAAAGTTCAAACCTGTCGGTAATTTCAGGGTCTAGATCATTTTTTCTGGAAAGGGGTGATACTTCCACTGGATACCCGGTGATAAAAGTCGGCTGGATCAACTTGGGCTCAACAAGGGTATCAAACAGCTTGGTCAAAATTTTTCCATGCCGGTCTTTTTTTGTAATTTTGATTTTGTTATCTTCAGCAAATTTTAAAAGTGCCTGGGTATCATCAAGAATAGAGGAATCTATATTACCAATGCTTGAAAGGGAATCTATCATGGCGATACGTGTCCACCCTTTGGAAAAATCAATGCTGTGACCCTGGTATTCAATTATGGTTGTATTATTTACCTGTTTAACAATGGATTCAAACATCTTTTCGGTCAGATCCATAAGATCCTGGTAATTGGCATAGGCCTGGTAAAATTCCACCATGGTAAATTCAGGATTATGTCGTGTGGAAACACCTTCATTTCTGAAATTTCTATTAATTTCAAATACTTTTTCAAACCCTCCCACAACTAGGCGTTTAAGATAAAGTTCCGGAGCGATACGCAGGAAAAGTTCCATTCCCAAAGCATTGTGCCAGGTCTTGAACGGAGTGGCTTCAGCACCGCCGGGCAAAGGCTGCATCATGGGAGTTTCAACCTCCATGAATTCATGATCTTCAAAGAACCTGCGCATGGCACCCACAATCCGGCTTCTTTTCAGGAAAATATCACGGGATTTTTCATTCATAATCAGGTCCAGGTATCTCTGTCTATACCGTTTTTCAGGATCCTTTATCCCATGGAATTTTTCAGGAAGGGGCCGGACTGCTTTGGATAAAAGCCTGAATTCTGATGCAAGAAGAGTCCATTCCCCTGTTCTGGTCTGGAACAAAGGCCCTGTAACCCCAATAAAATCACCAATATCCAGTTTTTTAAAAACAGCATAGGTTTCATCTCCTATCCTGTCTTTCTGGAGATAGACCTGCATTTGTTCTGACCCATCCTTAAACCGGACAAATGATGATTTTCCCATTTTATTTATGGCCATCATCCTGCCGGCCAGGGTAAATTCTCTACCCTCTTCACCCAGTGTATCAGGTTCTTCAAGAATGATTTTTTTGACGTTATAAACAGAACATGAAGGTTTGAAATCATTGGGGTAAAGTTGAATATTGCTTTCCCTTAATTCATTTATCTTCTCTTTTCTGAGTTGGAGCAGTTTGCTTTCTTTATCCATATATATAACTCTTCCATATAATTGTTTGTATCTAACAAATGGCCAGGGATTTCCATATAAAATGAACCCGTATTAAAATTACAAGTGACAAAACATGAATAAATATCCTGTTTCATGGCAAATTGTCAAGATTTTGTTATTTGATTTTATCATGGGTCAAAGCTTTACCAGTCCTATTTGGTTATAGGGTCACTGGTTTTTGCATTTTTAAAAATAATGGTGAAAAGTGTTCCTTTTCCAGGAATTGATTCAAAATCGATCATCCCCTCATAGGTGTCAATAATACGATGAATGATGGATAGTCCGATTCCTGTCCCTTCCGGTTTTGTTGTATAAAATGGATCAAAAATATGCTTGGCTTTTTTTTCCTCGATACCAGTGCCGGAATCCCTTATGGTCAGATAGATTCGATTGTTCCTTGGCGATTTCAGTGTAATTGTGATTTTACCTGTATCCTCAATGGATTCAGCTGCATTTTTAATTAAATTCCAGAGAATTTGTTTTAAATGGACCGGGTCAATGTTTACAAAAAGGTTATTTTCAAGTTTTGTGATAATCTGGATTCTGGTTTTCCATTTCATTGTGTTTAAAAACAGGGTTACCACATCTTCAATGGCAGTATTCATATCCACAGGCCGGGCATTTGTTCTTCTTGGCTTTGCAAACAACCTGATGTCATTAACGATCTGCTTAAGCCGTTTGGTTTCCCTTAAAATGATCTGCATGAGTTTGTCTTCATAAGACCCTGATTTCATGTCCTCTTTAAGCAATTGAATGGACCCGGATAAAGATGCCAGGGGATTGTTGATTTCATGGGCAATACCCGA
>JAOZST010000020.1:3232-8396 GCA_029939535.1 Desulfobacteraceae bacterium | reverse complement strand
ACAACACCCAGGAAAACAAGCATAAAGGGTTCTATCATATCCGTGAGATTTTTAACGGCCTGATCCACTTCGTCATCATAGAAATCCGCTATTTTCTCAAGCATGGTATCCAGGGCCCCGGTAGATTCACCCACGGCAATCATTGAACATACCATGGAAGGAAAAACACCGCTTTCAAGAAGTGGGTCTGCCATGGACCTGCCCTCTGAAATTCCTGTTTTAACGTCTCTGATTGCAAATTCTACAATCTTGTTCCCCGAGGTCTTGGCAACTATATCAAGGGCTTCCAATATGGAAACTCCACTGGTGATCATTGTGCTGGTGGTTCTGGTAAATTTGGCCACTGCAACCTTCCGGATGAGGATTCCAATTACCGGTAAACGTAAAAACAGATCATCCATGAGAACCCTGCCTTTTTTTGTGGCATAGATGCGTCGGAATAGAAAAATCATTCCAAAAATACCAATAATGATATAAATGATATTGGCAATCACAAAATTACTCATGGCCACCACCATCATGGTGGGTGCAGGAAGTGCTGATCCAAAGCTCTGAAACATTTCTTCAAATACAGGAATTACAAATACCAGAATAATGGCTACCACAATAACGGCCACAGCAAGGGTAATGGCAGGATAGGTCATGGCACCCTTGACCTGTTTTTTGAGTTTGGCCATTTTTTCCATGTAGGCGGACAAACGACCCAGGATAACATCCAGAATTCCCCCGGCTTCCCCGGCTGCGATCATGTTTATAAATAATTCATTAAAGACCTTGGGAAATTTTTTTAAAGCATCGGCAAATGTTTCCCCTGATTCAACAGACTCCTTTATTTTTTTCAGATTTTTTTTAAAAGTAGAATTGTCCTGCTGGGACTGGAGTATGTCAATGCATTGAAGCAGGGGAAGGCCGGCATCAATCATGGTGGAAAATTGTCTTGCAAAGATTATAACATCGGTTTCCTTGACCTTGGGCTGGAGGAATCCAATATTCTCAAACAGATCTTTGGGTTTTTTTTTAATTTTTATCGGGGTGATCTTCCTTCTCTGGAGGTTTAGTCTTACCTGGTCCTGGTTTTCAGCTTCCATTTCACCCTTTACTTTTCTGCCCCTTGGGTTTTTTCCTTTCCATTCATAGAGTACGGCCATGACCTGTCCTTTATTTTAAGATTTCTATACCCTAGTTTTACAATGCTCTATTTATCACCCGCTCTATATTTCATACCAAATACTATACCAGAATAGGATCATTTGTAAAATTGAATCAGATATACTATATAAATTTCAACATTAAATTTTATAATCAGATTTAAATTAGGTTTCAATCAGGAGTTGGTTTTTGATCAAAAAAAATCAAACAATCAAGGCCAGTACAATTATCACCAGCCACGTTAATGCGGATTTTGATGCAATAGGTGCTATGCTGGCCGCACAAAAACTTTATCCCGAAGCTGTTATTATTTTTCCAGGGTCCCAGGAAAAGACTCTCAGGGACTTTTTTATCAGTTCCATGAGTTATCTTTTTAACATGGCTAATCCAGGCACCATAGATTTTTCAGAGACCACCACCCTTATTATCGTAGATACCCGGCAGAGAAACAGGGTGAGCGGGGTTTCGAAATTGCTGGAGAAAAAAAATCTTTATATAGAAGTTTATGACCATCATCCAGCCATGCCAGGGGATATCAAAGCCAATGTGGATATTGCTAAACCATATGGTTCAACAACAGCGATTTTAAGTGAAATCCTCCAGGAAAAAAATATTGTTCCAACTCCGGAAGAAGCCACGGTCATGGCACTTGGAATATATGAAGACACCGGGCTTTTTACATATGCCTCCACAACCCAGGCTGATTTTATCCAGGCCGGATTTCTTCTTTCCTGCGGTGCCAGTTTAAACACCATTGCCAGTCTGGTGGTAAAGGAAATAAAAGCAGAACAGGTGACCTGGCTCAATGAACTGCTCAACGAGATGCGGGTCCATAAAATAAACGGTATTGACGTGCATATTTCAACCATATCCTCTTCCTCCTATATAATGGATCTGGCCTCCATTGTACAAAAAATAGTCAGGATGGAGAATCTGGATATCTTTTTTGCCATTGTGCTCATGGGCAATAAAATTAATATCATTGCCAGAAACAGGCTGCCTGAGGTGGATGTGGGCAAAATCATGTCAGATATGGGTGGTGGCGGGCATGCCTATGCTGCCTCGGCAAAGGTAGAGAACCAGACCCTGCCCCAGGTGGAAATGAGACTTCTGGACAAATTAAAACAGGAGGTCAAGCGCATCCAGGTTGCCAAAACCCTTATGTCATCCCCTGCCATTACCATTGAACCCCATGCCCCATGTAAAAATGCCGGAGAACTCATGACCCGGTATAATATTAATACCCTTTTAGTAGTTGACAATAAAACCAATACCTATGAGGGATATATTACCCGTAATGTTGTGGAAAAATTACTATTCCACAAGCTGTCGGATCAACCTGTTTCAGAGTATATAAATTCTGAGACTAGTTTTGTGACCTCAAAGGCGGATGTGGCAGAGATTGAACTGAAAATTATTGAGGGCAAACAGAGAATTATACCGGTCATTGACGAAGAAGCCATAAAAGGGGTTATCACCCGGACAGATCTGCTTAATTACCTTGTGCAGCACAATAAGGAAGTATTTCCCACGGAAAAACAGGTTTTTCAGAATCAGCATGCAAAAAAAAGGCATATTAAAAATATTCTTGAACAACGTCTTGCCCCCAGAACAAAACAACTTTTGAAAAATATTGGTGAAACAGGAAAAATTCTGGGATTTAATATTTATGTTGTAGGGGGTTTTGTCAGGGATCTTTTACTGGACCGGAATAATGAAGATATTGATATTGTGGTGGAGGGCGATGGAATTCAATTTGCAAAATTTTATGCCAAAAAGGAAAAATGCCGTGTCAATACTCATAAAAAATTTGGAACAGCTGTAATTGTTTTTCCAGATAATTTTAAAGTGGATGTTGCCTCGGCCCGCCTGGAATATTATGCAATGCCCGCAGCCCTGCCCATTGTTGAAAAAAGTTCCATTAAAATGGATCTTGCCCGCAGGGATTTTACCATCAACACCCTGGCCATTTCCCTGAACCCGGATACTTTTGGAACTTTGATTGATTATTTTGGTGCCCGCAGGGATTTAAAAGATAAAACCATCAGGACCATCCATAATTTAAGTTTTGTTGAAGATCCAACCCGGGTATTCCGGGCCATTAAATTTGCCAATAGATTTGGGTTTAATATCGGAAAAGTTACTTCTACTCTGATTAACAATGCTTTGAAAATAGATTGTTTCAAGCATTTGAGCGGTCTCAGGGTTTTGTCGGAGCTCAAACAGATTTTTGGGGAAGAAAATCCTATCCCGGCCATTAAGGCCCTTGAATCCTACGGCCTGGAAAAAGTTATCCACGAACAATTACTGATAACCCCCACCACCTACCTGTTGTTTGAATCTGTGAACAAAGCATTGACCTGGCATGATCTTCTCTATTTAAACGAGAAATACCCCAGGTGGGCCGTCTATTTTATGGCCCTTTTAAACCGATGTTCCTATAATGTCTGCGAAGATATATGTCATCGTCTCATGGTGCCGTTAAAGGAAAAAAACCTTTTACTGGAAAAACGATACAAGGCTGAAAACAGGTTAAATCTCATTGAAAGTGCCTATCCCATCACCCGTCAGGAGCTTTACTGGGGACTTATCAGTTTTAAGACAGAGTTTATATTATATATGATGGCATTAACAAAAAATGAAGAGGTTAGAAAAGACATCTCCAATTTTTATAACCTTTACAGGCATATCAAGCCGATAATCAAGGGAAAAGATCTACGGACAATAGGAATTAAACCGGGTAAGGTTTATACCAGGATTTTTAATAAAATCCTGGATGCAAAGCTTGATAATAGACTTGACACCAGGGAAAAGGAAATTGCATTTGCCATCCAATATGCCCGTGATAACAATCTTATTGATTAAATATCTGGTTTTTGTTACTCCCCTTTATCAATTAAATTAATTTATATTATAGGAAAGCCTTACATGAAAAATGCAGATTTTTTAACCGGTATTACAACCAGCGGCACCCCCCATTTAGGAAATTATGTGGGTGCCATCCGCCCTGCTGTTGAATCCAGTAAAAACAAGGATCTTACCTCCTATTATTTTTTAGCAGATTATCATTCCCTGATTAAAAATCATGACCCGAAAAAGCGCAGACAATCAACCCTTGAGATTGCTGCCGCCTGGATCGCCCTGGGGCTTGATTATGAAAACTGTGTTTTTTACCGCCAGTCTGATATTCCTGAAATTCCAGAATTAACCTGGATATTAACATGTTTAACAGCCAAAGGACTTATGAACCGTGCCCATGCCTATAAAGCCGCAGTTCAGGAAAATATAAGCCAAGAAAATAAAGGTTTGAAGAATAAAAACCAGGAGAATCAAGAGCAGGAGAATACAAACAGGAAAAATAAAGATTCTGATAAAGGCATAGACATGGGACTTTTTTCTTACCCCATCCTCATGGCAGCTGATATTCTCATGTTTAATGCCAGGAAGGTGCCTGTGGGAAAGGATCAGGTCCAGCACCTTGAGATGACAAGGGATATTGCCGCCCGTTTCAATCATTTATACAAAAAATTATTTATCCTGCCCCAGGTAGTGGTGGACGAATCCTCAGCTGTCCTTTCAGGTCTTGACGGCAGAAAAATGAGTAAAAGCTATAACAATTTCATACCTTTATTTGATACGGAAAAGCGTCTTAGAAAGATGATTATGAAAATCGCCACCAATTCCCTGGGGCCGGAAGAACCAAAAGATCCTGAAACCTGTACCCTGTTTTCCATTTACAAAGCCTTTGCCAGCGAATCCGAGACACAAGCCATGGCAGAACGCTATTATCAGGGCATTGCCTGGGGAACAATGAAACAGGAATTGTTTGAACATATAAACGAAATATTAAAACAACCCAGAATCCGTTACAATGAACTCATTCAGAATCCAGGAGACATTGAGACCATATTGAAGGCCGGCGCATTAAAGGCCAGGGAATTTTCTGTTCCTTTTCTTGATAAAATCAAAAACAACATAGGCATCCAGTCTCTGGGTTAGGTCTCTGGGTTAGGTC
>JAOZST010000020.1:0-3132 GCA_029939535.1 Desulfobacteraceae bacterium | reverse complement strand
TTAGGTCATTGGGTTAGGATTTTTATTTCCTGGCGTGTAAGATAACGCCAGGAACCCTTCTTTAAATTGCCAAGAATAATATTTGCCATGCGGATTCTTTTGAGTGTATCAACCTTGTTACCGGTTTTATCCACCATTTTACGGATCTGCCGGTTTCTGCCCTGTTTAAGGATAATTTTGAATTCCTTTTTGGAGATACGGCTGACCATGGCTTTTCTGGTTTTTACCCCTTCAAGGACCATGCCCTCTGCCATGGCTTTTAGAGCGTTTTCTTTGACATGGGAAACAGTTTTAACCAGATATTCTTTTTCATGGTCATGGGAGGGATGGGACAGTCGATTATGGAGGTCTCCGTCATCGGTGAGCAGTACCAGGCCAGTGGAATCCTTATCCAGGCGGCCAATGGGATAAATCCTCTTTTCAATTTTCACAAGGTCCAGTATGATTTTGGCATTTTTTTGGGAGCAGGTGGTTATATATCCCTCTGGTTTGTTCACGGCAATATATGTATGTCTGGCAGAATCCCTTGGGGTACTGATTCGTTTGCCTTTAAAAAATATCTGATCCCTGTCTGGATCAACCTGGGTTCCCAGTATAGTTACCTTGTGGCCATTGACCTTTACCCTTCCATCCAGAATAAAGGTTTCAGCCTTCCGCCTGGAACATACACCGGCATGGGCAAGGAATTTTTGCAGCCGCATTTTCAGAGCCTCATCTTCTGGATCTTATTTTCAGGATCTGTAATCGGCATTGATTTTAACATAGTTTTCGGAAAAATCACAAAAAAGAAAATAGTCGGATTTGTCTCCCAGATTCAGGTCCAGAGTAATTTGAATTTCATTGGCCTTCATGATTTTTGCAGCTTCTTTTTCAGCGTCCTTTCCCAGCCAGCGTCCCTTGATAACCAGAGGAATTTTTTCAAAAAAAAGATCCATTTTATCCTGGTCCACAAAGGCACCGGAACGTCCTGCAGCAGCCGTAATCCTTCCCCAGTTTGGATCTTCCCCGTAAATAGCGGTTTTTACCAGGTTGGAATGGGCAATGGCCTCGGCAGCTTTAAAAGCATCTTCCTGGGTCATGGCTCCCTTTATCCTGATCTGGATGACCTTTGTAGCCCCTTCCCCGCCTTTGACAATCATTTTTGCAAGCTGAAAACATACCTTGTCAAGCAGAGCCTGAAACCCTTGCAAGGATTCTTGACCCTGGATACTAGCTTTTCCCTTGCCGCTGGCAAGGCAAAGCAGGGTATCATTGGTGCTGGTATCGCCATCCACTGTTATTCTGTTAAAAGATTTTTCATTTGCAGTTTTCAGGGCGTTATGCAGGTCTTGTGAATTTATATCTGCATCGGTTAAGACATAGGCCAGCATGGTTGCCATGTCCGGCCGGATCATACCAGAACCTTTGGCAACACCTGCAATGGAAACTTCACAAGGCCCTTCCCTGGTATCAATGACACCTGTCTCTTTTACAATTTTTTGGCAGGTGTCTGTGGTGAGTATGGCCTGGGCAAAATCTTCCAGGGTTCCATTGTTCAGTTCTTTTTTTAACAGGGGAACTCCTGTTTCAAATTTTTCCATGGGCAATGGAGCACCGATTACTCCGGTGGAGGATACCATGACAAGGTCCCGGGGAATATTAAATGTTTTGCTGACCATGGTAATGGATGACCTTGCATCTAAAAGCCCCTGATCACCGGTAAAACAATTGGCATTGCCGGAATTGACCAGTACGGCCTGGCATTTTCCTTTTTTAATTTGTTCTTTACCAAGCATCACCGGTGCTGCCACCACCTTATTCCTGGTAAACAAAGCAGCTGCTGAGGCTGGTTCTTCGCAATATATCAATCCCAGATCCTTGCAGCCATTTTTTTTTATTCCGCAAGAAAGACCGACAAATTTAAACCCTCTCATTCATTAAACTCCTGTGGACATCAAATTTCAGTTAATTCATTTATTTTTTCAGATAACTCTGCCATGGTAACAGGTTTTTGCATAAAAGCTTTGGCTCCGGCGTCCAAAATTTTCTGAACAGGTTCTGTAATAGCATACCCGCTTAAAATAATTGTATCCATTTCCGGATGATTTTTAATAAGAAACGGATAAATAATGTCTCCATTCATATCAGGTAAAATAAAATCAAGCAATGCCAGATGAATCGTCCCTTCATAAGACTTAGCAAGGTTGATGGCTTTTTGACCGGTACTGGCTTCAATCACTTTATGCCCCATCTTTTTAAGCATTAATTTGATAACATCCATGACAGATTCATCATCTTCTATAACCAGGATGGTGAATGATTCTTTAGCAGGAAGTATATTATATTTTGGTTTTATGGTTTTAGAAATATTTTCAATGGGCAGAAAAATTTTAACAGTTGTTCCTTTTTCCAGTTTTGAATTAACAGAGATATATCCATTATGGTTTTTTACAATTCCATATGCAGCAGAAAGTCCCAGACCTCTGCCGGAAAATTTTGTGGTAAAGAAAGGCTCAAAAATTTTGTCTTTAGATTCATTGTCCATGCCCTGGCCGTCATCCATTATGGTCAGGCAGACATAACCTTTTTTAGACTTTAGATTTAATTGATTAAAATCATTTGGATCAATTTCTTCTTGTTCACAAATTATTTTGATTGTACCAATTTTATCAATTGCCTCAAAGGCATTATCTAAAATTGTAGTTAAAAGCATTTGTATCTGGCTTTTATCGGCTTTTACATGGTCATTCTTTTCAGAAAAATCAGTCATCAATGTGACAGTTGATGGAAATTTATATTTTAGATTCTCAAGGGTTTCCTCAATGAATTTTGATAAAATAAAGGTCTGGGTTTGGTATTTTCCTCCCCTGGCATAGGCAAGAAGAGATGCTGTAAGCTGGGTCATTTTTTCAGTGGAATTCAGCATTGTCTTGATATGATCTTTAAACTGGGGGTTCTCAGGGAATTTTACCCCAATCAGATCCAGGTGTCCGGTTATAACTGACAAGGAATTATTGAATTGGTGGGCAATACCTCCTGCAAGGGTACCAACACTTTCAAGTCTTTTTAATTTTTCATGGGTTTTTTCATGTTTTTTGAAAAGTTTTTCATATTTTCTTTTTTCTGTAATATCGTATGCAGTTTCAAGTCTTA
>JAOZST010000125.1:0-11132 GCA_029939535.1 Desulfobacteraceae bacterium | reverse complement strand
GCTGCAATCAATGCCTGGACCACACGGGAGACATTTCCACCGGCAAGAAAATGGGATTCAAGGCTGTCCGTAGGTATGTCAATCCCGGCCTTAACTGCCATGATCTTGGATTCAACAACCAGTTTGGGGGGAACTTTTCTGAATCGCATAAAAATAATATTGAGCAGTCCCACCTTGGCACCTGATACCAGGGCCTGGAGCCACAGGGAGATATAGGAAAAAATAAAATAAAACAGAACCAGGCCGATGATACCGGCAATGATCAACAAAATATACATGATATTCATAAACACCTCTCCTTAAATTTTTACCTGCATGGTTTCGAGATTATCTTCAACTATTTATGTTTTGCAACAATAATCTGATTTCCTGTTACCCCGATGACAATAATGGGGGTCTGGGCTTCAATAAAATCTCCGTCAGTGACAACATCCAGACGTTTTCCGTCTATAATGGCTGTTCCGGCAGGACGAAGTGTGGTAATGGATTTTCCCTGTTTGTCCATATATGTTTCAAGGTTTAAGGACTGGGATATTACCCCGTCCCTGCTGGACAATCTATTTTTCAAGGACAGGGGAGAAGCGGCCAGAATCTTCATTCCAAGTATTACAAGGATGGGCAGTATAAGAATATCAAGACCGATAAATACCATGCCGCTGAAATTTGAAATAGTGGTAAAAACAAGATACAGGGAGTATGAAATCAGGCCAAGGGCAATGATTGTTAAAACTCCCAGGGACGGAATAAATATTTCCGCCAGGATCACCAGCAACCCCATGATCTGGAAAACAATGGGAAGTATAAATGATTTCATGTGTCCCTCTGATTATCTATTTCTGTTTGAACAATTTCCCTTTGGACTATGACATGATTTTGTTCAACTAGTAAAACCCTGATTGAGGTGCCGGGCTCTATAAAATCCCCCTGGGTTATGGCATCGATTTTTTTATGACCAATCTTAATTTTACCTGAAGGCCTGAAGGGAGTCAAGGCCAGACCAACGTCTCCTGGGTTGATCCCAAGTGCCTGTTCAGAATCTGCATGGGAATCTTCCAGGGTAACTGACAGATAGGGCCCTTTTACCAATGTTGACACCTTGGGGAGCACAAATCTCACCATGAACAGGGAAATAACCAGGGCTCCCATGGAAGCTCCCATTACTAACCCCAGATTCCTGATCAAAAGCTGACCTTCCCAGGGGAAAGAGGGATCTGGAATGACAAAGCCCTGAAAAGACAGCACCAGCCCTGCAACCACCACCACAAGCCCTGTAATACCGGCCACACCAAATCCGGGCAGCACAAAAACCTCTATTCCCAGAAGCAGAAATCCAATCAAAAAAACCAGCAGTTCCGTATAGCTTGCAAGGCCCACCAGGTATTGGTTAAAAAAGACCAGACCCAGGCAGATTATACCGACAAACCCTGGAATCCCAAATCCAGGAGCCTTGATTTCCGTATATAAGGCCGCGATTCCCAGCATCATTAAGACGGGAAGAAAAGGCTGTAGTATCCGAACCAGGCTTTCAGACCAGGATTCCTCCAGGACAATCAATTCATAATTCTCATATCCAAGAAAAATCAGGGCCTGGTCCAGTCCCGTGACACTTTTTTTTGAGAAACCCAGGTCCAAGGCCTCTGTATCATCCATGGTCAAAAGTTCTCCCTTGGCCACAATGGTTTTTTTCAGGGTCACCTGCTTTTTTTGATCCTCTGTGAGGTCGTCATATTCATTCTTATCCATGTATTGGGTTTTGTTATCCATGGTAATCCGATAGACTTCCATTCCCTTGGACACCATGGATTCTGCCAGAACTTCAGGATAATTGTTTCTCTTGGCCAGGGAACGGAATTGTGCCCGTAATACTGTCTGGGTTTTTTCCCCGGCCTCTTTCTGGCCTTCCCCTGTCTGGACAATGGGTGCACAATCCCCGATCAGGGTATTTTCCTTCATCACCAGGGTACCGGAAGCAAGGGCAATCAGGGCACCTGCTGAAATAGCTTTTTTTTCAACAAATGCAATGGATCTCTCCTTTGGAACGGTTGAAATGGTCTCCACAATCTCAAAGGCTGAATCCACTCTTCCCCCAAAAGTATCCATTTTAAAAAGGACAAGGCTGTCTTTTTCATTCTCAATCTCTTTTAATGCCCGTTTTATATAAGCGGCCATGCCAGGTTCAACCGTCCCGGAGACTGGAATCACATATATTTTCTGACCACTTTGATTGTTTTGACCATTCTGATCTGGTACGGCCCATGCCGGCATGGAAGGAAAAAAGATTGCACCAGACATCATAAGGACAAAAAATATAATTAAAGAAAATTTTGGATTCATATTTTTATACATTTTTATCTTTTTAGTCATTTAAGAATCCCCTATAAATCCTTACTATACCATGAAATTATCCAATTCAAAGTAAAATCAACCAGCTCTGCAAAAAAACACCCAAAAAACAAGAATCACAGATTTGCCTGAATCCTGGTTGCTTTTTTTGATAAAACAGGCTAATTTTCTTATTTATCCATGAACTTGTTATTGATAATTCTGAACAGAAAAGGGCTTGATCCATCCATGATGCTTCCAATTCCAAGGAACTTTATCACAGAAAGGCTGTTCCCATTATTCCTTATCATTGGTTTTACCGCTGCCACAATGATATTATCCTCCGCCTGTTCCATTAAAACCAATATGATGACCAGTTTATCTGAAACAATTATGAACAACGATGACCTTTCCATGGTTGAAGCAGGAGCCCCGGCCTATCTTCTCATGATCGACAGCCTGATCAGGGAAGATCCTGATTCCAAAGAGATGCTGTCTACAGCAGCCCAATTATATACAGCCTATGCAGATGTATTTGTTGAAGACGCACAACGGTCCCGCAAAATGGCAAACAAGGCATTTGCCTATGCTGACCAGGCTATTTGTATTTCCAATAATGACGCCTGCAATCTAAAAGACAAACCCTATGGGGAATTTCAAGCAATTATCACATCCATGGATAAAGACGATCTGCCTTATCTATTCTCCCTGGGCAATGCCTGGGGCAGCTGGATCATGGCCAATAAAAATGATTTCAACGCCCTGGCAGATATTTCGCGAATTGAAACCATTATGCTCAAAGTAACAATGCTGGATGAAACCTATAAAGATGGGGCAGCTTTTCTATATCTCGGGACCCTGGCCACTTTGCTGCCGCCGGCATTGGGTGGAACCCCGGAACAGGGAAAAGCCTATTTTGAGAAAGCCATTGATCTGTCCAAAGGTAGAAATTTCATGGCCAAGGTCATGTTTGCCAAACTATATGCAAAGATGATGTTTGACAGAGACCTGCATGACAGGCTGCTCAATGAGGTCATGGATAGTGATCCTGAAATACCCGGCTATACCCTGGTAAATACCTATGCCCAGAAACAGGCCAGAAAATTATTAAATGAAGCGGATGACTATTTTTAAATCCCTGATATTGGAGAAACAGATAAAAATGATTAAACGACTGATTCTTATATCTTTATGCGTTACCCTATTTTCCGTACCCGGATATGGACTCACCCTTAAGATTGCCACATTGTCTCCTGAAGGCTCCATGTGGATGGAAAAAATGCGTGAGGGAGCAGCTCAGGTGAAGGCTGAAACCCAGGATAGAGTCAAGTTCAAATTTTATCCCGGTGGAGTCATGGGAAATGACAAGGCCGTTCTTCGCAAAATCCGCATTGGCCAGCTACAGGGAGGTGCCCTTGTGAGCGGCAGCCTGTCCAGCTTTTTCCCGGCAAACCAGATATATGCCCAGCCCATGAAATTTATGACCCTTGAAGAAGTTGATTATATCCGTCACCACATGGACCAGTTCATTATTGACGGCCTTGACAGGGCCGGATTTGTTACCTTCGGACTCAGCGGTGGAGGGTTTGCCTATATCATGTCAAAAAAACCCATTGAAACCATCCAGGATCTCCAGAAACGAAAAGTATGGGTACCGGATAATGACAAACTCAGCAAGGAGGCCATCAAAACCTTTGGCATCACTCCCATTCCCCTGCCCCTGGCAGATGTCAGGACCAGCCTCCAGTCCGGCCTTATCGACACGGTGGCAATTTCCCCAATGGCCGCCATTGTGCTTCAATGGCACACCCAAATCAATTATGTTACAAATATCCCGCTGATTTATCTCCATGCAGTTCTGGCAATAGACAAAAAAAGATTTCTAAAAATATCTCCCCAGGACCAGGAGGTGGTCACCAGGATCATGACCCGGGCTTTCCAGGAAATTGATCTTCAAAACAGGAAAGATGACACAAAGGCCATTGAAGCAATGAAAACCAGGGGGATTGAATTTATCACCCCGGATAAAGCCCATATGGATGAATGGCTTACAACAGCCGGAAAAGCATCCCGAAAGATGGTTGAATCCGGAATACTGCCAGGGGATGTTGTTAAAAAAATGGATCGCCTTTTATTGGAATTTCACGCCAAAGTATCCAAAAATACAAATAACCAATAAAAATGACCCGTGACCAATAAAGAATGATTAATAAAAATGTTCAATAAAACCGGTTTCTTTAACTCTCTGTCTCTGATTCTTCAAAAAATTGAAGACTATATTCTGGTCAGCCTCCTTCTGACCATGATTACCATGGCTGTACTCCAGATTTTTCTGAGAAATTTTTTTGATTCCGGTATTGTCTGGGGTGATTCCCTGGTCAGGGTTCTGGTTCTCTGGATCGGCTTGATTGGTGCCATGGTCGCCAGCAGAACGGATAACCACATCAGTATTGACATTATTTCCAGATTTCTTCCACCCAAGATTAAAAGGTTCACCACCCTGGCAGTTCATTTATTTACAGCCGTGGTAACTGCTGCCATGTCCTGGTTCAGCATGCAATTTGTTGCCATGGAAATGGCGGATAACATGACAGCCTTTGCAAGCATACCGGCCTGGGTGTGTGAAATTATCATTCCCATAGCCTTTGCTGTTATCAGCGTACGATACACATTGTTTTCAATCAACCACATTATCCAGATTATTTCGCCACAGCCATGATCTTTATTTTTGTCGGCATACTAATACTCATTGCCCTGCTGGGGGCACCTTTGTTCACCATTATCATTGCAGGGGCCATGGCTGGATTCTATACCTCAGACATTGATCTGTCCGTCATGGCCATTGAATTATACAGGATTGCCGACACCCCCATCCTGCTGGCTCTTCCATTGTTTACCTTTGCCGGTTACCTTCTGGGAGAAAGCCAAACATCCCAACGACTGGTCCGACTCACCCAGGTCTTCCTGGGGTGGATGCCGGGGGGTCTTGCCATTGTGGCCTTTGTGGTCTGTGCCCTTTTCACCGCATTTACCGGTGCCTCCGGGGTTACCATTGTGGCCATGGGCGCACTATTGTACCCGGCATTGAAACAGGCTGGATACCAGGACAATTTCAGCCTGGGTCTTGTGACCACCTCTGGAAGCCTTGGCCTGCTTCTGCCTCCTTCCCTTCCCCTGATTTTGTATGGAATAATTGCCCAGCAGATGGGTGCCGGAATCCAGATCTCCATTGAAGACCTGTTTCTTGCAGGTATTTTCCCGGCAATTCTCATGATTGTCATGCTATCTTTATGGAGTATCTGGATTAATAAAAAAAATCCCATTCCCAGGACCAGATTTTCCAGGAAAAAAGCTTTCCAGGCAATAAAAGACTCTGCCTGGGAAATCCCTTTGCCCATTTTTGTATTTGCAGGTATCTATTCAGGATATTTTGCCGTGTCCGAAGCAGCCGCGGTCACTGCAATGTATGTGCTTGTGGTGGAGGTTTTTATTTATAAAGAAATTAAATTGTCCCAGCTGGCCAGAATAATCCGGGAATCCATGATTATGGTGGGGGGGATACTTTTAATTCTCGGGGTATCCCTGGCATTTACCAATTTCCTCATTGATGCCGAAGCTCCCATGAAACTTTTTGCTCTGTGCCAGACCTTTGTGACCAATAAACTGGTATTCCTGATTCTTCTGAATATTTTCCTTTTGATCCTGGGGGCCATGCTGGATATTTTCTCTGCCATCATCATCATGGTGCCGCTGATGCTGCCGGTGGCCCTTGAATACGGGATTCATCCCGTACACCTGGGTATCATTTTCCTGGCCAATATGCAGATTGGTTATTTTACCCCGCCCGTGGGTATGAACCTGTTTATTGCCGGATATAGATTCAACAAACCCATTGTGGAAATCTACAGGGCCACCATCCCGTTTATGCTGGTCCTTCTGGCAGCTGTTCTCATCATCACCTATTGGCCGGCCTTAAGCCTGTTTCTGATATCCTAATCTCTGTATTTTAGTCCCCAAATTTTAATCACAGGATCAAGCCTGGGTGGTTTCATCATCAATCTCATTATCTGGTTGTAAACGGATATCATAAATTTCTGCCACAGCCTTTGCCATATCC
This sequence comes from Desulfobacteraceae bacterium, assembly GCA_029939535.1. GTDB lineage: Bacteria > Desulfobacterota > Desulfobacteria > Desulfobacterales > Desulfobacteraceae > NBML01. The sequence continues at coordinate 4,693 of JAOZST010000125.1, read as the reverse complement.
AAAAAACGATTCCCTGGCAAAATCGGCTTTTTTTCCTGCAGGGTCAGCCGGTGCATGACCTGCCTCATGCTGACATATGCCTCCTGGAGGATCTGGCTTTCATGGCCGGAGATAATGCCTTCAAGGCTCAAACTTTCTGCAAGACGAATATTGTCTGTCCACACCATGATATCAGGAAATCCATGGGCATTTTTTAAAACCAGGTATTGGATTAAAAACTCAATATCAACGATGCCGCCCCTGTCCTGCTTCAGGTCAAACAATCCGCTTTCGTGATTTAACCGTTCTTTTCGCATGCGCTCCCGCATATCATGGACCTGGGTTTTTAAAACTTTTGGGTCCCGTTCTTTTCCCAATACTTTTTCCCGAATCCTATTGAACTGGGAAATAATTCCCGGGTCCCCTGTAATGGGGCGGGCCCGTATCAGGGCCTGGTGTTCCCAGGTCCATGCCTCATTTTCCAGATAGTCTTCAAAGGATTCAATATGGGAAACAATCATACCGGAACTTCCTCCGGGCCGCAGCCGCATGTCAGCCCCGTATAAGGTTCCTGCAGCAGTATGTATTGTCAACGCATTAATGATCCTCTGGCCCAGGTTTGAATAAAAACGGATATTGTCAATGCTTCTTTCCCCTCCCCGGGTCATGCCGGGTTCTGTCTGATGAAGAAAAACAAGGTCCAGATCAGATTTATACCCCATTTCAAGCCCGCCCACCTTTCCATAGGCCACAATGGCAAATCCGCATTTATCAATGGTTTTGCCTTCAAGTCCACTGGGCAGCCCGTATTTTTGGGTAACAATATTCCATGAGATCTCAAGAATCTGAGTCAGAACTGTTTCTGCAATATAGGTCAAATGATCACTGACCTTCATGAGTGGATAATTCCCACTGACATCTGCGGCAGCAACCCTCAGGGTATTGACCTGACGAAATATGCACAGCTCCTCCAGCAGGTACTCCACATCCATGGAAGGGATCTTTGCCATCCTGTCTTTCATCTCTTTTTCCAGAGCATCCTTTTTGGGAGGTGCATACAGGGTTGCAGGATGCATGAGCTCATCCAGCAATACAGGATGCTGGCTTAAAAAACTTATGATCCAGGGACTTTTACTTGCCAGGACAATCAGGGTTTCAAGGGCCCCCTTATTTTCAATGAGCAGAGAAAGATAACAGGTACGCCGCTCAATGGTGATCACAAGATCGATCAACTTGTTGAGAACGGATTCTGCTTCATTGTTTTTGCCCACCTTCTTGACCAGCTTGGGCACCAGCCTTGCCAGTTTTTTCCTGCCATTGGGTGTAAGACGCTGGGTATTTGGATGCTTTGCAAGGGATTTTAAAATAGCCACCACCTTGTCAGGATCATCATATCCAAAAACATCACCAACATCTGATGCAAACTGGGGATCATCAATATTGGTCCATATTTCCTTTAAATTCCGGGTTTCCATGTCAGTATCCTCCTCCTGTTCCGTCACCAGCAACAGGGAAAAATGCCCGTGAACCAACTCCAGAACCCTTGAAAGGGCAATGTTAAATTCATCAAAGGAATCAAACCCCATGGACAGTGCCAGAATCTGACGCTGATCAGCCCCGGCCGGAATATCATGGGTCTGGAGATCCTGATATTCCTGGAGCCGGTTCTCCACCTTACGCAGGAAGATATAGGCAGCCTGCAAATCATTTTTAGTATCTTCATGGATGCATTGATGAACCTGCAAAAGATCCAAAACCTTTAAGATCTGCTGTTCCTGGAGTCCGGGCTCAACTCCGCCCCGGATAAGCTGGAACAATTGGCCGAAAAACTCAATCTCCCGGATACCACCGGCTCCCAGCTTTATATTATCCTTAAGCTTTGAATTCCTTACCTGAAGGGTGATCCTCTGCTTCATTTCCCTGAAAGAGTCAAAGGAACCATAATCAAAATACCTGCGGTAAATAAAGGGGTTTAACCCCTTTAGCAGCTCATACCCTTCATCAATGCCCCCTGCAACAGGCCTGGCCTTTATCATGGCATACCGTTCCCATTCCCGGCCCTGGGCCTGGTAATAGTCTTCAAAGGCTGCCGCGCTCATGACAAGGGGACCGCTGTCACCAAAGGGCCTTAACCTAGTGTCCACCCGGTAAAAGTTAATGCCGTTGCCCATGGTAAAAAGTTTTAAAAACCTGCGGCATAGTTTTGTAAAAAATTCATCATTGGAAATTGGATTTTCTCCATTGGTATACCCCTCCTCTGGATAGACAAAAATCAAATCAATATCAGATGAAAAATTCAATTCCCTGGCCCCTAACTTGCCCATGCCAAGGGCAATAATCTCTTGAAAATTTCCATCATGGTCCACTGGGACACCAAGACTCTGGCAAAGTTCATCATACAGGAATTTAAACCCATATTTCACACAAGCCTCAGCAAGGTTTGAAAGATCCCTTAAGGTTTCTTCCAAATTTGCCGAGCCCGTCAGATCCCTCCATCCAATACGAATGGTTTCATATAATTTAAAGGACAGCAGGCTCTCTTTTACAAAAGTCATGTCCAGGGACTTCTGGGACATCTTTTTTTCAAGTTTATTTAAATAAGTATAATCGGAATAGGAAATAGACAGCTCCCCGGTATTTACCAGTTCCTGATAAATACCCGGGCTCCTGGATATATTTACAGCAATATATTCGCTGAACAACATGACCCGGATCAAATCCGGTGCCTGCAGCAGCTCATTTTCCATGTCATGCCCACTCTTTTCAAAACAATCATAAAAATGATCCAGCCGGTTATGGAGGATTGTCTGAAGAGTAGTATCAAGGCCGGGAAAAATATTGTTTACAACATTCAAGTCTATTTTTGGATTCATGATCACTTTCCTATAAATTTCCTGCCCCTGGTTGTCATATCAAGATTTTCTAAATGAATTTTACCGAATACCATTGATTTGTATCAATATTGCAATTTCATGTAAAGACATATAGCAATTCTCGGTGCCAAATACCTTTTAATAATAGTCATTCCCTGTTAAATTCGCCATTAGGTGGTGGCGTTTTTGGCATAGTCCACAGTGAAAAAAATTAAAGATAGCTAAAAAAATCAAAATTGATTTCCGATAAAAATCTGAAGCCTCGCAAATTAGAGCCATCGGTTTGATTATGTCATGAATTTGTATTCAATTTTAGAAGTTCATCGTCAAAACCATAATGAACAACGTCAATGCGGTCACAGTTCTGTGCAATATAACCCGCATTTAATATGGGAATCTGAAATGGGAAAAATCCAGGATTATTAGTTAAACCTCCCAGTGCACATTTCCCCTCTGGCAAAGCATGTAATGCAGACTCAAACAGTACGATAGCGACATTGGAGTCGCTGACAATGTGGCTACCACTTATTTCATAACAACCCTTTTTCTTTGAATCTCTGAGGACATTCCAAGAAACAAAAGATCGCACTGTATAACGGGCGATCCGGGCCACGGTTTCTCTATCACCGTATTGTTCTTTCAGTCGGTCAAAAATCTGTCTTTGCGTTACCTTATCCTGAAGGTTCAATATCCGACCAACTTGTTTTGCTACATTAAACCAGAATGGATAAGAAGCCGATATCACAGCCCAATGCAGCGGAAGCCATTCTGATGGTTGAGTTGAACTTGCTAACTTCAAAGCTGATTCACAAAACGGTACAAGCTCTTTATCTTTGGGAAACCATGAGCCAAGTATCCCTATCGCCTTTTTTTTGGTATTCTCACTTCGTTTGCCAGTTCCGCCTTTGGTTCCCTGGTCCGTGAGGTATTCATCCAGGTCTCTCCGGATATCAGTTTCAGACATCCCGGCAAGAAGCATCTGCACAACACGATCCATCCATTCGATTTGGATAATCTGTTTTATTCCTAATTTCTCGTGTCTTTTAATTGCCATCGTGATTTCCTTTTAAAATTGACCAGCGGCACGATGACTTCCTCTATTGAAATGCCTCCATGACCGACTACTGTATTCCCCATATTCGTAAACGCATCTTTATCACCTGCAACAAGTGGAAAATAATTTGCAGGTAGGCCAACGGGTCTCCATTCTTTTGAAAAGTCAAACTTGTTTGCCACCTGGGACCTTAATTCTTCAGATGGATAGATTCGAACTCGCTCACCTCTTGTCTCTGCAATTACACCTTCAGACGGTTTCCCCTTACCTGTACATTCAATATTTCCATGGTCTGATGTCATCCAGACATCGTATCCATTATTCAACAAAAAGTTTATCAATGACAGAAGAAAACCTTTTTGACACCATTGGTTGATCTGATTATGCATCCCTGCTGAACCAAGCTGCATTCCATGCATTATCTTGTCTATTTTATCGACTACCAGCCCAACAACTTTTGTTTTCCCAGGGTTTAGTATCGAGTCCATGATACTTTCCACATCTCCGTCGCTTAACCCTCTTTTATATGCAGTATCAAGCCTGGATAAATTGTTGTTTTCCCAAAACTGTTTCCATAGCTTTTCTTCATTGTTGGTTGTTTTGATTGAGGATGGGAAATAATAAGGCGCTTTACCAGAAAAAATGGATTGTCTTGATACAGATGTTAATGTTGGTATCCAGGCGAAAACACCAGATTCTTTTATTATCAAACTGCTGTCATTATCCTGCAATATTACGGAAATAATCCATATCAAGATCAATAATCGATAAACCATTGGCCGGACTT
>JAOZST010000295.1:0-2944 GCA_029939535.1 Desulfobacteraceae bacterium | reverse complement strand
AGCAATTGGGGAGAAGGTGAATGAAGCGTAAACGGTTCTGCAAGCGCACCAAATTATTTTTTGATCTGAGGGTAAACACGGGCTACAAGTTTGTCACCAGAATTTGGTAAAACTGGTTGTATATATTTAATTGTCATTGGCGTATTCCAATTTAGGAGAACTTTTAAGATATGACGATTTCCCGTCTAATGATTCCCAGAAGTAATCTGCCTGCTCCTGAAATTTTTTCTGTGTAATCCCTACGTCGGACACAGTTTTCATAAACTCCGTATTGATTTTATTTTCTTGTACCACTTGAGCTCCAGCGTTTAAGCAAGCCTGCTCAACTTTTTTTCGTCTTTCAGCATAAACAGGCTGGGCAATAAGCTCAGCTCCCGGCATATAGAATTCACCCATAAGAGATGCGTTTTCAGAGTGGCTGTGAAGACACCTGAACATTGATTTTAATCCATCAAAGTTATGGTCGACTTCGGGGAATCCGGCAGCGCTGAACACAACAAAACCCTGCAGCTTATCTTCCGGATAGCGGTATGGATGCATTGTTTCTCCATTTTTAATTAACATGTAGGGTTTTATATTCGGTAAAAGCCGGTCTAAAAAATTCTTCATTATGCCGGTGACACTGAAGATATAAAGGGGTGAAGCATAAATAATCAAATCCGCTTTTCGAAATTTCAATCTCAGATCGGTCATATCATCGTCATAGATACATTCTCCCGGCGTTTTTGTCCAACATGTATAACAACCAGTGCAGGGATGTATTTTCATGTCTTTGAGTTTAATATAGTCAATTTGGGCACCTGCTGATTTAGCTCCCTTGCAAAAATGATTCACCATAAAGGTGGTTTTACTGAATTTAGTGTTTCGCGGGCCGCCATCAAAAACAACAATATTTTTAATTCGTCCGGGTTCAAATGTTTTATATTCAAATTTTATTGTTTTTGGTTTTTGCTTTAATTCTTCTTCGCTCTCAGTTGACGGCGCGAACAATTCACTGAATTTTAATAATATGCCCATATCACCATCAACTGTATATTCCTTATTCATAAATGCCTTATCCCCGGAAACTTCGTTGTTTGAAATGGCAAGCCATAGTTTGGAATCTGCCCTGATCGTTGTCTTGGGATCTGGATGAATGCCATTGGCATATGTGCAGTGACAATCTTTTATGATCAAATATCCATCAATATGTTCCGCACCTGTTAAGTGGAATTGAACAACAGTATCAATTCCCTTGGCCAGTTTTGTATTTAATCCGAAAGGCATGGCTTCGAACAGCTCTTTTATTGATTTAAAATGAAGCTGTTCTCCTTGAGTTGACTGCATTAAAATCGGTGGTAATTTTATATTTATTGGGATGCCGATAAATAGCAGTAAAAAGATTGGGACAATACTTGAGATAATAATCTGCATGCTTGGATCATCGGTATATTTTATAAGGGATAAAATAATACAGATGCCAAACAAAATCGCCCAGATATAATTGATGATGATATTGATCTTTCTAAATTGATCTGTTTTTGTGATGACGTCAGGGTAATTTTTTTTTGAAAATTCATACGTAAAAGGATCAAATTTGAGTAAAGGCGGAAATAATGCAACCAAAAACAAACCCAGATATAAACCTGTAATGGCATTTTCCAGGTATATCTGCCCGAGTGATGGAAATAAATAAACTGAGAGCGCTCCGATGATGACAATGCCGGAAACGCCATAGATAAAATAGCTTTTTACTTTAAATACAAATGCGATAATGAGATTCAACAACACGATGGCGCTGATTCCCAGAACATAAGGTTTAAGATTTTCCAGACGATAGCTTCCGGCAATGGCCAGGGAGTTTATCGCAATGATTCCGGCAAAGGGTAAATATTTTATGATGAATTTCATATATCCTCTCTGTTTAATATTCCATCTTGATTTTTACAGTCCTATTCCCGCTAACTTCAAATAAGGCATCCTTGAAGCCGGGTGGTGAACCAAAAGCACCAAATAGATTATTTGAAAAAGCATACCCTTCTGTAGGTATTCCTAAAAAATTCTTATCAAGCTTGCCATTTGAATTTATATCGTGAAAAATGGCTATTGCATAGGTGCCAAAAGGAATATCTTTAAAGGTATGGACAGTTATTTGGCCGGTTATTTCAACTTCTGCTCCTTTGTACTCCTTTCCTTTATCAGGGAATCCCTCTTCATTTGAATACAGTCCGATTGACATCAATCCTTTTATTTCGTCAATCTCGGAAATCTCAACACGGAGTGTTCCTGTTTGAGCGTACGCCATGGAAACAAAAGTTGTGATAATAAAAACAGTCACTGACAAATAAATTTTTTTCATTTTACACCTCCAAAATATATATTTATATATAATTAATTATATAGTAGGTAAATTTTTTTTATACTCCTGAACTTCTTAAAATTTCGTATCCACCATGGTAATGGTCTCATCCAACCAGCGAACATACATTTCTTCATATGACTTGCCAAAACGGCGCGTCGCATCCCACAGGTGCGCATCCTGCCGCAATTCAGGTTGAAGAGCGGTTATCTCATCAATGAAATCCGGTGTTTCGGTTTTGTACAGTTCAGCTTGTTGTTCGTGAAGGTTGCGCATCAGCCGCAATTGTGTCAGCAGGACTTGTTTTTCCAGTTTTCCAGAAAAAAATAATTTCAGAAGTAATAGCTGCTTGGTTGTATCAAGCTTGGTCACGGGTTGTAATAGCCATTTTTGCAATGCCTTTTCCCCAGGTTCCGTTATGGTATAAACCCGTCGGTCAGGGCGGTGCTCCTGAGGTTCAGGGTGGGAATTGACCAGTCCTTCTTGTTCCAGTTTTTTAAGCGTTGTATAGATTTGACTTTGCTTGGCATGCCAGAAATAGCCGGTTGATTGATCCATCGTTTGCTTAATCTCATACCCGGTTCTTGATTCATATTTCAGAAGACC
>JAOZST010000124.1:0-11214 GCA_029939535.1 Desulfobacteraceae bacterium | reverse complement strand
GTGAATTATTTCACCAAAACTGGTCGAGGTCGGCCGGCATATAAATATTGAACTTTTAACCCTGTCTGAAGTTAAAAATATAAATGGTGAAGAAGGTAATTTTACTGTGGATATTGTCCAGCATCCCCGATATGTTGATATGGACAAATGCATTGCCTGCGGTCTATGCGCTGAAAAGTGTCCCAAAAAAGTGGATGATGAATATGATGAGGGACTTGGGAAAAGAAAAGCAATCTATGTAAAATATGCCCAGGCAGTGCCTTTAAAATATTCAATTGATGCAGAAAACTGTATTTACCTTACAAGGGGAAAATGTGGGAATTGTGAAAAAGTATGCCCCACCAATGCAATCAATTATAAAGACAAGCAAAAAGATATCACCCTGAATGTGGGGTCTGTTATTATCTCTTCAGGCTGCAAACCCTATGACCCTGGCGAACATGATGTTTATGGGTATAATAAATCCAAAAATATTGTAACAAGTCTTGAATTTGAACGTATACTTTCTTCTGCCGGACCCTATGAAGGGCATCTGGTAAGGCCTTCCGATAAAAAAGAACCAAAAAAAATAGCCTGGCTCCAATGTATAGGTTCAAGGGACAACCATTTAGGTTCCAATGGGTACTGCTCCTCTGTCTGCTGTACCTATGCTGTCAAGGAAGCAATGCTGGCCAAGGAACACAGCCCTGATCCTCTGGATACAGCAATCTTTTATATGGATATCAGAACCCATGGAAAAGATTATGAACATTTCTATAACAGGGGCAGAGATGAGTCTGGAATAAGATTTGTTAAATCCAGAATCACCAATATAGTTCCCGATGCTGCAACAGGCATGCAGATTCTTAATTACATAGATGAATCCGGAATCAGGCAGGAAGAAGAGTTTGATATTGTGGTATTGTCCGTTGGACTGTGCATTGGAAGTGAAGCTGTTGAGCTGGCAGGCAAAATGGATATCAGCCTTGATCACTATAATTTTGTTACCACCAATAGTTTTGAACCGGTCAAGACCTCAAAACCGGGTGTTTTCATCTGCGGAGCTTTTGAAGCCCCTAAAGATATTCCCTCCTCTGTTATTGAATCCAGTGCTGCCGCCGGTATGGCAGGCATAAACCTCAGGGAATCCAGGTGGTCCCTCACCAAAACCAAAAAAATTCCAGAAGAGATTAATATAACAGGAGACGCCCCGCGAATAGGGGTTTTTGTCTGCAGATGCGGGACCAATATAGCAGGTGTGGTTGATGTGCCTGCTGTTGTTGAAATGGCAAAAAAACTGCCCTATGTCGTATATGCCGATGAGAACATGTTTTCCTGTTCCCAGGATACCCAGGATGCCATCTCAGACATTATAAAGGAAAAACAGTTGAACCGGGTTGTCATAGCAGCCTGTACACCCAAGACCCATGAAGGTCTGTTCCAGGAAACACTGACCAATGCCGGTATCAATAAATATCTTTTTGACATGGCAAATATTCGGAACCAATGTTCATGGATACATGCCAAAGAGCATGAAAAAGCAACCCAGAAAGCCAAAGACCTGGTACGCATGACAACAGCCAAGGTTGCTTTGCACGAATCCCTGACAGAACCCACCCTTGAAATTGACCAGGCAGGCCTGGTTATCGGTGGAGGTGTTGCAGGAATAATGGCGGCAAAAACACTTGCCGATCAGGGATATCACACCCATCTCCTGGAAAAGGAAGACAGGCTTGGGGGCCAGGCAAACAAGATCTATCAGACTTGGCAGCAAGAAGATGTCCAGACCCATCTTAAATCAATGATAAAGTCTGTTGAAGAAAATAAATTAATCCATATTCATTTGAATACAGAGATAACAGATGTTGATGGATTTGTTGGAAATTTTGAAACCCATATCAATGAAAATGGTACCAAAGATACCCTGAAGCATGGCATCACCATTATTTCCACGGGAGCTTCCGAGCTAAAACCCCAGGAACATCTTTACGGAGAAGATGACCGTGTAATAACAGGGCTTGAACTGGACCAGAAGTTTTTAAATAATGATGAGGATCTCAAATCCTTGAACACTGCAGTCTTTATCCAATGTGTGGGTTCAAGAATACCTGAACGTCCCTTTTGTTCAAAAGTCTGCTGCACTCAATCCATCAGGAACGCCTTGAAATTAAAATCAATAACTCCTGAAATGAAAGTGTTTGTATTGTATCGGGATATGCGTGCCTTTGGATTAAGGGAAGATCTTTATACCCAGGCCCGGGAAAAAGGCATACAATTTATCAAATTTGATTTTGAAAAAGAACTTAAAGTGAAAGGGAAAGAAGATCATCTGCAGGTGGTTTTTTCCGACACCTCACTTAGAAGGAAAATGGAGATAAAAAGCAATCTCATTGTTCTTGCCTCTGCCATTGTCCCTGAAAAGGGGAATAAGCTTGCAGCCATGTATAAAGCCACCCAGAATGCTGATGGTTTTTTCATGGAAGCCCATGCCAAACTAAGACCTGTTGACTGCTCAACAGATGGTGTATTCATCTGCGGCCTTGGCCATGCTCCCAAACCCATTGACGAGTCCATATCCCAGGCCCAGGCAGCTGCCACAAGGGCGGTTACCCTTCTTGCCAAAAAGAAAATGAACATGGACGGAACCATTGCCATGGTGGACCAGGAGATCTGCAGTTCCTGCGGTGTATGCGTTTCCATCTGTCCATTTTCCGCTCCGTCCTTTGACAAAGAAGGCCGTTTTGAGGGGAAAGCCCAGGTCAACCCTGTGCTCTGTAAGGGATGCGGATTATGTGTTGCGTCCTGCAGATCAGGGGCCCTGCATTTAAAAGGATTTGACAATAATCAGATATTTGCCCAGATATTTACCCAGGATGATAAATTTGAGGATGAACTACTCCCTGAAAACAAAACAGACGTCGAAAAAAAATCAGCTGCTGATAAAAAATCAGCTGCTGAAAAGAAAAAAAATACAGCTGATGCTGCTGTTTAAGGAGATATGAATAATGGAAGATAAAAAAATCAAAATAACCAGCTTCCTCTGTAACTGGTGCAGTTATGGTGCAGCTGATCTTGCCGGGGTCAGCAGAATGCAGTACCCTGCTGATATAAGGGTGATCCGAATTCCCTGCACAGGAAGGATGAGTCCTAAATTTATCCTTTCTGCCCTGAGGGAAGGCGCAGACGCCGTGTGGGTGTCTGGCTGACATCCCGGAGAATGTCATTACCTGGACGGTAATTATTATGCACGCAGGAAATTCGCTTTAATGGGCAACCTTCTTGAGCACATGGGAATTGATAGGGACAGGGTCCATTTTTCCTGGATCTCTTCCGCAGAAGCCACCAAATTTGTGGACGTTGTAAAGGAGATTTCAGACAGGGTTAAAGCCCTTGAACCCAATAAAAAATTTGTAAAGGACTATAATTAAAAAGGTAATTTTTATGGATACCTGTATTAAAAAAATCAGGGAGCTTTCTGCTGACCTCCTTGAAAAAGGTGAAGTTGAAAAAGTGATTGGTTTTGCAGAGGGAACCATTCCCATGGCAACAAGTCCTATTGCCATCCAGTCAAAAAAAGACGTGGAAAAACTTGTTTTTAATTCAACATGCGGACTTAACCTTGCCAACTATGTTTCCAGAGCAAACTACGTTGCCGGGGAAAAAGGCAAAATAGCAATTATTGCCAAGGGATGCGACTCAAGAAATATTGTCACCCATATTGTTGAAAACCAGATTCAAAGGGACCAGATCTATATTATTGGTGTACCCTGCTCAGGCATGGTGGACAAACACAAAATCTCCAGACTTTTTGAAGACGAAGTAATTGATTTTTCTGAAGACAATGACTCTTTGATCGTTTCCTCCCGATTAAAAACCCTTACCCTGAAAAAACAAGACTATTTAAGGGGAAACTGCCTTTATTGCACCCATAAAAATCCTGTGATCCATGATGTTCTTGCAACAGACCCTGTGGAAGAACAAAGCCTTGAAAATCCCTTTCCCGACGTTGATCTCATTGAAGCGTTGGACCTGGATGCCAAGTGGCAGTATTTTGAAAACCTGACAAAAAACTGTATCAGGTGTTACGCCTGCAGAAACGCATGTCCCCTGTGTTATTGTCCGACCTGCTTTGTGGATGAATCAAGTCCCCAATGGGTGGGTAAGGGCCAGAATAAAACTGATGTAAATACCTTTCATTTTTTAAGGGCCTTCCATTGTGCCGGACGGTGTACGGATTGCGGGGCATGTGTTGAAGCCTGTCCCATGGGAATCAATGTCAGGGATTTTACAAGGAAGCTGAACAAAGACTCTTTGGAACTCTTTGGCTGGGAAGCCGGCCTTGATGTTACCAAACGTCCTCCTCTGGATGCTTACAGTCCGGATGATCCTGATGATTTTATCAAGTAAACAAAGAGGCATACAATGAAATTCATAACCATTGATAAAAATAACTGGACCCAAGGCATTGATAAATCCAGAGACACGTATCAGCTTTTTGGACCGGTGACAGATGAAAACGGATGCCAGATAAAAAAACTGGGTGCTGATATTCAGCCGGAAATGGAATATCATGAATCAATCATGTCGGCAAAATCCATTCTTTTTCCCCAGACAGAAAAAATTTTACATGCCAGTCTCAATGAATCCATTGAAGATCACCATATAATGAAACGGGCTGAGAACAGCTATACACCCCGTGCAGTTCTGGGCATAAGACCCTATGATGCAAAGGCCATAAAAATTCTTAACCTCAATTTTGATACCAAAGAGTTTAAAGACCCCTATTGGTGTGATGCCTATGAAGCAACAACTTTTATCGGGCTTGGCATTACAAAACCAGGGCCCTTTGATTTTTCAACTTCCCTGGGAACTGGTCCCTTTTGTGAAGAAGGCCTTGATATCCTTCTGGCAGACCTTGATGATAAATACCTGGCAAAGGTTCTCACCCCAAAGGGTGAAGCCTATGCATCTGCCTGCGGTTTTGATGACCTGGCCGATGAAAAGGAAAGCCAGGTATTATTTGATATATTAAGAAAAGAAGCAGAAAACAATATTATATCCCGTGTGGACATTGACAAGCTCGGGGAAAAGACCATTCTGGAACTCCACGAGGCACCTTTCTGGGATGATATTGCATTTCCCTGTATAAATTGCGGAACCTGCACCTATGTCTGCCCCACCTGCTGGTGCTTTGACATCCAGGATGAAACCAAGCAGAAAGAGGCCCTAAGATTCAGGAACTGGGATACCTGCATGTCACCGTTATTTACCCGCCATGCCACAGGGCATAACCCAAGGGCAAGCAAGGTTCAACGGGTCAGGCAGAGATTCATGCATAAACTCAAATACTTTCTTGATAAATATGACCAGGGAATCATGTGCGTGGGCTGCGGCAGGTGCGTAAAAAGCTGCCCTGTCAATATCGACATTCGTGAGGTTGCCCTTACCATGAACACCTTTGAACAAACAACCAGCGAACCCAAGGAGTAGAATACATGGAAAACCCCTATTTGCCATATCCAGTTCGCATTGATGATATTGAAATTGCAACTGAAGACAAATCCCTTAAAACATTTAAATTTGTTTTTTTAAATAAAGGGGATGAAGAAAAATTTGCCTTTCAGGCCGGACAATTTGCTGAATTGTCCATTCCAGGAGTGGGAGAGATTCCCATTGGCATTGCATCATCACCCGTAGAAAAAGGATTTGTAAAATTTACTGTTTTCAGGACAGGAGTGGTCACGGCCCATCTTCACAATATGAAGATCGGTGATATAATGGGTATTCGAGGCCCCCTGGGCAATTGGTACCCCTGGGAAAAACTGGAAAACAAAAATGTTGTGATCATTGGCGGTGGATTTGCATTTACAACCCTGCGGTCCTCCATTGTTTATATGCTGGATCCCGGCAATCGATTAAAATTCAAGAATATTGATGTGGTTTACGGGGCAAGATCTCCTGGCATGCTGCTCTACAGAGAAGAACTCTATGAATGGGAAAAACGGGATGACATTAATATGCACATTACAGTGGATGGTACAGATGATCCTGATTGGAAATACCATACCGGTTTTGTGCCCCAGGTGGTTGAGCAGAATGCCCCCAGGGCGGATGAAGATACCTATGCCATCATCTGCGGCCCTCCCATTATGATTAAATTCACCCAGCCATCCCTGACGCAATTGGGCTACAAACCCCACCAGATAATCATGTCCCTGGAAAACAGGATGAAATGCGGTATTGGAATGTGCGGACGATGTAATATAGGAAAGGAACTGGTGTGTAAAGACGGGCCGGTATTTACCCTTGATGAAATAAACCTTACCCCCAAGGAGTATTAAAACAAGGCGGTTTCAGAGCCCTGGAATTTTTTTTATCTGGAATGATTCTTTGTTGACAAGCATTGGATGCTGGGATATGTTTAATTCGCGAATATCAAGGCGGATATTGAAGCAAAGACGGTATGTCTGAAAATGATAAGTAAAAACTTTTTAATGGAGGTAATTTTAGATGGCAACAATTGATTTTAACGGAAAAGCATTTGAAATAGATGAAGACGGATTCCTTCTTGACTACAATCTGTATTGTGAAGAGTGGGTAGATTATGTAAAGGGTCAGGAAGGGATCGAAGAACTGACTGACGAACACTGGAAGCTTGTAAAGGTCCTTCAGGACTACTATGAAAAAAATGGGATTGCACCCATGGTTCGTGTTCTTTCCAAGCTTACCAAATTCAAACTGAAACATATATATGAATTGTTTCCCTCGGGACCTGGTAAAGGTGCTTGTAAAATGGCTGGTCTTCCAAAACCGACTGGTTGTGTATAGTTAATTTACTATTCATTTGTTTGTGTGTTTCTAAAGGCTCTGTTGCTGCAACAGAGCCTTTATTATATAATATTTACTTAATGAACTAAGGAATTTAGTATGGTATTCTGGTTGGGAGTAAAATAATGCCGCTACTTGATGAAACCAACAAAAAAATCCTGAATTATATCCAGCTCAATTTTCCCATTGATCCAAGACCATTCAAAAATATTGCTGAAAAACTTGATCTTTCAGAAGAGGAACTCATCAACAGGATTAACACCATGAAGGATCAGAAGCTGATCCGAAGAATTGGCGGAAACTTCAGCCCGGACAGGCTTGGTTACCATTCAACCCTTTGTGCCGCCATGGTGGAAGAAGAAAAAATAGACCTGTTTAAACAAACCGTCAACTCCTATTCAGGAGTTACCCACAATTACAGACGGGACCACAATTTTAATATCTGGTTTACCTTTATTGCCCCTTCCATGGAAATTATTAAAGAAAACCTTACAGAAATCTCTGAAAAAACCGGAGTAAAGACCATATTAAACCTGCCTGCCACAAGGGTGTTTAAAATCTCTGCCAATTTTAAACTATGAATGGAATAAAGCTTGCACAAATAAAGCTTGCACTAAGTGTTCAAAAAAGTATCCCAGGTGAATTTAAAAAAAATCTTTCTGCAACCATTGAGGTCATTTCCCAGGCCGCTTTGAACAAAGCAGATATGGTAGTTTTTCCTGAAATGAATTTAACCGGGTATCTGGCAGGCCAAAAAATATTATCCATTGCACAACCCCTTGACCAGCAATTGATTCAAACACTTTCCAATGCAGCAAATAAATTTGATATATCCATTCTAACCGGCATGGCAGAAAAGGCTGCAAACCATCGGATTTATGCCACCCACCTTGTGTTTCAACCAGGTTCTGCTGTTGAACATTATCGTAAGATTCATACTGCTCCCAATGAAAAAGCCTATTTTTCGCCGGGAAATAGTATCAAGGTTTTCCAGAACAAAAATATTCATTTCGGGATTCAGCTCTGTTATGATGCGCATTTCCCTGAGCTTTCAACAGCCATGGCCCTTAAGCAGGCAGATCTTATTATCATTCCCCATGCTTCCCCCAGGGGCAGCTCCCGGGAAAAATACCTTTCATGGATGCGTCATTTGACTGCAAGGGCATTTGACAACGGGGTCTTTGTGGCTGCCCTGAATCAGACAGGCAATAACACAAAAGGCCTGGAATTTCCTGGACTGGCACTCCTCATCGGCCCGGACGGTAATATTGTTTCTAAATTCGTTACTCCAGAAGAAAAAATCCACTATGTTGATATTGATCTGGCAGCCCTGAAAAGGGTTAGATCCCACAGAATGAGGTATTTTCTGCCCAACCGGCGTCCTGAATTGTTCGGCCTTTGATTTGCAAAAAGCCTTAAAAGAATAAAGATTGTATTTTTCTTAGTGGTGTCTTTGTGCGAGGTGGTGCCTTTGTGCGAGAACTATCTTTTAATCAGGCTTCGGCGATTTTGAATATAGGTATTTCTAATGGCTATATAGGGATCAAGTGATGCTTCCTTTAAAGCCTCATATTCCCCTATCCTCATGGATGTACTATTGATTTTATCATAGGCAACCATGCCCCAGGACAGTTCCCAGGGTTCCACATAATTGACAGGGGTAATAAAGGAATCCCCTGCCCTGCCAAGGGCATCCCTGAGGGTTGAAGGTCCAAGTAAGGGCAATACCAGGTAGAATCCATCACCAATGGAATAGGACCCAAGGGTCTGACCCAGGTCTTCATGGGAAGTTTCCATATCCAAGTGCTTTTGGGCAAATTGGTTAAAACCCAGAACTCCTATAGTAGAATTGGTAAGGAAAATTCCAATCTCATCCGAGGCATCCTCAAGTTTGCCCTGGAGGAGATTATTCATAAATCTTACAGGAAATAAAAGATTATGGAAAAAATTGCTGACTCCCCTGCGAACAGGCGTGGGGGCAATAGCTTTATATGTTTTTGCAATGGGTTTTAATGCATAAAAATATAAAACATCATTAAATGAATACATGGCATAATTAAAAAAATAAATTGGATCAGATATGGTATGTTCATCTTCAATGAAATCATCTTCAAAAAAATCATCATTTAAGGATTGGGACATATTGTTAACAATGGGATTGATCCCTGTAGATTCTTCTGCCCATCCTGTGCTGGAGAAGGGAATCCCCAGGAACAGCAAACAGACCTGGATATAGAAATAGACATAAACATATTGTTTCATTTGCACCCTTTTCTCAATTCATTCTATGATTTATCATTATAATGTTTCATTGCTGAAGATGAATTTTCTTACCAGGGATTCAATATCAAGGGATGATTCAGTATTAGAAATTTCGTCCCCGTCTTCCAGCATTAAATCTGACCCGCCTGGTAAAATATCAATGTATTTTTCGCCTATTATACCAGAAGTTTTTATTGAGGCAATACTGTCTTCGGGTAATTCCATTTTTTTGTCTATACTGAAACTGACTTTTGCAGTGAGCTGTTCCAGGTCTATACTGATTTCAGAAACTATTCCTATTTCAACGCCTGCTATTTCTACCCTGGCTCCAGGCTTTAATCCTGAAGCAGAAGAAAAATACCCATGGACAGAATATCGGTTCCGGGGAAAAAAGCTGAACTCCCCTAGAACGGTAATCAAATAGCCAGCACTGATCATTCCTATAATAACAAAAAGGCCCACATATAATTCAATTTTTCTTTTTTCCATTTTGTCCTTTGTTAATCTTTTGGCTATTCCAGGCCGGTTTTTATATGAAACACAACCTTTCTTCGCCCCGGATAAAAGCATTTACCGTTTCACTGTGAGAATTTAAAATTTCGTCTTTGGTGCCTTCAAAAATAATCCTGCCACCATCAAGCATGGCAATATGCTGGGCTATATCAAAAATTCCTGGAATGTCATGGCTTACAATAACTGCTGTAAATCCGAATTGCTGCTGATATTCCAGGATCATTTTGTGAACCTTTTTTTTTCTGACTGGATCAAGCCCGGTTGTTGGCTCATCAAACAAAACCACCTTCGGGTCTGTAACCAGGGCACGTGCCAGGGCTACCCGTTTTCGCATTCCACCGGAAAGCTGGGATGGGAATTTATGATCAATGGGACCAAGACCAAGTTCCTGCATCCTTGTTTTTACTTTTTGCTTGATAACAATGGAATTTGGATTTTTTGATGTCTCTGTCAAAGGCAGTGCAATATTATCATAAACATTTAGAAAATCAAACAATGCATTTTCCTGAAACATGTAGCTGAGCTGGCTTAAAAAAAGATGCCCTCTCTTTTTGGGCAGAGAATCCATTGGCTTGCCATTAATTAAAAGCTTGCCTGAATCCTGATGAATAAGTCCAATAATATGCTTTAGCAAAACAGATTTGCCTGTACCGCTCATTCCGATAACCGCTGTAATCTTTCCCTTATGAATGGAAAGATTGATACCCTTGAGCACCTGAACAGCATTAAAACTTTTTTTTATATTTTCAAACTGGATCAATGGCGGAATCATTATCTTTACACCAGGAAATAAGTAATAATATAGTCAACAATCAATATATAGATACAGGACTGGACTACAGAATTGGTGGTTGCCATGGAAACTCCCTTGGCACCAAATGCACCATCACCTGCTAAATGAGCATAGTATCCACGATAACAGCAGACACTGGTGACAACAATTGCAAATACAAATGATTTTAAGAATCCACCGGCAATGTCCATCATCTGAGTACTTTTAATGACCTTGTCCATGTATATTGCACGATTAATTCCCAGCAGCAGAGAACCTGTAATATATCCTCCAAAAATTCCCACAACATCAAAAATAGCCGTTAACAGAGGAAAGCTTATCATTGCTGCTACAATCCGTGGCGAAAACACAAAGCGGATGGGGTTTATCTGCATGGTTTTCAGGGCATCAATCTGTTCGGATATCCTCATGACACCAATTTCAGCAGCCATGGCAGAACCAGCCCTGGCAGTGATCATGATTGCAGCAAGAACCGGTCCCAGTTCCCTTATCAGGGTCAGGGCAACTGCTGAACCCAAAGCAGCCTCAGATCCAAATGTAACAAGAGTATAAAACCCCTGGAGCCCCAGGACCATTCCCGTGAAAAGTCCGGTTAATACAATTACAAACAGGGATTTTGCCCCTATAAACCAGGCATGATCAAGAATTTTATCCAATTGAAGAGGTCTGACAAAAACCTGGGTCAAACCGGAAATAAAAAAAAGAGTGATCCTTCCAAGGGACCCAATGGTATATAGAATTGAACCGCCAAATTTTTCAATATATTTTACTGCCATCATGACCTTTACTTATATTTGTTTTATCCGGAAAATACAACACATCATTATTAAAAAAACCAA
>JAOZST010000019.1:31874-33361 GCA_029939535.1 Desulfobacteraceae bacterium | reverse complement strand
CTCACTCAAAAAAAAACTCCCCGAGGACACTTAATCCGTCTCTCGTGAAGACCGATGGATAATGCACGAATTTAAAACTTATGTCAAATCTTTTTTTGTTTTTTTTTGCTTTTTTATATCTATCTGATTTTTAAGTAAATTTTTCCATGATTACTTTTGTCTCAGGTAAGACAATTTAAAAACCCCAGGTTCCAATGGCAATCACCACAGGGAATATTATTTATAAAACAATCCTGATAAAAAGGCTGGTCCAACACATAGTCACACCGAATTTCACACCAGGAATGACAATTGGGATAATCATAGGCTTTCACATTGTTCCTGAAATCCATAAATTCATGGCTGTTCCAGATATCAAAGGGATGTTGCTCCAGGACATTGCCAAAAAATACAGGTGTCACTGATTTGTTGTATCCGATTCTCATAACCTGGTATTCATGCCAGAGAAAATAGCAGGGAGAAACTTTCCCTTCCCAGGTAACAAACATGGCATCTTCCTCCACAAAGGGGCAATGCCTCTTTGTTTTAGGCCGGATTTCAGGCAGGGTCAGGTCAATGCCGTATTGGACTGCCAGGGTTTGGGATCTGTAAAAAATCTCTTTTATCTGCTGAAAATAAACAGGATCTTCATTCATCAGATGAAACATGTTGATATAAACACCCTCTTTTAATGCCTGGTCTTTTAATTCCTGTACAAGGTTATAGATTTCCCTGTCTGTTTCAGATTTATAAAATTTTAAGGGAATCTTGCTGTATTGGCTGAGATCAAGATTTTTTCTCTGGGCAACTTTTTTAAAGTTTTCAAACAGGGCCAGGCTGGTTTCAGAGTTATCCATATAGGCAATCTCTTTTTCCATCTCTTTTTCATAGGCTGTTAAATGGGTAACCAGTATAAAATCAAGGCCTTGTCTGCCTGCCCATTCAATGACCCTGGGCAGTTCATCCATGTTTTTTTTCATGAGAACAAATTCAATGCCAATCTCAAGTCCGGCCCCGGGGAATTGAGCGGACGCATGGGCAAGGGACTGAAGGGCTTTTTCAATATCCAGAAAGCATCCCCCCTGGCGGACTGTATTAAAAAGGCTGGGTCCTGTGGCATCCACGGAAATACAGATTTTATTCAGGCCTGCTTTTAACAGGGCCATTGCCCGGTCTGGAGTCAAAAGTTTCCCATTTGTCTGAAATCCACGGATGGTTTTGCCCGGCATTTTAGATCTGGCCGTTTCCAGACAGAGTTCAAGGTCTTTGTATAATAAAGGCTCGCCAATTCCCGTAAATATAATGGTGTTTGCCTGGGGTAGCAAAGGATCCAGGGATTCAAAAACATCAAACCCAAGATCACCCTCTTTTATCTGGCATCCCTGGGATTGTTTCACGCACATTTCACATTTAAAATTACAACGTGTGGTGGGCTCAATAATCAATTTTTTAGGATACATACCCATGCCTGTTCCATTTTTTGAAAGATTTTTCATTTTTTGATCTTA
>JAOZST010000019.1:11953-31774 GCA_029939535.1 Desulfobacteraceae bacterium | reverse complement strand
TTTTTGATCTTACCATTTGAACTTATCAGGTCTTTATGGCCAAATCATTGATACAAATCAAGTAGTAATACAAAAATGGGGTTGCGATGAACAGGGTTTTAATTTATATCCCCATGATGGAATTCATATATACTCTATTCCAACGTGCCCTGGCCCTGACAGAACCCTATACGGGCAGACTGGCAATCCCGGAATCCTTTGCCCCATACTTGGATATCCTGTTTACCCCTGGTCTGTGGCAGTTGACCCTTTGTTTTCTTACTGCTTCCTTTTTAATGATTTTCCGGCTCAATGCCGTGGAAAAAAATGGATTTGAGGGCACGCTTGTGGGTACTCTTGTGATGCCCTATTTCAGCGGATTCCCTAATCTCTGCTTTGCCTATCTTATGGCAAAATCCGGCAACCATGGCCAACTGGTCCTTGAAAACTGCCTTGTCAACAATGTTACTAATCTGACCCTGATATTGGCCATTCCCGCCATGCTCTGGGGATTAAATCTTTTCCATAAAAACCATTCCCCCCAGGATGAAACCAAGATAAATTATCTTTCCCTGCTTTTGACCCTTGTGGCCTTGATATTTTTTACGGCGGCCCTGTGGCTGGTCAGCCGGGATGGGGTCATCAATACCAGTGACGGGTTGATGCTGGTGGGACTTTTCCTGTTCTGGCAGGTGTTCCATATTTTTGATGTATTAAAAACCAATGCCCGCGAGAATAGAAGAATAAAAAAAAGGATAATTCTTGACCTGATCATCATTGGATTCTGTGCCTGGGGAATTTTTTCCAGCATTGACGGCCTGGTGGAATGGATTAATCTCAATGGAAAAGGCATATTTGCAAAAGAAAACCTGGGGCTGCTCAGCGGGCTGCTCATGGTCCTTCCCAATGGTTTCCTTGCTGTTTATTATGCAGCCGTCCACAGGTCAGACATTGCCTATTCCTCCCAGATAGGAGATTGCCATATCTGTATTCCCCTGTGTATTGGTGTTTTTGCAATCTTCACCCCCATTCAAATTCCCCTGTTCTTTGAAACTGCTGTTTTCAGTATTATGGGAGCTGCTGCCGGCCTGTTCCTGTTAACCGCTGTTCTGGGAAAACTGCCAAGATGGGCAGGCGGTATTCTCCTGGGGACCTATGGATTTTTCATATATAAAGGATTTATTCTTTAAAAGCCTGCAGCACCTTTTCCAGGAAAAAAACTTCTCTGTGTAAAAATCCATCCAAGGCTTATGGGTGTATGAACCCTGGGTTTATTGAATGGGAAATACCAGGTTTTTTTTTCTCTTCCTTATGTTCACCACCACAATTCCAGCCAAAATAAAGCAGATGGATGCCACCAAATGATTGGTCACAGGCTCGTTCAAAATGAGTACCCCAAAAAAAACCCCTGAAAGGGGGATGATAAAAATAAACGAGTGAAGGGTGGTTGCACCAAATTTTTGGAGCATGGTGTTCCAGGCAACAAATCCAAAGGCTGTGGCTACAAGGGACTGGAACAGCAATGCCTTGACAATGGTTGGGTTGATAAATTTAATCATGGGATCATCCCATATCAGGGCCCCCAGGAACAAAAAGGGAACACTGAATATCATGGGATACATGGTAATTTGAAGCACATGGAAGCCGGAAATAATCCGTTTGAGAAAGACTGCGGAAATTGCCCAGGAAAACACTGCACACAGGATAATCATATCCCCTTTCTGCACATCTGAGTTCAAGTCTGGTTCATCAAAAAAAAGAAGAACAACCCCTATGAAACTAAGAAGAACGCCCATGCTCTTTTTAAAGGTAATTCTGTCTCCAGGAATAAAAAAATGGGCAAGGATCAATACCACAAAGGGAAGTACATTGGCTATAAGGGCTCCATGGGATGCAGTTGTTTTCCCAAGCCCGATATGAAAACAGGAAATCTGAAAGGTAAATAAACAGGATTGTATCATGACCATGGGCCATTGGTGCCGGGTCAGTCCCAGGGGAATTTTTTTATACCAGGCCCACAGGAGAAGGGCAAACACGGCCATGGAGAATCTGATGCCGGCAGAGGTAAAAGGACTCAGGCCGGTGAGTCCTAATTTTATGGCCACCCCGTTTCCACCAAAGAGAAAGCATAAAAAAATAATATATAATGATGCCCCAAGGGTCATCTCTGCATTTTTCATCCCAGACTCCAGATAAAATATCTATGCCATGGTGTTTTGTATGTCTTTTGCCAGAAACAGCCAAGAGTACAACTAACCCGGGAACAGGTAAACCCTTTATTTGTGATTAAATCTTTTTTATATCTGGGCAAATGAGGCTAATTTTGATAAATTAAGAAAGTTTTCATACATATCTTTCCTTACCATAACAAAGGATTTTAAATGAATAAAAGACTCCAGAGCGCCATTTTGCTTCAAAGGTCCAAGATACTTTTTTTCGAAGTTCTGATTGTTTCCCTGATTTTACTGGCAGGTCTTATGCTGATACAGCCTGTCAATACCCATGCCAGAACTCTGAAAAGCGTTTATGTGAGCATATTGCCCCAAAAATATTTTGTAGAAAGAATTACAGGAAAAGATGTTGGAGTTCATGTCCTTGTAAAACCCGGGAAAAATCCTGCCACATATTCACCCTCTCCGGAGCAAATTAAAAAACTGACCACATCGGATATTTATTTCCGGATAGGGGCACCCTTTGAAAACGGGTTCATGCATAAAATATCCTCCATTGCAGATTCCATTGAAATAGTTGATACCCGGCAGGGTATTTTATTTAGAACCATGAAATCCCATGGCCATAAAGACACAGGCCATAAAAAAAAGATGGATCATGATCCCCAAAACAAAGATCTCAAAGGAAAAGATCATCACATCTGGATGAGCCCCCTGCTGGTTAAAAAACAGGCCCAAACCATGGCAGAGGCATTGATGAAATTTGATCCTGAAAATAAAGAAAAATATGAATTAAACCTGAATGGGTTTATCAAGGATCTGGATGACCTTCATTTAAGACTTACAATCAAGCTTGACAGGTTTAAAGGAGAGAACCTTTTTGTATTTCACCCTGTTTTCGGATATTTTACAGATACCTATGGCATGAACCAGGTAGCCATTGAAACAATGGGAAAAGCCCCCAAGGGCAAGGAATTGTCTTCCATTATAAAATTGGCCAAACAGAAAAAGGCAAGGGTGATATTTACCCAACCCCAGTTTGACCGATACACAGCCCGGAAAATTGCCGCAGCCATAAAAGGTGTGGTGGTTTCCATTGATCCCCTGGCCCTGGATTACCTGTCCAATATGGAGGCCATTGCCGATACAATTGCCTCGGCACTGGCGCAATAAAACCAGAGCGATAAAACTGGCACAATAAAAAGGAAGGCCAATGAATACAGACCTTGATATTATTTTTGAAAACCTGTCTTTTGCCTATCATAGCAGACCCATACTGGAAGATGTGAACCTTCAAATACAAAAGGGTGAATTCGCAAGTATTGTAGGCCCCAACGGGGGAGGCAAAACCACCCTTCTCAAATTAATCCTGGGGTTAATCAAACCAGATCAGGGTAAAATTCAGGTATTTGGAAAATCACCGGAAAAGGCAAGAGAAAAAATTGGATACATGCCCCAATATGCCCATTTAGACATGGCTTTTCCGGCAACAGTCCTGGATATTGTGCTCATGGGCCGACTTGCAAGGAAAAAACTCTGGTTTTCAAAACAAGACCGATCTCTTGCCCATACAGCCATTGATGAGGTGGACATGGCAGCTTATATCCATACCGGGTTCAGTGAATTA
This sequence comes from Desulfobacteraceae bacterium, assembly GCA_029939535.1. GTDB lineage: Bacteria > Desulfobacterota > Desulfobacteria > Desulfobacterales > Desulfobacteraceae > NBML01. The sequence continues at coordinate 27,997 of JAOZST010000019.1, read as the reverse complement.
TCCGGGGGGCAGAAACAACGGGTACTCATTGCAAGGGCATTGTGCAGCAATCCTTCCATTCTCCTTCTGGATGAACCCACAGCCAATGTTGACCAGGAAACAGAAGAAAACCTGTTTTCCATTCTCAAAAAACTGAACATGGATATGACCATTCTCCTGGTTTCCCATGACCTGGGCTTTGTTTCCAAATATGTGAAAAGTGTGATCTGTGTAAACCGCAGGGTGGTCATCCATCCCACAACCCTGATGGATGGAGCCCTTATCAAGGATATTTACCACGGAGACCTGAAAATGGTCCGCCATGATCACCGGTGCAGCGAAGGAGGCCATTCCTGTGATTGAATTTTTCAATGCCCTGGCTGATCCTGACAATCTATTTTTACAATACGCCGTAATAATGGGAGGGCTTGCCTCCATCTCCTTTGGCATCATTGGTACCTTTGTCACCACCAAACGAATCGGATATCTGGCCGGGGCCATTTCCCACTCTGTTTTCGGCGGAATAGGTTTTGCCCTGTATCTACAGGTAAAAATCGGGCTTGCCTGGGTAGACCCCATCATGGGTGCAATTTTTGCTGCTGTTTTATCGGCATTGATTGTGGGATTGGTCAGTATTTATGCAAAGGAAAGGGAGGATACCATCATCGGGACCCTCTGGGCCGTGGGCATGGCAGCTGGTATTCTTTTTATTGACAGAACCCCTGGATATTTTAACCTTAGCTCCTATCTTTTTGGCGATATTCTGCTGATTTCCTTCAAAGATCTGGTCTATGTTATCTGCCTGGATATACTTGTTCTTGGAATATCCATTCTTTTTTTCAACAGATTTTTCGGGGTATGTTTTGACAGCGAATATACCTCTCTGAGGGGAATCCATACCGGATTCTTCTACCTTTTTTTATTGGTTCTTACTGCCCTGACCGTTGTGCTTCTTGTCCGCATAGTGGGTATTGTCCTTGTCATTGCTTTACTTACAATTCCGCCGGCCATTGCATCTTTTTATGCCAGACGCTTATGGCAGATGATGGTGTATTCCATACTTTTATGCACTTTTTTTACCTGGGCCGGGCTTGGTATCAGCTATTCCTACAGCCTTTCATCTGGCCCCACCATCATTATTCTCAGCGGTGCTGCATATCTTGTGCTTCTGGTGATCCATAAACTAATAAAATAGTACCTGTAAAGGGAAGCCTATAGGCCTACTAAATAGCCTGGTACAGCAGCTTGATGCAAAAACCAAATAAGATCATGCTGAAAATAACACGAATACTTTTTCCCTTCAACCTGGAGGAGCTCATGATTCTTGCTCCTGCCTGGCCTCCCGCAAAACAGACAACAGCTGCGGGCAGAATAAACAGCCAATTGATTTCCCCCATGGATGCATACCCCAAAAATCCAGTCAAAGAGGAAAAACAGACAATAAACGTTGAAGTTGCCGCTGCAACTTTGGTGGGTGTCTGAACAACATAGATCAGAAGCGGAACAATAAAAACGCCGCCCCCGATTCCCAGCAACCCGCCTACCAGGCCGATACATCCACCAATACCGATTCCGTAGATAAATTTTCTTTTGGACGTAATTTTGCTGATTTTGATCTCTTTGGCAGGTGACATGAGCATGCGGCCCCCTGCCAGGGCCAGCACAATGGCCAGGATAATCAAAAACGGCTTTGGGTCAATATGTACATTTAAAAAGGCACCCAAAGGGGCGGCCAGGCAGGATGAAATTATCAATGGAATTGCCAGGGAAAAGTCCACCATTTTTTTTCGTGAATATGCATAGGCAGCAGAGGCAGCCGCAGTAAAATTCAAAAATAATGAGGCAGAAGCAGCCCCGGACTTGGCAAACCCGAGAATGACAAAAAGAGGTGAAAAAATCAGTCCCCCTCCCAATCCCACCATGGTCAACACCAGGGAAATAAAAAAAATGGCTATAATGAGAAATATGCTCATGGGTTTATAAACCGGTCGTCTGATTTTGCCATGGAGACATTTTCCCTGCCCTTTTCCAACCAGCCTGTGGCCGTAACTTGTTTAATATCAAATTCAGGTACATAGGGTTTCAGATCAATGAGGGGAGTATTGTTAACCACATCAATTCCTTTTATAAAAAGCCTGGGACCTTGTCTTCCTAAAAGTTCCACTATGGATAATCCGATGGGATTAGGCCTTCTTGGTGCTCTTGTAGAAAAAAGACCCCTTTCTTTATTGTCTAAAAAAGGTGTAACCATGAGATCATATCCCGTGGATTTATGAAAATGATAGAGTAAAATAATATGGGAAAAACCTTCAACATTCCTTAATCCCTGTTCATATTCAGGATGAATCTCAATGGTACCTTGAATATCCCTGGCGCCTGATGGCTGTATGGGCATGCCTTTTAAATCATTAAACGGGGTTTTTATCATTCCGATGGGAGATATCTGCATTTTAAATCTTCTCCTTAAAAAGAGTTGTCTGGTTTCTGCCGTTTTCCTTTGATGTATACAGGGCATTATCTGCTTTACCGATCCAGTCCAATATGGTGCCTGGGTCTGAATATATGCTGGCCACTCCAAAGGACATGGTAATATGTAAAAAATTATTTTTTCCGGTTCTCCCGGATTCTTTGATTTTTTTAAATTCAAAGGCCTCTATTGTTTTTCTGATACGCTCCACAACCTGTAATGCTTTCTTGCCATCTGTTTCATCAAAAATCAATAAAAACTCCTCTCCCCCATATCTTCCACCCATATCAAAATATTCCCTCATGGACATGGTTAAAATATTACCCACCTCTTTTAAAATCATATCCCCCTGGATATGGCCATGGGTATCATTAATCTTTTTAAAATAATCAATGTCTCCCATGGCAATGCTGATGGACGTATCCGGCCTGCGTCTAAACCTTTTCACCACCCGCTCCAGTTCTTCTTTAATTTTTCCGGAGTTGTAAAGTCCTGTGAGGTCGTCGTATTCTGCTTTTTGTTTGAACTGGGTCTTCAGGAGAATGGCACTCAGAAAATCACACATTACCTCCACAGTGGAGATCTCAAAATCTTTGACAGAAGACTCTTTGCCAAAAAAATCTCCACCAAACAGATAGGCTCCACCGAAACTCTTTGGAAAGAACACATATCCCATGATATCACACCCCATTCCTGGAACATTTTTATAGGATGTTTTTTTATTCAAAAATGCATTGACTTCATTGACAAAACGTTTGTCCCGGGCATCAAGAAAAAGCCTTAGCTTCCGTCCCTCTTTAAGATCCATGCGCAAACCCCGGGTATCCAATACCTTGACAACCTCCAGGATCACCATGTCCTCAATAATATTGGAAACCTTGTACAGCACACTGACATCAAACATCATGGTTTTTTGAATGATCTCAAGGGGATAATTAAAGCATTCATCCTTACCCGCATCTGCATCCAGGTTTTTTAAAAAAGCCGATAACTTTCCCAGCCGGTTTAAAATGGTTTTTGCATCTGACTCATTTTTTTTCATGGACTCTTCTCCTGGGAATCAAAGGCAATCGTTCCTTGGAAATCCAGTACAGATTCTGGTTCTGGTTCTGATATAAGACGGGTCTTCCTGAATTCAGCACAATGATTGACAAAAGTTTGTGCGCATCCCTGGTTGCTACCAAAATGAACATGAAGATAGGAGGCAAGGGTGTTGTTTTTCTGAAAGCCCTTCAGGGTAATATCCTGGCCAGCCCTTGTGGTAACGTGGTAAACATTTTTGACTTGGGGATCTTCAGAGTTCAGCTCCTTTAAGGATGAATAATGGAATTCATGTCCTTTAAGTACATCCCCTTTTTTCCCGATAATGGTATCTTCAGTCAGGATAATTTCCCGATATCCCAGTGACCTGAGCCGCCTGGACATTTGAACGGAAAAATTGAAGCAGCCGGTCATTTCATGGTTAGCCTCCGTACCCATTTCAGATAATTGGCTGCTCAGGTACATAAAACCGCCGCACTCCCCGTATATGGGCATACCTGCATTGCTTTGAGCCTTTATCCGGGCCATGAGGCCGGTTCTGGTGGAAAGGGTTTTGGCAAAGACTTCAGGATATCCCCCGCCAAAATAAATCCCATCAATATTGTTTGGGAGGCTTTTATCCGTTAAGGGAGAAAAGTATATAATACTGGCCCCGGCTGCCTGTAAAATTTCAATATTATCCTGGTAATAAAAACAAAAGGCCTTATCCCTTGCCACGGCAATTACAGGAGCCTCTTCAGATGAAAATTTTTTTTGGTCAGGCTTTAAAAGATATGAACCATACCCAATAAACTTCACTGGGGACAGATTTTTGATCAATCCATCCATGTTGATATGATCTTTTACCATGGAAACAAGAATGGAAATCGTTTCAGGGGAAATCTCCAGTTCATCGGCTGTCATCAGCCCCAGATGGCGCTCGGGCATTGTGATCTTTTCATTATTTGGCATATATCCCAGACAGGGGGTCTTGCAATTCTGCTCCACCGCATCTTTAAGGTATTCGTAATGCCGAAGGCTGCCTGTCTGGCTGAAAATTACCCCGGCAATATTCAGATCCCTGTCAAACTCCTCAAACCCCTTGACAATGGCAGCTGCACTCCTGGCCTTTCCCCTGGCGCTTACAATAAGCACCACAGGAAGGTTCAACCATTTGGCCATCTGGGCTGTGGATCCTGTTTCTGATAGAGCATCATACCCGTCAAACAGCCCCATAACCCCTTCCACCACAGCCAGATCCATGCCCCTGGACTTTTCCATAAACAGCCTTTGGTTATACTCCCTGGGCAGCATCCATGAATCCAGGTTAAAACTTGTTCTGCCTGCAATTTTTCCATGGTGACCCGGATCTATGAAATCCGGTCCCACCTTGAACGGTGCCACCTTTATTCCCCTTGACTTTAGATAGGATAAAATAGCCAGGCTGATGGTGGTTTTTCCAGTTCCACTGCCTGTGGCAGCAATGACAAAGCCTTTAATGGTATCCCCCTTTTACAAAAACTGGAATTAAAAATTATTTTGATTACTATTCCTGTCTTACTATTCCTGGAAATATTCCTGAATTAAATACCATTTTTTTATTCCCCTTGGCAATCAGGCAAAATAATATTCTTTTTTGCTTTTATTCTATAAATAAAATCTGATATATTCCTTACTTCCTGTCCTTAAATATATTTTTAAAAAAAAGGAGCCTGGTTTTGGAAGATAATAATATCATTCGTTTTGCAAGCCGCATGGATCAATTACCGCCCTATTTGTTTGGCATGATCAATAAAATGAAAATGGATAAGAGACGAAAAGGGGATGATGTCATTGATCTTGGTATGGGAAACCCCATGGATTCAACCCCTTCTGCCGTGATTGAAAAGCTGGTGGAAGTGGCCAAGGACCCCAGGTCCCATAGATATCCTGAAACCTCGGGTATGCCCCATTTAAAAATTGAAATCTCAAAATATTATAAACGGCATTATAATATTGATCTGGATGCTGAAAAAGAAACTTATTTCACCATTGGCTCCAAAGAAGGAATCTCCCACCTCTGTCTGGCCATAATGGGACCTGGAGATTCTGTTCTGGTACCTTCCCCTGCATTTCCCGTCCATATATATGCTGCTGTTATTGCCGGCGCCAATGTAATGAAAATACCCATTGAACCTGAAAAAGGCTTTCTGGACAGGATCATTAATATTTGCGAGTCCTGTTATCCCAAGCCAAAAGTATTAATGCTGAATTACCCCCATAACCCCACCGGAGTTGTAACGGATAAAGAATTTTTCAAGGAAGTGGTAAAACTTGCCAAACGGTTTAATTTCATGGTGATCAATGATTTCGCCTATTCAAAAATAACCTTTGACGGATACCAGGCCCCCAGCTTTCTTGAGGTGGATGGAGCAAAGGATATCGGGGTTGAATTCGGCTCTTTTTCAAAATCCTATAACATGGCCGGGTGGAGAATCGGATATTGTGTGGGCAACGAAAAAATAGTCCAGGCCCTGGGTAAAATAAAGGGCTATTTTGATTATGGTATTTTTTCAGCCATCCAGGTGGCTGGAATTATTGCCTTACGAGATTGTGACGATACAATCCCGGAATTGGCCAGGGTCTATGAAACAAGAAGAGATGTTTTATGTTCAGGTCTTGAACGGATCGGCTGGGATATTACCAAACCCAGGGCTGGTATGTTTGTCTGGGTAAAAATTCCCAAGCCCTTTGATAAAATAGGGTCCATGAAATTTGCCATTGAAATGATGAACAGCGCCAATGTTGCCGTTGCCCCGGGAATCGGATTCAGCGAAGAAGGGGAAGGATATCTTCGCCTGGCCCTGGTGGAAAATGAAGAGCGTCTGAAACAGGCTGTCCGCCAGATGAAAAAAGCAATGGAAAATATGACCATACCTCCTGGAAGATGAGTCTTATAACAAGCTATTTTGCACCCTTTAAATGAAAAATATAAAAAACAGTTATAGCTCATTTGACCCGTCTAATATCAGATCGGTGCCCCTGTCCCGTACAATTATCAAACGACTATTTTTTTTATTTGCCTTCCTGATTCTTGTTTCCACCTCCATCACCTACAATTACCTGATTAAAAAAACAGAGGTTCAGTTTTACGACCAGTTACTGGAGTATATTGTTCAACGGGGAAAACGGGAGAGCGAACTTTTTTGTCTGGCCAAGGATAATTTAATTCGCTTAAAAAATGAATTCTTATTTCAATATGAAACAAATCCAAAACTTGATTTCGAACATTGGTTTGAATCCCATATGGAAAAGAAAAAGGATGGAACCATACGTTCTCTTCGTCAATATTTTGATGGTGTGTGGACTGAAAATGGAAGCTTTGAGCAGGGAATTGGAATTATTATGGCTCCTGGGGTTGAGGCCACAAGAGAAATCCAGCGTCGTATGGGAATTGCCTATGACCTGCTATTGAAATATGGTCCGGCATGGCGTTCCAGGTTTGTGAACCTCTGGTTTGTTGCACCGGAAAAAGTCTCTTTGACTTATTGGCCTGAAATTCCATGGAGCCTTAATATTTCAGCGAATCATAACTGGGAAAATGAATCCTGGTTTTCTGGTACAAAAAAGAAAAACAATCCTCTTCGAAATCTTGTGTGGACGGGTATTTATTTTGACTCCCCTGCAAATCACTGGATGATCTCCTCAGCCCTGCCCATTGATATTAATGGCAGACAAATCGGTATAGTTGGAACAGATATCAAGAGCAATGATCTATTCAACCGTACTTTAAGCGACAGCCTGATCGCTTCCTATAGTATCATCATCGGCCAGGACGGCCGTATCATTGTACATCCATATAAAATGGCGGAAATTACTTCAGCCCAGGATACAAAATTCACCATTGCGTCTGCAAAAGACAAACAACTTTTATCCATTTTCAACAAGATAGAATCAGCCTCAACCTTTCCAACCATCCTTGATAATGTTGAAAATGATGAATTTATTGCTGTAACAAAGATAGAAGGCCCTGATTGGTATTTTATCTCTATTTATTCCAAATCCCTGTTCAAGGAAAAAATTATAAAGAATGCCTATTTTATGGTGGTGGTTGGTTTGGGTTCTTTGGTAACGGCATTGTTCATAATTTATCTGGTGGTTCACAAAAATGTCGCGCTGCCCCTGGGGTTGTTGACTAAAACAGTGAAGAGTTTCGATGCAACCACTGGAAATCAGCCCGGTCTGGATGGATCATTGGAAAAATTGAATTCACTTCATCCACGCCTGGATGAAGTGGGGCTCTTGGTTCGAACATTTATGGAAATGGAAAACCGCTTAAAAAAAAACTATGGAGATATTGAAAAAGCCAAAAAAAATTTAGAGGCCGAAGTATCAGCCCGTACCCTGGATTTGGTCAAAGCCAAGGAAACAGCTGAAACCTCCAACCAGGCTAAAAGAGAATTTCTAGCCAACATGTCCCATGAACTGAGAACCCCGTTAAACATCATATTGGGGTTCAGTCATTTGATGGAAAGAGATCCCAAGATCACTCCGGAACAGCTTGAAAACCTGAGCCTTATTCATCGCAGCGGAGACCATCTGCTGGAATTAATCAATGATGTGCTGGATATGTCCAAAATTGAAAGCAGGCAGACCTCATTTAATATTGAAAACTTTGATCTTATCTATTTTTTAAAAGGTATTGCCATGATGTTTCAACAGCGTGCTGTTGAAAAAAATATTTTATTTTTTTTTGAAAAATCTTTGGATCTTCCCCAATATATAAGAACAGACAAAAGAAAATTACGGCAGATACTCTTTAATCTGCTTGGCAATGCCATAAACTTTACCCATGAGGGAAGTGTGGTGTTGAATGTCTCAAAAAAAAATAGATCTATCATCCCAAACCCATTAAAAAATGGAAACCAGCCTTTTCATAAGCCGGATTTATGGATTCGGTTTAAAATAACAGATACCGGTATTGGTATTGATAAAAAAAATATCGACATCATATTTGATCCATTTACCCAGGACGGCCCCAGAACAGATAAAAAGACCGGAACCGGGCTTGGTTTGGCCATCAGTCAATATTTCGTTCAAATCGTAGGAAGTAATTTACAGGTAAAAAGCAGAAAAGGCAAAGGGTCAAGTTTCTGGTTTGATCTGCCCGTCCAGGTGGCGAATTCTGGTGATTTACCCAGGACAGAAACAATCAACCGCCCCATTGGGTTGGCGCCGGACCAGCCTGTATACCGAATTCTACTTGTAGAGGATCATAAAGAAAGCCGGATGATACTGACCCGGCTGCTTCAAACAATTGGGTTTGAGGTCCACACAGCAGCTAATGGTGAAGAAGGCGTTGAAATATTTTTTAAATATAGCCCCCATCTTATTCTCATGGATATCCGCATGCCCATAATGGATGGAATAACTGCCACTCAAAAAATTAAGGCCGCCAGGGAAGGTGACAGCACGCCCATCATCGCACTCACGGCCCATGCTTTTGAAAACGAGCACCTTGATATACTGGCGGCTGGATGCGATGACTTTATTCTTAAGCCCTATGATGAAACAAAATTGTTTGCCTTGCTGACCCAGTACCTTGGTGTACAATATATATACGAAGAAAAAACAATTGAAAAGTCTGTTTATATTTCCAATGAAACGTCTCTGGAATCAGGTTTCCAGGAGAATTTACCGGAGCCATTGGTTGCGGAGCTGAAATCGGCTGCTGCTGAACTCAATTTTAAACGTACCATGGCATGTATTGAAAAAATCCGTATTCTTGACAATAAAACGGCAGATGCATTAACAACAATGGCTGGCAGGTTCAGGTTTGAAGATATATTGACTAAAATTGATTAAAAACCTATCTTTGGAAAATTATAAATGAAAAAAAATTTCTCCAGTATTGACAGCCTGGTCCCGGGTAAAGAAATCATCATGGTCATTGATGACAGCCCGGAAAGCCTTAAACTTCTCTCAAATATTTTATCGGTTCAGGGATTTAGGGTGAGACAGGCCTTAAATGGGCGTGTGGCTCTGAATGCAATTTCCCTGCAGCGTCCAGACCTTATTATTCTGGATATCAAAATGCCGGAAATAAATGGTTTTGAGGTATGCAGACAATTGAAAAATGATGCTGACACCTGCTCAATACCTGTTATTTTTATCAGTGGCCTTGAAGAACCTGATGATAAAATTCAGGCATTTAAAGCCGGTGGCATGGACTATATTACCAAACCTTTTCAGGAAGAAGAAGTTCTGGCACGGGTAAAACTTCACCTTGCACTCCGTAAGATGACACAAAACCTGGAAAATATGGTACAGCGCAGAACTGCCAAGCTGGAAGAATCCAATACTGCACTGAAAGTCCTTTTGGATCATCGTCAATCCGAAAGGGAAAAATTTGAAAAAAGCGTGCTTAATAATATTAATTCACTGGTAATGCCCTATCTAAAAAAATTAAAAGAAACCAACCTGGCCATTCAACAAAAGGCCCTGGCAGATGTTATTGAATCCAATTTAAATGAGATCACCTCCCAGTTTTCAGGCAGACTTTATGCAAGGGCAATGGGACTTACTCGCAGGGAAATGGAAGTTGCAGCCTTGATTAAAATGGGAAAAACCAATATGGAAATTGCAGATTTATTGTACATATCTGAACATGCCATCTCATTTCACCGTCAAAACCTTAGAAAAAAACTGGGATTGCTGGGTAAAAAAATTAACCTGGTGGCCTATCTCAACGAAATTACCCTTCAATAGTTCTATTTTTTAAAAACATATAGGTTTTACCTATATATAAACTCTATTTTTCCTATATTTACATACCAATTTAATATATCTACCATAACCCTAAAAAATTATTAGATATCTGTATCCTTGTGAATAAAATTCAGATCCTGATCCATGTAATAATAAAAAAGGAGAAAACCTTGGCCCAGAAAAATTATTTGCTCCAGGTGGAAGGCCTGGAAAAAAGATTCGGTGGGCTTGTGGCTGTATCTGATTTTAACCTGAATCTGGAGCAAGGTGAGCTGGTGGGGCTGATTGGTCCCAATGGTGCCGGTAAAACCACGGTATTCAATCTTTTGTCGGGTGTTTTAAAACCTAGTTCCGGAAAAATTTTTTTTAATTCAAAAAATATCACAAAATATTCTCCTTCCCAGACAAGCAGAACTGGAATTGCAAGAACCTTTCAGAATATAAGGCTTTTCGGTGAACTCAGTGTTCTGGACAATATAAAAGTAGCCTTTCACATGCACCATGGCCTTGGATTATTTAATACCATCTGCCACTCGGTAAAATTTCGTCAAACCGAAGAAAAAATTAACCGGAAAGCATTGGATTTTGCTGAAATGATGGGTCTTACAGGTCTTATATATGAACCAGCCAAAAAGCTTCCCTATGGTGATCAAAGAAGAATGGAAATTGCCCGGGCACTTGCTACAGATCCAACACTTTTGCTCCTTGATGAACCAGCCGCTGGAATGAATCCCCAGGAAACCAGGGCCCTCATGAACACCATAAAAAAAATTCATTTAGACTACAATATGACCATTTTAATTGTCGAGCATGACATGCGTCTGGTGATGAATCTCTGCCAGCGTATCCAGGTTCTGAATCAGGGACTTATGCTTGCCAGCGGAACCCCGGAAGAGATTCAAAACTCCCCTGATGTTATCAAGGCATATCTTGGTTCATCAAAGGAAAAAATACATGCTGATAATTGAAAAAATTGATGTTTACAGAGGGAAAACCCATGTGCTGCACCAGGTGGATCTCCATGTAGGTCATGGGGAAATCATAGCTTTGATAGGTGCAAACGGTGCTGGAAAAACAACCACCTTAAAAACAATTTCAGGTCTTTTGAGACCTGAAAAAGGAAAAATACTCTATTCATCGAGAAAAGGTAAAACAGCAGTTGATATCTCTTCCATGGCACCAGAACAAATCGTTGGAGCAGGGATTTCCCAATGTCCCGAGGGAAGGGGTATTTTTTCCCAGCTTTCCGTAAAAGAAAATTTACTTGTGGGCGCTTATCTGCGTTCAGACAATGAAATAGAAAAGGATCTTCAAATTGTCAACAAAATGTTCCCCATACTTGGGGAGCGATCAAATCAGGCAGCAGGAAACCTCTCAGGCGGAGAACAGATGATGCTTGCCCTTGGCCGTTCCCTTATGAGCCGGCCAAAACTTTTGATCCTGGATGAACCTTCCCTGGGGCTTGCTCCCCTTATCATTGAGACCATTTTCAATATGCTATTAAAAATAAATTCCCAGGGTGTGACCATCCTGCTTGTGGAACAAAATGCTGTTATGGCATTGGAGCTTTCCCATAGGGCATATGTTCTTGAAACAGGCTCTGTAGCTCTTTACGGCAAAAGTTCAGACCTTGCCCTTAATCCCATGGTACAAAAAGCCTACCTTGGAGGTGAATGATGGACTCAGGGTACATTGCGCAGCAGCTGGCCAATGGTGTGATACTTGGAAGTATGTATGCCCTAGTTGCAATCGGATTTTCAATGATTTACGGTATTGTCCGGCTTATTAATTTTGCCCATGGCGATATTGTCATGATTGGTGCCTTTGCAACATTGGCCTTTATGGAAACCGCAGGTCTCCCCTTCCCCCTGGTTGCATTCTTTGTCCTTTTAACCGGCTGCAGTGTGGGGATACTTATTGAAAGGATCAGCTTCCGGCCAATGCGGGGTGCACCTCAAGTAACCGGATTTATCGCATCCCTGGGTATCTCCATCATGCTCCAGAATCTTGGAATACTCACCTTAAGCGCCCAGCCGCGAAATTTCAGTTTTCCCGATTATATGCAGACCCTGTTTCAATTGGGACCTGTAAGCTTCAGAGTAGTTGATCTTATTATTATTTTGACCGCTATTTTTCTTATGATAGCCCTTATTCTTCTGGTTAAAAAAACAAAATTGGGTATTGCCATGAGGGCAACGGCTGAAAATATTGATGTGGCAAGGTTAATGGGAATTAATATCAACAAGACAATCATGGCCACGTTTGCCATAGGAAGTGGTCTTGCAGGCATTGCAGGATTAATGTGGGGAGGAAAATTTGGACAGATAGATCCTTTGATGGGTTATATTCCAGGGCTAAAATCCTTTGTTGCAGCCGTTATTGGTGGAGTTGGATCAATTCCGGGTGCCATTCTTGGCGGATTTATACTGGGACTGGCAGAAGTACTTTTTGTGGGTCTTTTACCACCAATTTATTCTTCATACAGAGATGCTTTTGTATTTGGTTCACTTATTATTATTTTAATTGCCATGCCCAACGGACTCCTGGGAAAAAATATGGAGGACAGAGCCTAGTGAAAACTAATCGTCCCAGATACAGTCTTGCCTTCATGATCATATTCCTGGTTGTCTTCTCATTTTTTATGGATAAAACTGCAAATGATTATCTGATTGCCATTGTCTGCTTTACCGGCATCAACATTATACTGGCCGTCAGCCTGAATCTGACCAATGGGTTTACCGGCCTTTTTTCCCTTGGGCACCCTGCTTTTATGGCCATTGGCGGGTATGTCACTGCCCTTTTAACCTTTTCCATTCAAAAAAAACCCTTATTCCTGCCGGATCTACCCCAATGGATGGTTTCACTTCATCTCCCTTTTTTTCCAGCACTTCTGGTTGGTGGCTGCTGCGCAGCCCTTGTAGCTCTAATGGTTGGATTGTCTGTCCTTCGGCTCAAGGGACATTACCTGGCCGTTGCAACAATGGGATTTCTTATCATAATTCAGGTATTGTTAAACAATGCAGATTCCATTACCCGTGGACCTCTTGGATTAAACGGACTTGAGGATTTTACCAATGTTTACTGGGTCGCAGGCTGGGTTGTTGTAACTATTTATATTTGCTGGAAAATTAAATTTTCTTCCCTTGGCAGATCAATGCTTGCGATTAGAGAAGACGAGATGGCTGCCAACTCCCTTGGTATAAATTTGTTCTATACCCGCAGTTTTGCTCTAACGGCAGGTGCTTTTTTTGCCGGAGTTGCAGGAGGTTTATGGGGACATCTGATTACGGCCATGACCCCGGGCTCATTTTCCCTTATCATGTCGTTTAATATTGTTGTCATGGTGGTTGTAGGTGGAACAGGAAGTATCACCGGTTCCATAACAGCAGCCATTATTTTTACATTGACCAATGAATGTTTCCGGCCTTTGGAAGAAAATTTCGGTATATATGGAGTGGGTGAGATTGTTATGTCTTTGATTCTTATCCTTATTCTTATTTTTAAACCCAGCGGCATATTCGGGACAAAGGAACCCGATTTTGTCATGGGAAAACATAAACATCAAAATTAAGGAGATTTTAAAATGAAAAAATGTTTATTAATTATTGCTCTGGTTTTTATGTCAATTACCCTGGCAGCCCCTTGTTTTTCTGCCGAACCTATTAAAATAGGTGCATTATACAGCCTTACGGGAGGAATGTCTTCAATTGATACGCCCTCTCTGCGTGGTGCCCAGCTTGCTGTAAAGATCATTAATCAAAATGGCGGACTGCTTGACGGCCGCATGATAGAACTTTTATCTGTGGATGCAAAAACAGATCAGAAAGCTGCTGCAATCGGTGCTAAAAAACTTCTAAGCAAGGGAGTTATTGCCGGTATAGGTCACAGTGACCCTTCTTTTGTTCTTCCCTCAGCCCCTTTGTTCCAGAAAAAAGGTATCCCCTTTGTTACTTCCGGGGCCACCCTGCCCACTCTGCCCATGATGATCGGTGACTGCATGTTCATGGTTCCCTTTGGAGATGATGATCAGTCCTTTGCCATAGCGGATTATTCCTTTAAATCCCTTGGTGTAAAAAATGTGGCTGTATGGACAGACAATTCAATGGATTTTACAAAAACCCTTTCCAGATTTTACAAACAACGTGCCCAGGAACTTGGAATGAAAATTGTCCTGGAAGACTTTTTCATGATGGGAGACAAAGATTTTTCAGCCCAGATTGCAAGGCTCAAAAACACTTCACCTAAACCAGATGCCGTTTTTATCTCCTCCATACCCAATGAAGCAGGCCTTACAACAAAACAGATCCGGGAAAGTGGACTGACCCTTCCCATAGTCAGCGGTGATGGTTTTGATACAGAACTTATTGTAACAGTTCCAGGAAAAGAACTTGCAAATGATGTATATTTTTCAACCCATACCTATAGGGAAGATCCCAGACCGGAAGTTATAAAATTTGTTGAAGACTATAGAAAAGAATATGGTGTGGCCCCTGAAAATGCCTTTGCTCCTCTTGGATATGATGCGGTAGCCCTGATTGCAGACGCCATTACAAGAGCAAATTCAGCAGAACCCAAAGCTTTAAAGGAAAGTCTTGCCAAAACAATGGGATTTAAAGCGGTTACAGGTGAAATCTCCTATACAAGGCCCAGTGGGGTTCCGGTAAAAGGTGTTTCAATTATCAGTGTGAAAAAAGGAAAATACAGTGTGGAAGAAATCTGGTTCCCCACTGTAAAATAAACGAATTGTCGTATTGTAAAGGAATATGAAATGAAAACTGTAAAGCTTGAAGAGTTGAATGAACACTCTTTTCAGGAAGCTAAAATTGATAAGATTATTATGGCCATTGGTTCCACTGAAAGCCATGGTGCACATCTGCCCTTTGGATGCGATTCTCTGGTAAGTTATGATATTGCCCATGCACTGGCCTCCCGGCTTGAAAATACAGTTGCAGCCCCGCCATTATGGTTTGGCATGAGCGGTCATTACAGGCATAAACCCATGTGTATATCTTTGACAGATGAAACCCTTATAAAAGTCATCAAGGAGATGCTTGAATCTATTATCCACTGGGGAATCAATAAGGTGATGATTATCAACGGCCATGATGGTAATATTGCTGCCATTGAAATTGCTGCAAGGCAGGTCAAGATAAAAAATCCTGATTTTAACCTGGCAGTGCTGGATGCCTGGTGGATTACGGCTGGTAACCTTCTTCCCCCTGATACATTTGAAGTCTGGAATGGAATGGGACATGGTGGTGAAGGCGAAACATCCATAGGGCTTGCTATGTTTCCAGAACTTTGTGATATAAGCAGAGCCAAAGGAATGATTCCTGATATGGATAATAATGTAAAGCTGATATGGAATTTCTCCGAATTAACTGATTTTGGTGCCAGCGGGGCCCCTGAAAAAGCAACTGCTGAAAAAGGCCAGAAGATGAAAGATGTTCTTGTGGATTATATCGTGGATTTTATAAACCGTATGGATGAACAGGGCTGGAGATATAAAATAAAGTAATTTATATAATTCACTCGGAGTTTATAAAAACTCCGAGTGAATATTTTGGCATCCTTCATAACAAGGAAATGGCATTTCCATGTTTTCCAATAGTGTTTAAAATTTTGAGCAAAAGTTTTGAATATTCATCCGGCCAGAGGTGATGTTCATTAACCAGGGCGGATACAATATCGTCCACAATGTTCATACCTTTTTCATCAAGGGTTTCCAGCAGTGCTTTGCTTTTTTTAGAGGTTTCAATCATAGATTCCAGAATTTTATGGTGGAACAGGTCAAATCCTGTTTTTTCAGCCCGTTTTTCAGCTATTTCCTG
>JAOZST010000019.1:0-11853 GCA_029939535.1 Desulfobacteraceae bacterium | reverse complement strand
AAATTTATTATCAAGTTAAATTTTATATCTTAAAAATCCAGGGAAGACACCTCAAGGGCATGTTTCTGAATAAAGTTTCTCCTAGGTTCCACTTCTTCTCCCATTAACAGGGTAAAAATTTCATCTGTTTTTTCAGCATCTTCAATATCCACCTTGAGCATGATCCTTTTTTCCGGATTCATGGTTGTCTCCCAGAGCTGATCTGCATTCATTTCACCCAGACCTTTGTAGCGCTGAATATTAATTCCTTTTTTGGCTTCAGAAATTATAAATTCAAGAAGTTCTATTATGTTATAAAATTCTGTTTTTATTTTGGCATCTGTCTGCTTGGAGGAAACTGTAAATGGGGGGCGATCAAATTGTTCTATTTTTTCATAATTTTTAAGCATTCTCTTATAATCATTGGTTGCAAGAATTTCCCTGCCAACCCTTACCAATAATTTTTTACCGGATTTATCATAAATATCCATCTCATGAATGCTTCTTTCCATATCATAGTCTATTTCCCCGACCTTATATCCCTGGATAGCAACTTCAGTGGCAAGGGTTTCTAAATGTTCTCTTTTTTCAAGAAAAAATTTATCTTTTACCCCTTTTTTGATGAGAATAAATAAAAGATCTGTATCATAATCCCTTTTTTTTAATAAATTTTGAGCATCATAATAATCTGTAAGATTTAAAAGAAATTCATAAAAATCTTCCTCAGAAAGAGGCTCATTATTTTTATTTATAAATAAGTTTTTCTGGGACGAAATACGTTTTACCAGATAATTTGAATACTCTTCTTCATTTTTAAGATATGTACCATTTTTTCTGGAGCCAACCCTGAACAGGGGGGGCTGGGCAATATACAAATATCCATTGGATATCAGATCCGGCATCTGGCGATAAAAAAATGTTAATAAAAGGGTCCTTATATGGGAACCGTCTACGTCGGCATCGGTCATGATGACAACCTTATGATATCTTAATTTTTCAATATCATATTCTTCCCTGCCAGCCCCTGTTCCCAGAACCGTAAAAATATTCTTAATTTCATCACTTCTCAGAATTTTGTCAAACCTGGCTTTTTCAACATTTAGAATCTTACCCTTTAAGGGAAGAATTGCCTGGAAACGTCTGTCCCTGCCTTGTTTGGCACTACCTCCGGCAGAATCACCCTCAACCAGGAAAAGTTCCCTTTCAGCAGGATCAGCATACTGACATTCAGCAAGTTTCCCAGGCAGGGTGGAATCCAGAAGAGTTCCTTTTTTTCGTGCCAGTTCCCGGGCTCTTTTGGCAGCGTCTCTGGCCCGGGCTGCATCAACGCCCTTGGCAATGATTTTTTTTGCTATAGTTGGATTTTCCTCCAGATAGTGACCCAGACTTTCATTGAGAAGGGATTCTACAATTCCCTTGATCTCATTATTCCCAAGTTTTGTTTTGGTCTGTCCTTCAAACTGTGGTTCCATGAGTTTTACTGAGATAATTACGGAAAGACCTTCCCGCATGTCATCCCCGCTTATTTTTATATTCTGCATATTCTTGGGAAGATTATTTGAACCAGAGGTAATATAGGAATTCACAGTCCGGGTCAAAGCCCCTTTAAAACCGGAGACATGGAATCCGCCTTCTATGGTGCGGATATTATTGGCAAAGGAATAAAGTTTTTCCTTAAAAGTATCATTATACTGGATAGCCACCTCTATCTGGACATCTTTTTTATCCCCTTCAATGTGAATGGGTTCATGTAGCGGTGTACATGAACGGTTCAAATATTCCACAAAGGAAATAATTCCTCCTTCATAGTAAAAATCATCTTTTTCAGCAGACCGTTCATCCTCTATTATTATCCTGACTCCTTTATTTAAAAAAGCCAGTTCCCGCATTCTTCTGGTCAGGGTTTCATAAACAAATTCATTTTCGTTCATAATGGAAAAATCAGGGCTGAATTTTATCTTTGTACCCCTTTTTTCACTATCACCGATGATCTTCAAATCCGTGAGTTTATTACCCTTTGAATAGGTCTGATGATATATTTTACCATTTTTATAAACTTCCATTTCAAGAAGCTCTGAAAGTGCATTTACTACGGAAATACCAACTCCGTGGAGGCCACCTGATACTTTATAGGAATCTTTATCAAATTTACCGCCGGCATGGAGTTTCGTCATTACCACTTCACAGGCAGGAATGTGCTCTGTTTCATGCATTTCAACGGGAATACCCCGGCCGTTGTCCTCCACGCTCACACTCATATCTGTATGAATGGTAACAATAATAGTATCACACTGGCCTGCCATGGCCTCGTCAATACTATTGTCCACGACCTCATAAACCAGATGATGAAGACCTTGTAAATCTACATTTCCAATATACATGGAAGGACGTTTACGAACTGCTTCAAGTCCTTCAAGAACCTTTATACTATCCGCACTATACTCTTTCTCTACTTCTTTTTTTTCCACGTGTGACCTTTACTTTATGATATATGCATCGCCATAATTACACAAACGAGTTGATCATTATCAATATCTTTGATAATGCAGGGGCTTCTATTATCTTTTATATGCAGGACCACATTGGAATTTTCAAATAGTTTCAATGCATCCATAAAATATTTTGGATTAAAAGCGCTTTTTACTTCTTCACCTGAATAACCAATCATTATGCGCTCTGTTGATTCACCTATCTCTGGATTTGTTATTTTTACAACCAGTTCATTTTCTTTAAAATTTAAAATAACACTCTTATAGTCATCAGAAGTTAAGATGGCTACCCGTCTCATCAAAAATGAAACCATAGTTCTATCCATTTCAATGGGTATCATTTCATCGGAATTGATAACCGGTTTATAATCTGGATAATCTCCTTCCAAGAGCTTAATCATAATGGTTTCATTTGCCCGCTGAAAAATAAAATTATTATCCTTAACACCTACCCTTATAAGGTCGGAATTACTGTCAATAAACTTGCTCAGTTCACCCAATCCTTTTTTGGGAATAATAATACTTTCATCGGGCAGGTTTAATTCACCTTTAAATTCTGCATCATAACAATTAAGGCGCTTGGAGTCAGTAGAAACAATTCTTAATCTTTCCTGGCCTTGATAAACTATTTTTTCAATCAAAGACCCCAGAACATAAATTCTTTTTTCTTCATTTGAAAACCCTATAACGGAAGAAACAGCTACCATTTTTTTAAGATCCATGGCTGAAATTTCAACAAAATTGACATCTTCAATCATAGTGGTTTCGGGAAAATTTTCATAATCAGATGAAACAATATGGTATAAACTATCTCCTTTTCCGATTTCCACCCACCTGTTTTCAATTTCATTTACCAAAATTTCATTTTCAGGATATTCCCTGATAATTTCAAAAAATTTCTGGGAATTAATGGACAGGATTCCCTCTGTTTCTATCTGGGCATTATAGGTACCAATAAAAACAGTTTCCATATCATTGGCAATAATAGTGATTTGTGAGTCCATCGCCTTAACCAGGATATCAGATGTAATACTTAAATTTGTCTTCCTTCCTGTAATTCCCTGGATTTTTGATAGAATTTCCAGAATATTTTTTTTATTAAACGAAAATTTCATTTAAAATCCTTTTTCATAAAATTGCACATCCTTAAATATTTATATTAAAAAATTTGTTTTATCAATTATTAAATAGATATGGTTTTATTAATTAAATATTTAATAAGAGATAATAATAATAATAAGGGGTGTTTAAAAGTTCATAACTTTATAATAGTCTGAATTTATGTACTTATTTATATTTTAATGTGTTGAAAAATAGTTTGTGTTCATTCTAAAAAATGATGGTTTTATCAAAAATTTTAAAGCTGTTTAAAGTTTTTTATTTTTGAACATTTTATTGTCATGAATGAATCCAGTTTCTAATTTCTTGAAATTCTTTGGTTTTCCAATCATTTGAAATTCTTTTTTCAACATACTTTAAAAAAAGAGTGTCAATAACTTCTGTAATTTTTTGTAATAAATAGGTTTTTTCCAGTATCATACCCTCAAATTCGTCTTCTGATTTTGAAGTTTGGATAGCAGGAGTTTTAAGTCCGGTTATATTAAAACTTTCTCCCTTAATGGTGAATTTATATTCCTCTTCTTCTCCTATTTTACATTTAAGATTAATCTCTGTGACCCATGCTCCTTTTTTAAGGGCAGTGGTTCCTTCTTCAAGACCTGCCTGGTCTCCTTTAATGGTGATTTTTTCCTTGGATTTATCTCCGAGATTATTTTCAAGAACAATGGAATTGCCGATTTCCAGGGTAATAGATTCCTTGTATTCCATTATGGTTGACAGGTTTTTTTGTTTTTCAATAAGAAACCAGATCCAGGTTAAAAATTCATTACCAAGAAATGTATATTTATTATATGCGGTTGCAATATCAAGCATGATTTACCTTTCAATATTTTAATGGGGATAGGGATAGTACATTTTCTTTTTGATCAGCTGACAATTTTGATTTTGTTTCAACAATGGTATAGGGAAATAAACGGATAGGTTTAAGATCAAAAGATTTTAAAAATATGGTTTCAAAAAATTCATTGGCAGCCTTCTGGGTTGTAAATAAAAACAGACTTCCTTCCTCATAATTCCAGAGCACATCATAAATACTGGGGATAGAAGGAATTTTATACATTAAAATATCTGTTATTTTTTCCTTAATTTCAGTTTTTTCATTTTTGGATATAAAATCCCTGCCTGATTCCTCTTTTTTTTTTTCAATTTCCAGGGCCATGTGCTTTTGGATCAACTTGGCTGGTATTGATTTTTTATCGATTCTTAAGGAAAAGCTGAAATAATTACCAAAGATAAATGAAAATTTTTCAAAATCAGGATTATATGGACTTTCACAGGGGGTCCATCCAGCTGAAATTTCTTCATATACATTTTCCAGTTTTGGTATTGAATTTTTTATTAATCCGTTTCTAACTTCGTCCATGACCGCAGTTTCAAACTTTCCTTCAATGTGGTAACGGCTCATGGAATGAGTTGATGATATCAAACCCATGTAAACTCCTTTATTAAAATAATATAAATATTTAAATTTATTAAATATTTTTGTTGTAAAAAAAATATAAAATAACATATTTATAATAAAAAGAACAGGATGATCCATATACACCAGTAAAAAAGTTCTGTTTTTTCTAAATATTTACAAATTCAATAATTTAGTGTATAAACTGCAGGTTATATTTGGATTTAATTCCTATTATTAATATACAAAGAGGTATAATTATGGAAAAAAAAATGCAGACCATTGACGGGAATACAGCAGCTACCCATGTGGCCTATGCCATGAGTGAGGTAGCTACCATTTACCCGATTACCCCTTCAAGCCCTTTGGGAGAAATAGCAGATTCCTGGGCTTCAAAAGGTAGAAAAAATATATTCGGCCAGATATTAGATATAAAACAGATGCAGTCTGAGGCCGGTGCTGCCGGAGCTGTTCACGGTTCCCTTGCTGCAGGTGCTGTTACAACAACTTTTACAGCATCCCAGGGTCTTTTATTGAAAATACCCAATATGTATAAAATTGCCGGGGAACTTCTTCCCAGTGTTTTCCATGTTACAGCCCGTGCAATTTCTGCCCATGCACTGTCCATTTTCGGGGATCACCAGGATGTTATGGCGGCCCGGCAGACCGGATTTGCCATGCTTGCATCCAATTCAGTCCAGGAAGCCCAGGACCTGGCCCTTGTAGCCCATCTTGCCACCATTGAAGCCAGGGTTCCTTTTCTTCATTTCTATGACGGATTTAGAACTTCCCATGAGATCCAGAAAATAGAGATGATAGACTATGATGATATGGCATCCCTGTTTAATTACGATGCCTATCAAGCCTTTAAAAGCCGTGCGGTAAACCCGGAACATCCAGATACAAGGGGTACTGCCCAGAATCCTGATATTTATTTCCAGGGCCGGGAAGCTGCCAATGAATATTATCTGAAAATTCCAGCCATTGTAAAAAAATATATGAAAAAGGTTGGGGACCTAACAGGCCGGTATTATAAATCTTTTGAATATGTTGGTGATTCAGAGGCAGATCGGGTGATTGTAGCCATGGGTTCCGGTTGTGAAGCCATTGAAGAGTCCATAAACAGGCTTAATAATGAAGGTGAAAGGCTTGGCCTTATTAAAGTACACCTGTACAGACCCTTTGATGTTGAAGCTTTTTTAAATATTATTCCTGCAAGTGTTGAAACCCTGACAGTTCTTGATAGAACAAAAGAACCTGGTGCCATTGGAGACCCGCTTTATACTGATATTTGTACTGCTTTCATGGAAAATGGAGAAGGTCCTAAAATAATTGGCGGTCGATATGGTCTTTCTTCCAAGGAATTCAATCCTTCCATGGTCAAGGCTGTATACGATAACATGAAATCCATGTCTCCCAGGAATCATTTCACCGTCGGCATCGTAGATGATGTTACCCACACTTCCCTTGAGGTTGTTAAAGGTTTTGATCCAGCACCAGAGGGGACGATTTCTGCAAAATTCTGGGGTCTGGGTTCCGATGGAACAGTTGGTGCCAACCAGTCAGCCATAAAAATAATTGGAGATAACACTGATAAATACGCCCAGGGTTATTTTGCCTATGACTCTAAAAAATCAGGAGGCCTTACCGTATCCCATCTCAGGTTTGGAGACGTGAAAATCCAATCCACCTATTTGATTGAAAATCCTGATTTTGTTGCCTGTCATAAATCCAATTATATGGAACTCTATGATGTGCTTAAGGGAATCAAGGACGGAGGTACTTTTCTTCTTAACTCAGAATGGTCCCTGGAGGACATGGAAAAATATATTCCAGGTGATGTGCTGAAGACTATTTATGATAAGAATTTGAATTTTTATAATATTGATGCCGTAAAAATTGCCGGTGAAGTAGGACTTGGCAACCGCATCAATATGATTATGCAGACCTGTTTTTTTAATCTTGCCAATGTACTGCCCGTGGACCAGGCCATCAAGCTTCTCAAAGAAGATATAAAAGTCATGTTTGGCAAAAAAGGCGATGCAATTATAAACATGAATATTGAGGCTGTGGATAAAACCCTGGATAATCTTGTAAAGATAGATATACCAGAATCCTGGAAAGACAGGATAGGGGAAGTAAAAACAGCAGACAAAGCCACTCCCTTTGTGGATGGAGTCATGAAAAAAATAATTTCCCAGGGTGGAGATGATTTGCCGGTTTCTGCATTTTCTCCGGACGGTGTTTTTGAACAGGCAACAACCCAGTATGAAAAAAGAGGGGTTGCCATTAATATTCCTGAATGGATTCCGGAAAATTGTATCCAGTGCAACCAATGTGCTTTTGTATGTCCCCATGCAGCCATTATTCCTGTTGTGGCAACGGAAGAGGAATTGGACAATGCCCCTGAATCCTTTGTTACCCTTGAGGGCAAAGGTAAGGGTATGGATCAGTTTAAATTCAGAATGCAGATAAATCCCCTGGATTGCCAGGGCTGCGGTAATTGTGCTGATATATGTCCTGCAAAAACAACTGCCCTTGTAATGAAACCCCTTGGCACCCAGGTAGAAATACAGAAAAGCAATTATAATTTTTCCAAGGGCGTACCTTTTAAAACAGATGTACTTAAAAGGGAAACAGTTAAAGGAAGCCAGCTGTTTCAACCCCTGCTTGAGTTCTCCGGCGCCTGTGCCGGCTGTGGTGAAACCCCTTATGTCAAAGTGATAACCCAGCTTTTTGGTGAAAGAATGACCATTGCCAATGCAACGGGCTGTTCTTCTATCTGGGGAGGATCAGCTCCCTCCACCCCATATTGCACCAATAAAGAAGGACATGGCCCTGCCTGGGCAAGTTCTTTGTTCGAGGATGCAGCTGAATATGGTTATGGAATGATGCTGGCCATAAATTCCAGAAGAAAGGCCCTTACTGTCAAGGTGAAAAAGGCCCTTGAAACTGATATTTCTAATGATGTAAAACAGGCCTTTGAGGGCTGGCTGGCTGGAAAAAATGATGCAGAAGAGTCCAGAAAATTCGGTTTTACCATGAAAAATTTGTTAAAGGATGAAACCCAGGGACTTTTAAAAGAGATCTATGATGAAAGAGATGTGTTTATAAAAAAATCCAATTGGGTCTTTGGCGGAGACGGCTGGGCCTATGATATCGGGTTTGGTGGTCTTGACCATGTCCTGGCATCTGGTGACGACATTAATATTCTTGTTATGGATACGGAAGTTTACTCCAATACCGGTGGTCAGTCTTCCAAGGCAACTCCCACGGGTGCTATTGCTAAATATGCTGCCTCGGGTAAAAAAATTAGTAAAAAAGACCTGGGCCGGATGATGATGAGTTATGGGTATGTATATGTAGCATCTATTTCCATGGGCGCCAATAAGAACCAGACCATGAAAGCCATTCTGGAAGCAGAAAAATACCCTGGTCCCTCCCTGATTATCTGTTATGCTCCCTGTATTAACCAGGGTATCAGAAAAGGCATGGGAAAATCACAACTGGAAGGTAAACTGGCAGTTGAATCCGGCTATTGGCCCCTGTACAGATATAACCCGGAACTCATTAAAGAGGGCAAGAATCCCTTTATTCTTGATTCAAAAACTCCAGACGGCACTATTCAGGAATTTCTTGGAGGTGAAGTCAGGTTTGCAGCCCTTGAAAAGAGTTTCCCGGAAGAATCTAAACGCTTGAGAGCCAAAATTCAAGATGAAGTGGATGATAAATACACCATGCTCAAAATGATGGCGGATGCTGGTAAAGAAAAATAAATTATAGTTAAAATAAGCAAAAAGGGCTGGAAATCAGTTTCCAGCCCTTTTTGTTTATCCCGAATCCGGGAAAGATATTAGATAACAATCCTTTTTATTTTATTTTTCGCAGAACTCTGGATCCCCATTTTGGATCATCCATTTGGCTTGTAAGGCTTGTGCCAAGTTTAGAAAGCATTTGATTTGAAATAGCCTTTTCTTCTGCTTCCCCATATATTTTTGCAGCAGTGTCAGGGTCCTTTAACTGGAGTAAATAAATTTCTGCCAAAAACAATAGATCATCAAAGGATGTAAGATTTTTTCGGGCTGAATGCAGAATGTTTGACAGGAACATCATATCCTGGGTCTGATTCTTTATAAGGGAAATCAATCGGGCATAATCCCGCTTTGACTGACAGAGTGATTCTGCAGAGTTATAGAGATTTCCTGCCCATTCATTGTCCCCTATCCATTTGGAAACAGCTCCGGCAACAGAACTGAAATCAAACACACTGCTGCTCTTTTCCTCGGCTTTGGCCAGAAGTTTTGATGCCCAGTCCTTGTCATTGAATTTTTTTATTGCAATGGACGCGAGTTTGATCAGGTCATCGTTGCTTTGGCTTTTATTTTCAATACCCTTATATATTTCACGAATCCAGGCCTCATCTTTAATTGTACTGGCAATGGCCGAAGTCAGTTCGTCATAGAAACTGAAGCTGGTGCATTTTTCCAGGAGCTCTGTATATATATTTCTAACCCATGATTCCTCTCCCAGGTCGGAATGGATATCGGCAGCAAGCTTGATAAAATCGTTGAAATTAATGGTAAGGGATTTTGCAAGCTTGTAAAGCTTGGCTGAATAATAGGTATCACCTGTCTTTTCAAACACTTCATGGGCCAGTGCCCGCATGGGAAAACTGGTTTTGCTTTCCTGTTCTCTTAAAATAAAATCCCCATACAGGTCTTTGAATTCTTCTCTTTTTTTCAGCTGGAAGGAAATTGCCGATGTCCAGTCTTCGTCATTTGTGACAATATCCTGGATAGCCTGGGCTGTTTTAATAAAGTCTGCATTGTTTTTTACTGCTTCTTCC
This sequence comes from Desulfobacteraceae bacterium, assembly GCA_029939535.1. Lineage (GTDB taxonomy): Bacteria > Desulfobacterota > Desulfobacteria > Desulfobacterales > Desulfobacteraceae > NBML01. The sequence goes on along the minus strand of JAOZST010000019.1, from coordinate 2,021 downwards.
GCCTGTTTGAGAACCTGTACAGCTCCATCTGTATCTTTGAGATCTTTTGCCATGGCAATGGCAAGATCAACCAATTGAGCGCAGTCCGGATTTGTAGCTGCTGCTTTTTGATAAACAGCAGAGGCAAAGGCGGTATTTCCTGTATTTTCAAATCCAGCCTTGGCCAGTTTTAGATAATCTGAAAAAGACTTAAAAACTGTTTCTGCTTTTTGATAAATTGACATTAAAAAATCAGCATCATCCAGCTGGGCTTTAACTGTTTCGGCAAATTTAAGCAGCTCATCTCCAGATTCAAGGGAAGCCAGGGCACTTTCATAAATTTTCCGGGCAAGATCATTATCTTGGAGGTCATTGGTAACACCGGCTGCAAGGACTATGAAATCATCTGATTTTGAAGCCTTTTCCATTGCTTTTTCATAAACTTTTACCGCTCTGGTTTTGTCTTTGAACATATCCAGAACCGATTTTGCAAACAATACATAATCATCGGCTTTTGAACATTTTGCAAAGGCCTTGTCAATGGTCTGTTCCGCAAGTTCTTTGTCTTTGAGAACTTTGGCGATATGATCGCTTAACTCCAGGAAATCAGTCACTTTAACACATTTTGTACTTGCTGCACCTATTATCTCTTTAGACACATCTTCAAGTTTAAGTTCCAGGGCAGCTGCAGCAAGTTTTAGAAAGTCCTCTGTTGAACTGCATAGATTTTTACCCTGTTCCAAAAGGGATGCGGCAGTTTCTGTATCCTGGAGCAGATCAAGGCTTGCCCTGGCATATGCTACAGAGTCTTCAAAGGTTTCTGCCCAGTCAGCACCTTCTTCTAAAAGCTCGGCAGCCCACTCTTTATCGGAAAGTCCATCCACAATTTCTTTTGCCACGGCAATATACTCTTCCGGAGCATCACACTCCTCGGCTTTTTCTTCCAGCTCTTCTTTAAGTTCCATGTTCTCTCCTTATTTTATTTGAATAAAAAATTAAAGCGCTAAGGTTTAGGTAAGGCAGCAAATCCAAATAACTTATACACCTTGCTTGCTTTTTTGTCTGTTTTATTCGTTAGGCCAAGGCTTACATAGCTCGTTATGTGCACCTTGCCCCGCCTTGAAAGCAAACAAAAATTCCGTGCAATTTGCACAACTTATTTGTACGTGCTGCCTAAGTAAAACAATATGTTGTATTTATTGTCTGAAATTATTGCCTTATCACAGGTCAATATTTTGCGCAATCAATATTGGTCTCCCCAACAGGTAAAAAATCCGGCCCTCTAAAAGCTAAAGGTCTATTAAAAAAAATAAATAGAATTGAGTTTATTTAATTTTCAAAAAAATGAGGTGGTCTGACATAAACTTGTAACAAGCATTATTGAAGACTATGAAAATAAAAAAAACAAAGTTCTTATCCATCATAAACCTTGACTGAATTTTTCCGTTGAAGTACATATTCCCTTTAAGGACGGTGAATTCCGTTATCATTTAATTTACCCAGGTGCAACTCAAATGGTGTTTTTTAATGACAGAGTTTAATAATGATATAGCTTTTGCCAATTATAGGATGGATATTCATTACTATGGGCAAAATTACTATGGATGGCAACGGCATAAAGACAAGCCTACGATCCAGGGTGCATTAGAACATGCTGTGACAAAATGCTTTGGATTGCGCCATAATGTTGAAGGATCAGGACGAACCGATCGCGGAACCCATGCAACGGGACAAGTCGCATCTATTCGTCTTCCCGAAGATATCAATGAAAAAGAGGCTTTGTTTAACCTTAACTATGTCCTTGGTAAAAACATAGAAATCACCAGTTTAAAGAAGATGTCTGATACCTTCCATGCAAGAGAATCCGCAATTGGAAAATGTTACATCTATAAAATATGGAACCACCCCAAGCTTCCATCTGAAATAAATGAAAAGGTTTGGTATGTCCCTGAAAAATTGAATGTTAAAGCTATGAAAAAAGCCTGTCCATATTTTACAGGGACTAAAGATTTTGCTTCGTTTGCCAAAGTTCCAAACTATAA
>JAOZST010000018.1:0-33544 GCA_029939535.1 Desulfobacteraceae bacterium | reverse complement strand
CATCTCATGCTTCCTGATAAATCTGCCAGACAGCCTTGCCTATGGCTTTAAATTCTTCAACTGACAGGGTCTCTGCCCGGCGCTCCGGCACAATGGAAGCCATGGTTAATGCCTGGGTCACGATTTCCCTGGCAAGTCCAAGCTCACCGCCTGTCATTGAATTTTTCAAGGTTTTCCTCCTCTTTGAAAAAGCCGACTTAATCACTGCAAAAAGAAGGTCTTCCATGGGTTCTGACATGTCCGGGGAATCGAAAAACTCAAATTTCAAAACAGTCGAGTCAATATCTGGTTTTGGAAAAAAAGAGGTGGGCTTGATATCAGCCACAAACCCGATGCGGGCAGCATATTGCACCACTGCAGATAATCTTGAATAATCCCTACCTCCGGGAGTTGCAATAATACGTGTGGCAAGCTCTTTCTGGAACATTAAAAAGGCCTTTTCAATGACAACTCTTTCTTTTACCAGTCGAAACAGAATCTGGGATGAAATATTATAGGGAAGGTTTCCAATTACTATAAGTTTTTCATCCCCTGCGATCTCTTTAAAATCTGTTTTCATTATATTCTGATTAATTACCCTTACATTATGGATCTCCTCTTTTTCAAGTTCTTTCTTTAAAAGAGGAATCAAACGTTTGTCCTTTTCAATGGCAATCACTTTATCTGCCCTGCGTGCAATGGGGATGGTCAAGGCGCCCAGGCCTGATCCGATTTCCAAAACCTTTGTTTTATTGGATATTCCAGTACGGGCGGCAATCATCTCCGCAGTTGCCGGGCTGGACAGAAAATTCTGTCCCATTTCCTTGCCAGCATATAATTTTCCCCTTTTTAACAGCTCTCCCGGATGTGTCATATTACCTACCTTATTTACTTTATTTGTATAATTACTACTTGACTTTCCATATCTTCAGAAGTAATTTCTATATATATACTTCAACGGATAATAAGATTCAATAACCAATCCAAACCAGGCTATACACTTATTGCTTTGTTTATTGGCATTTCTATCCGCCCAGGTTCAGACCAGGGCATGGAACCAGGGTATGAAAAAGGTGTATTCCACTTGATGAATAAACCCTTTTTTTCAGGAGATGTATTATGACAGAAAACACGGAACTTGGAAGCAATTGGGAAGGCTTTATCAAAACCCTGTTAAACAGGCTGGATATTCCCACCAAAGAAGACATAAACAATTTACACGGCAGACTTGACAATCTTGAGCAATTAATCTATCAAAAGCAGCCGTCGGCCAGGAAGGCTAAGAAACCAAGGTCTGCCAGACGAAAAAGTGCATCCTCAATTGTCCTGAAAATCATTGCAAACCATTCCGCAGGAACAAATTTCAAGACCATTCAAGCTGCAACAGGATTTGATGATAAAAAACTGAGAAACATCATTTTCCGGCTGGATAAAATAGGAAAGATCAAACGGGTAAGACGTGGTATATATAAAAAAATTTAATGGGAAAACACAAATGGAATACCTATCATTTACACAAGGCCAGGAAATCAACGGATACATTGTCGAACGAATCTCTGCTATTCCCATCATTGACTCAACCCTCATAGAACTGGTTCATCAAACCACCCGGGCCAGACATATCCACATTGCCAATAAGGATAAGGAAAATACCTTTGCCGCATTTTTCAGAACTGTTCCCATGGATTCCTCTGGTGTGGCCCATATCCTTGAACATACTGTTTTATGCGGATCAGATAAATTTGCTGTTCGAGACCCCTTCTTTTCCATGATCAAACGCAGCCTGTCCACATTCATGAATGCATTTACTGCCTCGGACTGGACCATGTACCCCTTTGCCAGCCAGAACAAAAAAGACTATTTCAACCTCATGGATGTTTATCTGGATGCAGCCTTTTTTCCGAATATTGACGATCTCAGTTTCAAGCAGGAAGGCCACAGGCTGGAACTTGTGGAAGCCAACAGGGATGAAGTTGAACTTGAATACAAAGGAGTCGTCTACAATGAGATGAAAGGTGCCATGTCCTCTCCGGATCAGGTATTGTCAAGATCAATTCTTGCCAGCCTTTACCCGGACACCACCTATAGCAATAACTCGGGCGGTGAGCCTTCTGATATTCCAAAATTGACCCATGAAGAGCTCAAGGCATTCCATGCCAGGTACTATCATCCGTCCAATTCCTATTTTTATACCTATGGATCCTTTCCCCTGGAAGAGAGCCTGGCTTTTATTTCCGAAAAAGTGTTGTCAAAATTTGAATATTTAGAAGTTGATTCAGCTGTGCCGGCACAACCCAGGTGGGACAAACCCAGAAAACAGGTCCAGGCCTATGCCTATTCAGACCCGGATGATCTTAACAACAAATACCAGGCATGTGTTGCCTGGCTGACCTGTGATATCAAAGATTCCTTTGAAATCCTTGTCCTTACTGTCCTGGAGCAGATTCTCCTGGGTAATTCCGCATCCCCCCTTAGAAAGGCGTTAATTGATTCCAACCTGGGTTCAGCCCTTGCCGACTCAACCGGATTTGATGCAGACAATCGGGACACCATGTTTGTCTGCGGATTAAAAGATATTGCCAGAGAAATGGTCCCCCAGGTGGAAGAAATCATTTTTTCCACATTGAAACAGGTGGCAGAAAATGGAATAGAGCAAAACCTCATTGATTCAGCCATTCACCAGATTGAATTTCACCGCAAGGAAATAACCAACACCCCCTACCCCTTTGGTATCAAGCTGCTGCTTTCCTTTGCCGGAACCATGATCCATGACGGTGATCCCATCTCCTGTATCAACATCGATGAGGACCTTGAAACCTTGAAAGAAAAACTTGGCCAGGACAATTTTCTTGAAAAAAAGATAATCAGCTATTTCATTGAAAATCCCCACAGGGTTCTCTTTACCCTGGAACCGGACAGCAAACTTGAAGAAAAAAAGGTAAGGGAAACTAGAAAAGAACTCAAGTCTATTTTGAAAGGCCTTACCCAGGATGATCTCAAACAAATATCCAAAGATGCAAAAGCCCTTAAAGTCCTCCAGGAAACAGATGAGGACCTATCGGTTCTGCCCACACTGGAACTTCTGGATGTGCCCCCTGATATTGAAATCATCAAACCAGACCAGATAAAAAATATTGCCCTTTCCACCTGCTATGACAAGGCCACTTCCGGTATCCTTTACTTTACCTGCCCAGTTGGTGCCGGCAATATCCCGGAAGATCTTTTCTCCCTTGTTCCCTTTTTCACCAAGGCATTTACCAACAGCGGCACCAAAAAAACATCCTATGATGAAATGGCAAAAATTATGGACCTGTATACCGGTGGTATTTCCATGACACCTTTTTCAGGCTCTTATTTTTCCAGCGATGGAGGTTCCCATTCATTTCTGGCCCTCCAGGGGAAATCCCTGGACCGGAACATTGAAAAGATGTTTGATATTATTGATGAATTCATTAAAGACTTTGGATTCCAGGATCAGGAACGTCTCAAAAGTCTTTTACTCCAATACCAGGCAGGCATGGAAGCTGCCGTTGTATCCACCGGCCACAGGTATGCAATATCCCTTTCATCCAGGCATTTGTCAAAGGCATCCCATATCAATGAAATCTGGCACGGAATTACTCAATTCCAAAACATAAAAGATCTGACCACTAAACTGGCAGATCCTGATGCAGGCAAAAAAGCATTGGATACTCTGTCTGCAAATCTTGAAGCCATTGCTTCAACACTTTTCAAAAAAGGCAATCTCAAACCAGCCATCATTGGAGGCATTTCGTCTCTTGAACTTGCAGACAAGAGAATAGATACTATTCATGACTCCCTTCCCAATGGATCTGAAAAAGCATTTCATACCCCGCTGATTCCCATTGAGACCCAAAGGCCTTACGACGGATGGTATACCAATACAGCTGTGTCCTTTGTGGGACAATCCTTTAAAACAGTACGCATCACCCATGAAGATTCACCGGGACTTGCCGTGATCAGCAAAATTCTGCGATCCCTTTACCTTCACCGGGAAATTAGAGAAAAAGGAGGGGCCTACGGCGGATTTGCCATTTATAATACAGAAGAGGGTATATTTTCCTTTGGTTCCTATAGAGATCCCCATATCAAAAGGACTCTGGATGTATACAAAAACGCCTGCGACTTTATTATTAATGGTGAATTTACCCAGACCGATGTAAAGGAAGCCATCCTCCAGGTGTGTTCAGATATTGACAAGCCGGAAACTCCTGGTCCTGCTTCCATGAAAGCCTTTTACAGGGACATCACCCATCTCACCGATGAAATCAGACAGCATTTCAAAGATTCTTTGCTCCAACTGGATAAAAAACAAATCCAGAGAATTGCTGAAAAATATTTTACCATTGGTGAAGAACAAAAAGGCATATCAATCATCTCAAGCAAGGCCCTGCTTGAGGATGCAAACCAGGCCCTTGAAAAGGCGAACCAGGCCCCTCTTAACCTGATTAAAATTTAGAACCTGATTAAAAATTTGTTGTGCCCGCCAGAACATGGCTGTTAGTTACGAGTGAGCTTTTTGCCATTGATGATATTGGCACATACCGGCCAGGGCCTTGACCGCCCGTTCCGGGGAGGGGAAAAATACCCCTTTATAGGGGTTGTTATCATACCGGTAAAGGGTCTTGCTTATTTCATCGGTTAAAAGGCTGACGCCCAGAACAGGTTTTTCATATTTTTTGGTCAGCTCCACTATATATTTTGAATAATCTTCCTCAAATTCAAGGATGGTTCCCCTATAGAGCATTGCTGATTTTTCATCAATCTCCGGATCTGTTTTAAGTATTGATTTGATCATGGAGTTGACCAGCACACGTTTACCGTGGATTCCCAGGTGAATGACCGCATCACATCCATCCCATTTCAGCAATTCCTCGATACAGGTCTTGGGTATATTGGGATCTGATTCCCCCACAATGTCCACTGGATTGCCATGACTCCAGAAAGAGGGAAGAATCTTGTTAAGGCGTTCAATGATATCTTTAGACAATTCAGGCACTTTCAGACCGTATTCAGCGCAGAGATCCGTAGTGATAACCCCCCATCCTCCCCCCAGGGTCATAATGGCCACCCTGTTTCCCTTTGGCAGGGGAAGGGAGGAAAAAACAGCAGACAGGTCCAGAAGCTCCATGGGCTGTTCCACCTGGATCACACCTGCCTGGCGGCAGGCTGCCTGAAAGACCCTGGCATCCGAAGCCAGGGCACCGGTATGGCTTGAAGCTGCCTTTTCCCCCATCTGGGTTCTGCCCCCCTTTAAAACCACCACAGGCTTTTTCCTGGAGACCCTTGCAGCAGACCTGAAAAACCGGGCTCCATCCTTGATACTTTCAATATAAAGGACCACGGTCCTGGTCAAATCATCGATTTCAAAGGCTTCCATATAATCCTCAATGGTAACCATGGCTTCATTGCCGGAACCTGAAAAAGCCCGGATACCTATATCCTGCTGCTCAGCAAAGCCCAGAAGCTGGGTGCCCATATTGCCGGACTGGCAGACAAGGGCTGTGGACCCTGGCAAAGGATAGGCATGGGCTGCACAGCAGAAAAAATCTGCATGGGGATTGCAAACCCCCATGGTATTGGGTCCCAGCACCAGGATTCCTGCTTCACGGCATTTTTCCACCAGATCTTTTTCAAGGGCCTCACCCAGGGGTCCAACTTCCCGGAACCCCGAGGTAATGAGAAGCATTCCCTTGACCTTTTTCTGAACAAGCTCGGGTATCAGAGCAATAACCTTATCTGCCGGTATGGTTACAACGACAAGATCAATATTGCCTTCAATCTCAGCAAGATTTTTATAGGCCTTTCTACCCATAATCCTGCCACCCTTGGGATTTACCAGAAAAACCCGGCCCTTGTAATCCCGGGACAGAGTATTGGTGGACAGCATATGCCCCCATTTGCCAGGGACAGAAGAGGCCCCCACAAAGGCAATGGATTCAGGATAAAAACATGCCCCCAGCACGGAAAGGTCTAAGGGATTACTCTTACTGTGGTTTTCCGGAATTTGATTGTTCTGGATCTTATTTTCCTGGTTTTCTTCCTCCTCCAGCACAATCAACCCATCCACGGCAACTGGAGATCCATCTTCTTGAATAATCAGGGGATTGATATCAATTTCCCGGATTTCCGGATTTTGAAAAGCCAGATCAGAAATAGCCAACAGAATTTTTTTGACTGCCCCCCTGTCCACGGTTTTTTCTCCCCGGAACGCCTTTAACAGCTTCTGGGACGACAATTGGGACAGCATATCTTCCATGTCTGTATCATCCAGGGGTGCTATTTTAAATACAATATCGTTTAATGCCTCTGTAAGTATCCCGCCCAGTCCAAACATAATCACCGGACCAAATTGAGGGTCCTTGAACATGCCAGCTACAAACTCCCGTTTCCCAAGGGCCATGGGCTGGACAAGAAACGCCTCCAGCAAATCCCCGGCAGATGTTTCCATTTCCTGGGCAGCTATCTTTACCTGGTCTTCATTACTAAGCCCAAGGCTTACCATATTGGATTCTGTCTTGTGAAGAATGCCAGCACCAATCCCCTTGAGGACCACGGGAAAACCAGTCTCTCTGGCAGCTTTCACTGCCTGGGATACAGTTCTCACCTTTTTTTCCTTTACCACTGGAATACCAAGGGATGAAAAAATTTGTTTTGCCTCATCTTCAACAATCACATGGGAATCAGATGCCTTTTTCTTTAAGATCATATCTTTTGCTATATTTTTTTTTAAATTCATATTGTAACCTTATTTTGCCTTATCATGCTTTTACTCCGTTGAATACAATGTCTGCAATACCATGGGATGCCTGGTCAATATCAAGTTTCCGGCCAAATATAATTTCCCCGAGGCAGGCATGTTCAATGGCCCCGAGAATTACTTTTCTCAATTGAACTCTTATCAAAGGTGGCAAGTTTGTGGTCTGACAGGATTCTTTGGGATAACTCCACTTTTCTTGCCAGAAAGGATTCTATTTCATCTGGAGCGATGGGTTTTGCCGGTGGGGATTTATGTTTGAGCGGATCCACCAGGCGCCCGTTTTTCTTCATGCGGAAATCTAAATGAGGACCTGTTGCATACCCTGTCATTCCAACATATCCGATCACGTCTCCCTGGGACAGCTTTTTCTTTTTTTTCATCCCGCTGGCAAATTTACACATATGATTATACCCTGTAATATACCCATTGTAATGGCGGATGTTAATATAATTTCCCAAACCCTTGTTGTAGCCTATTTCAACGATGATACCGTCTCCAACAGTTTTAATGGGGGTACCTTTTGGCGCAGCATAATCCACCCCGGGATGGGGGCGGTATTCTTTAAAAATAGGATGCAACCGCCTTTTAGTAAATTTGGATGAAATTCGTGAAAACACCAGTGGTGCCTTTAGAAATGCTTTTTGAAGAGACCTTCCCTTTTCATCATAATATCCAGACACCCCGTTTGAGTCTTTGTGTAAAAAGGCTTTAAAAAGAGTTCCGTTATTGGTGAAAAAAGCAGTCTGTCTTCTTTATCAATCTCATATTCAAACCCCACCAGATTGTCTTGTTCAAGAATAATTTTATATGGCTGGCCTTTCCGGATACGGGTCAAGGAAAAAACATCTGAACTTAACCGGCTTATTTCATATATGGTTTTTAAAGGCAGGTATTTATTGAGCAGTGAAGATGCTGTATCTCCACTTTTTACAACCCCTTTTAAAATTTGAATATCCGACAGGATAACGGGAGGTGGCATAACTGAATTTAAAGCAAAACTATTTGAAGAGGGACCAAATGAAATAAAGGACAATAACAGCGTAAAAATCAAACTTTTTTTAACCATATTTAGTTTCCATTTTATAAAATTCAATGCAAAATACTTTGGCAACATATACGAACAAGAATTTTTATTAAAGCTTAATTTCAAGTTTTGTGCCCAGGCAGGGGCCATTGACATAAAAAAGTCTGAAATAGACTATTGTAATCTTGAAATAAAATTTATACCATGGCGCCTTTATATAAAAAAATAATCAACCCATATTGTTTGGATTTATATTAATTGTGATAAAAGCCTATAAAATTAACAAAAAACAAATCCATGCCGAATTGATCATGGCATCGGTGACCATATTCTGGGGAGCAACATTTCCCATCGTTAAAGATGCTATTAATGAAATGCCGGTAATGGCATTTTTATGGATTCGATTTGCAATAGCTGCAATCTTGCTGGCAGGTTTAGCTGGAAAAAAAGGGTTTGCCACCCTTGATGGTCGTGGCTGGCTTATTGGAATAATACTTGGAATGTTACTGGCTCTGGCCTATATTTTTCAAACATTTGGTCTGGAGCGTACATCCGCTGCCAATGCGGGTTTTTTGACTGGACTGGGAATTGTCTGGGTACCTTTACTGGCTGGACCGTTATTGAAAAAACCTGCTGCCTTTGGATCTAAGGTAGGGGTTGGATTTGCTCTATTGGGCTTATTTCTTTTGACCTGGCATACCCCATGGACGATTAATTTCGGTGATCTTCTTGTTGTTGTCTGTTCGGTTTTTATTGCCCTGCATATCCTTGGACTTGATGTTTTTACCAAGGGTTACGACGGCAAAGCTCTTACTTTTGTACAAATTACTACTGCCGCATTTATTTACCTGATTGGCAGTCTTATTTTTGAACCGTCTTCCTGGCCACAAGTATGGACCGGTTCATTACTTATTGCTTTTGTTATAACCGCCGTATTCGCCACTGTTTATGCTTTCTGGGCCATGACAACATTTCAAAACCGGACAACGCCGACACGAGCCGCACTTATTTATACACTTGAACCAGTATTTGCTGTAATTTTTTCTATCTGGTTAGCAGGTGACCGGTTGACTGCAATCGGCTGGATCGGTGGCTGTCTCATTGTTGCTGGAATGATTTTTGCCGAAGCGTGGCCTGTCTTTTTCGCTAAAAAATCGGAAAAAAAACCACCATATCAAATTGAATGAGCGCTTTCATATAAAAACAACCTGGCAAAAACTACTGGCAAATTGCAACAGCTTGTATTGATACTTTCCTTGACAAAAAGCGGCTTCATACCCTAAAAGTAAAGAGTAAACAAAAGATATAGGAAAAGGAGAAATACATTGGAAAAGGAACTCTCTCATTTTGAACTAAAAATCGGGAAAGGGACATCAAAGTTTTCCATACCCACGGAACAGCTTCTCTATGAAATAACAGGAAAAAACCGCACACCACCGGAAGATCTGGCTGCAGCCTATGAATATGCCCTGGACCATCCCATTGACAGCCCTCCCTTGAAAGAAATTGTTAATCCCGGCGAAACCATTGCCATTGCAGTCAGCGACATCACCCGGGTATGGCAGCATAATGAATTGACATTACCAATCCTGGCAAACTATCTCAATAAAGCCGGTATTCCTGATAAGGACATAACAATCATCATTGCCGTTGGAGCCCATCGCCAGAACACAGTCGAAGAAATAGCAGAGTTATGCACCGAAGAGATCTGCAAACGTGTCAAAGTGGTCAATCACAATGCCTGGGACACAGACAACATGGTATATTACGGCAAAACCAGCCATGGGACAGAGGTATCCTTCAATCGCCTGGCGGCCGAGGCTGACAGGGTTATTTTAACTGGAGGAGTCATCTACCATTACATGGTGGGCTATGGGGGCGGGCGGAAAAGTATTATGCCGGGCATATCCTCACTGAAAACCATCCAGCAAAGCCATATGTGGGCCATGGGAAAGGAAGTTGGAGATGGATCAAACCCCCTGGCCGCCAACATGAAAACCCATGGAAATCCAGCCCATGAAGACATGATGGAAGTTGCGGCATTTCTCAAGCCTGACTTTATTATCAATGTAGTTCCCAATCTGGATGGGGATATCACAGGTATCTTTACCGGTAACTGGATCTCGGCATGGCAGCAGGCTACCCAGATGGTTGATGAAATATTCGGGGTGGAGATTCAAGAGCAGGCCGACATCGTAATTGCTTCTGCCGGCGGCTACCCTAAAGATATAAACCTTTACCAGTCCCAGAAGACCATTGACAATGCGGTCTACGCCATGAAACAGGGTGGTGTTGCCGTTATCCTGGCAGACTGTCCCGACATTAAAGAGCCTGGTGAATTCTTTGACTGGTTCAACTATCCCACGGCCTATGATATGGAAAAAGCTGTACGGGAAAATTTTCTCCTTTCAGGGTGGGTAGCGGTACGTCAGCTGGAGTATGGCAATCTGGGCCACATTCTCCTGGTCACCCGGAAAAAAAACATTGAACTGGCCCAAAAAGCAGGTGTCCAGGGAGTTGCCACCATGGAAGAGGCCCTTGCAATAGCCTATGAAAAATGCAACAGCAATTCACCCAGAATCACTATCCTGCCCCAGGGTGCCAATACATTTCCCATCCTTGAGAAATAGAATACATGCAGGCCGGATCAAAGGACAAAATGATGATTAAAGTTGGAAAACAAAATTTGATAACAGATGTTCCTGGAATAAAAGTAGGGAACTGTCACGATGAAAAAATCAGAACAGGTGTAACTGTTATTATCCCGGATGAGCCTGCCATTGCTTCGGCAGATATTAGGGGAGGTGGTCCTGGAACAAGGGAAACGGAAGCTTTAAATTCCGATTGTCTGGTGGATGTTGTTCATGGTATTGTTTTGAGTGGGGGATCTGCCTATGGGCTGGATGCTGCCGGCGGTGTAATGGCAAATTTAAAAATGCAAAAAATCGGTTTTAATCTTGGTGATGCCATTATTCCAATTGTTCCATCTGCTATTTTATTTGACCTGTTAAACGGTGGCGACAAAGAATGGGGAGTTAAATCTCCTTATTTTGATCTGGGTTTTAAGGCCGTTGAAGACATGGGTCCGGAGATTTTTGACCTGGGAAATATCGGGGCAGGCTATGGAGCCATTGCCGGTGGATTAAAAGGGGGCCTGGGCAGTGCTTCTTTTGTTTTTTCCGACAATGGGACTGAGATTACAATTGGAGCCATTGCAGCGGTGAACTCCATGGGCTCTCTAACAATGCCGGGCAGTTCAACCATGTGGGCATTTCCCTATGAGCAGGACAACGAACTGGGGAATCAGGCAATGTCCCAAAAAAATGCCAGGACAAACCTGGACTTTTCCTTTGAACTGCCCATTGGCAAAAATACAACCCTGGTGACCATGGCAACCGATGCCTTGTTAACCAAACCCCAGGCCAGACGGGTTGCCATAATGGCCCAGGATGGTCTGGCCAGGGCAATCAGGCCCATTCATTCTCCCTTTGACGGGGACAGTGTCTTTGTTTTATCAACGGGCAGGACTAAACTTTCCGACCCTGTGGTTGGTGTGGCCAGACTGGGCATGCTGGCTGCGGATTGTGCGGCACGGGCAATTGCCAGGGGGGTTTTTCAGGCAGAAACAATGGGTGATTTAAAAAGTTACAAAGACCATTACAACAAAAATAGCTAAAGCAAAGATCGCTAAAGCAGCAAATACAAAATTAACAAGGACCGCAAAGTTTCTAACTTGAACAAAATCAATAAAGGAGACGACATGAACAAAATTAAAACCATTGTTATCCTTCTATCCCTGGCAATAGCCATAAATGCACCATGGGCCATGGCTGCAAAAAACAGTCTGAACCTGGGAATGGTATTGGAACCCCCCCACCTCGATCCAACAGCAGGGGCAGCAGCGGCCATTGATGAGGTTGTATATGCCAATATTTTTGAAGGCCTGACCCGCATTGACAAAAATGGGGCTGTAAAACCAGCTCTCGCCAGCAGCTGGACTGTGTCAGAAGACAAAAAAACTTACACATTTATTTTGCGGAAAAACGTAACCTTCCATGACGGAGCCTCATTTGAGGCCGATGATGTGGTTTTTTCCCTGGACAGGGCCAGGGCTGAAACCAGCGTTAATGCTCAGAAGGCATTGTTTAAACCCATTCAATCCGTTACCAGCAAAGATTCCCATACAGTTGTAGTTACATTGGCCCGGCCCACGGGAAGTTTTCTGTTCAACATGGGCTGGGGAGATGCCATAATCGTGGACCCGGCCAGTGCGGACAAAAACAAAAGTCATCCCATTGGTACCGGTCCTTTTAAATTTTCCAAATGGGTTAAAGGCGATCGCATTGTAATGGTGAGAAACGATGGCTATTGGGGAACACCTGCTAAATTAAAAACAGCCACCATAAAAATTATTCCAGATCCTGCAGCAGCTGTTTCAGCAATGATGGCAGGTGATATAGACGCTTTTGCCAATTTTCCCGCTCCGGAAAGCCTTGCCCAGTTTAAAAGCGACCCAAGGTTTACAGTTGTAATCGGAAGCACCGAAGGAGAAACAATTCTTTCAACCAATAACCAGCGGGGACCTTTTAAAAAACTGAAAGTACGCCAGGCCATTGCCCACGCCCTTGACCGCAAGTCAATTATTGACGGAGCCATGTTTGGTTATGGTACACCCATTGGAACCCATTTTGCACCGCATCATCCAGCCTATGTTGACCTTATCTCCACCCATCCCTATGATCTTGCAAAGGCAAAACAGCTTCTGGCTGAAGCTGGATATCCAGACGGATTCAAAGGGGTTATCAAGCTGCCACCGCCCTCCTATGCAAGACGGGGTGGTGAAATTGTCGCCTCCCAGCTGAGAAAGATAGGCATCAATCTGGAGATCATTCCCGTGGAATGGGCCCAGTGGCTGGACCAGGTGTTTAAAAAACGGGATTATGATCTGACCATTGTTTCCCACACAGAGCCAATGGACATTGGAATCTATGCCAGAAAAGACTATTATTTTGCCTATGACAGCCCTAAATTCCAGGCCTTGATGGAAAAACTGGATGCAACCGTGGAAACCTCTGCCCGTTATAAAATCCTGGGAGATGCCCAGAGATTAATCTCAGCAGACTGTGTCAATGGATTCATGTTCCAGCTTGCCAAACATGGTGTGTGGAATAAAAATATCCGCGGATTATGGGAAAACAGTCCGGTTCAGGCAAATGATCTGACAGAAGTCTATTGGGTTGATTAACCCTTCATATTGTAAGCTCTCGTCGGTCAGCTGTTTATATTTGATCAGGTTGATTCCTGATCAAATGGATAGCTGACCGATAATCTTTTTTGGTACAACTACGCAAATGAGAATTTTTCTGGTAAAAAGAGTATTTACTCTGTTACTGACCCTGCTGGTGTCAACACTGGTGGTGTTTGTGGTCCTTGAAATTCTGCCCGGTGACCCGGCATCCATTATGCTGGGAATCAATGCTGAAGCAGACACCCTGAATGCACTCAGGCAGGAGCTGGGCCTTAACCGTCCAATACTTGTACGCTATGCCAGTTGGGTGGCAGATCTGGTCACGGGAAATCTGGGAATATCCTACACCTATGATGTACCCGTATCAGAGCTGATTCTAAGTCGTATTACCATTAGTTTTCCCCTGGCCCTCATGGCCATGACTCTTTCCACCCTCATTGCCATCCCTTTAGGCATCATTGCCGCCTCCAATCATAATAAACCAATGGATTTTATGGTCATGGGTTTTTCCCAGCTTGGAATTGCCATTCCTAATTTCTGGTTTGCCATGCTATTGACGATTCTGTTCTCCATTACCCTCAGATTGCTGCCGGCGGGCGGGTTTGCCGGCTGGGATGCCGGTATGGTAACGGCGCTCAAGTCTCTTCTGCTGCCTACAATAGCTCTGGCCCTGCCACAATCAGCCATCCTGGCCAGGGTCACCCGTTCTGCCCTGCTTGAGGTTTTAAAAGAGGATTTCATCCGCACTGCCAGGGCCAAGGGAGTGACCAATCAGGGGGCCCTGTGGAAACATGCCCTGCGGAATGCCCTCATACCTGTTGTAACCATCATGGGACTTCAATTCTCTTTTCTGCTGGCCGGAACCATTATCATTGAAAACGTGTTTTACCTGCCCGGAATAGGAAGACTGATTTTCCAGGCCATCTCCCAGAGGGATTTAATTGTGGTAAAAAATCTGGTCATTTTATTGGCAGCAGCTGTCATCATTATCAATTTTATGGTGGATCTGCTTTATGCAGCCATTGATCCCCGTTTGAGAGGGGGAAAAGATGTTTAAAACTTTGGCTGAACTGCTGGGCCACGGCTTGAAAAACTGGAGTTTTGTCATTGGCGGGGCAATTTCATTACTCTTTTTCTTGGTTGCTTTTCTCTCCTATTTCTGGACACCCTATCCTGTTGAAGATATTAATATTTCTGAAAGATTGCTAAAACCCAGTACCCAATACCTGCTGGGCACGGATCACTTTGGCAGGGACATTTTGTCCATGCTGATCCAGGGAGCCAGAAACTCGGTGATTGTGGCATTTGTTGCCATTGGCATTGGTATTGGATGCGGGGTTCCTTTAGGGTTGACAGCCGCAGCCAGAAAGGGGTGGATTGATGAATTCATAATGAGATTCAACGATCTGACTTTTGCTTTTCCCGCCCTGATTTCCGCTATCATGATAACAGCTATTCTGGGTCCTGGATCAGTCAACTCCATTATTGCCATTGGCATATTTAACATTCCGGTTTTTGCCAGGGTGGCCAGGGGTGCTGCCTTAAGCATCTGGAAACGGGAATTTATTCTGGCAGCCAGGAGTGCAGGAAAAGGCCCCTTTAAAATATCAATTGAGCATATTCTGCCAAATATCTCAAGCATGCTCATTGTCCAGGCCACCATCCAGTTTGCCCTGGGCATTCTTGCAGAGGCGGGTTTGAGTTATCTGGGCCTAGGTACCCAGCCCCCCATGCCCAGCTGGGGAAAAATGCTCAATGAAGCCCAGACCTTTATGCATTTTGCACCCCAGCTGGCAATATATCCCGGGGCAGCCATTGCATTAACTGTACTGGGGCTGAACCTTTTCGGGGACGGACTTCGGGATGTCCTTGACCCCAAATTAAGAAGAAGCAGATAAAAAATGGCATTATTACAGGTACAGGACCTTTTAATAACTCTGAAAACAGCCCATGGTCCCCAGGAAGTCATCAGCCATGTCAGTTTTTCCATGGATGCCGGAGAAAAACTTGGGATTGTGGGTGAGTCAGGCTGCGGAAAATCCATTACTGCACTAGCCCTCATGTCTCTTTTACCACCTGACTCCCGGATCAGTGGTAAGATTCTCCTGGAGGGCCGGAATATTACAAACTTAAATTCCAGGGAGATCTGCAGCATCCGGGGGAACCGAATCGGAATGATATTCCAGGAACCCATGACAGCACTGAACCCGGTAAAACAAATTGGTGCCCAGGTTTCCGAAAGCATTTATCTCCACACAAAACTGAACAGAAAACAAACCCTTGAACAGGTTATTGAACTCATGGATAAGGTGGGGCTTCCCATGGAACGATTTCCATTGAATCTATACCCCCACCAGCTTTCCGGGGGGCAGCGTCAAAGGGTGATGATCGCCATGGCAATTGCCTGCAGTCCGGACATACTCATTGCTGATGAGCCCACAACCGCCCTGGATGTAACTGTCCAGGAACAGATCCTGGATTTAATACAGGATCTGGCTGATTCTTCAGGCATGGCCCTGGTAATGATCAGCCATGATCTGGGTGTCATTGCCCAGACAGCGGAAAATGTGATGGTAATGTATACGGGTAATGTTGTAGAAATGGGAAGTACTATTGATGTATTCCAGAATATGCTCCACCCCTATACCCATGGTCTTTTTTCCGCCATTCCCCATGTGGGTTCTTCAGCAAAGCAGAGCAAAAAAAGACTCAGCAGTATTCCAGGGCAGGTACCGGAACTGCATTTAAGACCCAATGGATGTAATTTTGCCAACCGCTGCCAAAGGGCCTCCAGTATATGCAATGAAAAGGAGCCATCGGAAACAAGGATATCTGAACATCACCAGGTCTGGTGTTATCACCCCTTAAACAGACAGGACAAAAGAAAAATAAAAAAATGAAGCAGCCTTTGGTTAAAATTGAGGACGTGTACAAGGATTATCAGCTCCCTAAAAAATATCTATTCCAAAAGGCCCCGGTTTTTCGTGCTCTCCATGGTATTAACCTGGAACTGCACCAGGGAACCAGTTTTGGCATTGTGGGAGAGTCTGGCTGCGGAAAATCAACCCTGGCCAGAATTGTCATGGCCCTTGATGAACCAACCTTGGGAAAAGTTTTATTTGATGGCAGGGATCTATTTAATATGCCGGCCAGGGATCTGAGACATTTGAGGCGAAATTTTCAGATGGTGTTCCAGGACCCCTATGGTTCATTGAATCCCAGGAAAAGCATTCTTGGAATTGTTGCAGAACCCCTGGATACTTTAAAAGAAAAACTTTCCTTTGCTGAAAAAAAAAAACGGGTCGGCCAGATACTGGCTGAGGTGGGTTTGAATGCAGGGGATACAGACAAATTCCCCCATGAATTTTCCGGGGGGCAGCGCCAGCGCATTGCCATTGCCAGGGCATTGATTACCCGGCCATCATTGATTGTGGCTGACGAGTCAGTCTCGGCCCTTGATGTATCTGTCCAGGCCCAGGTATTGAATTTAATGATGGACCTCCAGGAAAAATACAACCTTACCTATATGTTTATCAGCCATGATCTGAGTGTGGTTGAATATATCACTGACCAAGTTGCCGTGATATACATGGGAAAAGTAGTGGAACAGGGCACTACAAAGAACTTATTTCAAAACCCCCTTCACCCCTATACCCAGACACTTTTACGGGCTGTTCCCGATGTAAACCCCCTGAACAAAAAACAAAAAAATAAGGCTATAGCCCCCTTGTTTAAAAAAACAGAAAAAAGCTGTCCATTTCTTGACAGATGCACAAGGGCAGCAAAGACCTGTGTTAAGGGCACACCAAAACTAAAGCTGCTTGGGGAGGAAGGTCATCTGGTGGCATGTTTTAATGCTGATTGACAGCATATGGATAAACCTTTCATTTTCCCTTTTCACAACTGTGAAATTCTGGACCGCAAGGTGTAAGCAGGGGGGGGGCGTGGGCAAGGCCGTCCCAAGCAGTCAGCGGATACGATACCTTAAGAACCTTTGATTGATTTTTTTAAATCCCGATAATAATTTTCGTGTGGGCCAATCATGATCAGGTCAAGCGTTTCTTGTATATAGCAAAATGCAACGATTTGCTTGTTTTGGTAATGAACGCGGCAAACTGAAGTTCCAGAAGACTGTCTCCTATAATTTTGTTGAATAGACTTTTCTTTGGAACAATATAACCTTGCTCCTTAACGACAAACGGGCGGGTATTTCTCAGTTTGATTGCATCTTTTATTTTGGTGTCCCCTTTATCCTGAACCATTAGTTCGTTAATCTCCTTTTTAAAGAATTCAATTGCTGATTTGTTATACCTTGACTAATAAATTAATATATAGGATATAAGATAAAAATTGTTCAGGCGCATATATGCATAATAGGGAACTCCGTTAAAATCGGAGACGGACCCGCCGCTGTGAACGGGGACGAACGCTGCATGTTGTCACTGCCTTTTAAAGAAAAAGGTGGGAAGGCGCAGTTAATAGAGTGATCCGTGAGTCAGAAGACCTACCTGAATGAAAATGATCAATTCCTGTGGACAGGGAAGATCATTAAAAATGAGGATTAAAAACGTAATCCCCGGACAGGACATTCCTGTTCGGGTTTTTTGTTTTTAAGGGCCTTTGAAGGAGGTCCCTGAAACGATAAGGGTCTCCTATAATAAAGGCATCTATATTGGAATGGAAGGGGGCAATAATGACGCAAAACATTAAAAAATCATTATATAAACATACTGTATGGGAATTTTTTCTTCTTGTGATTGTTCTTTCAGTTGCGGTTCTCGTTTCCGCCGGTATGGGATATATGAATATCGGTTTTTATGATGTTGTAACCATTATTATCTCATCAGTCACGGAAAATAGTGAGCAAATTAAAAATCTGGAGGAAGTGGCCAGTGTTGTTGTGATGGATGTGAGACTTCCAAGAATTTTATGCTCGATTATTGTTGGTGCCGGACTCTCTGTGGCAGGCTGCGTGTACCAGGGTATCTTGTTAAATCCCCTGGCAGATCCCTATACGCTTGGGATTTCGGCAGGAGCAGCCTTTGGGGCTTCTCTGGCGTTCCTGTTTTTCCCTGAAGCCGGCATTTACGTGATTCCCTGTTTTGCTTTTTCTGGTGCGGTCACCACCCTTTTTGTTGTGATCTGGCTCTCTTCAGGAAAAACCTTTTCCCGGGAGGGGCTGTCATCAAACAGCCTGATTCTGTCTGGCATTATTGTGGCTTCCATTCTTTCTGCGGGTATCAGTTTTCTGAAATACATTGCCGATGAAGAGGTTTCAGTAATTATTTTCTGGCTCATGGGAAGTTTTGCATCCAAAACCTGGGCAGATGTGTGGATCCTTTTGATGACCGTATCAATAGGTTCTCTGGTTATCTATTTTTATTCCCGTGATCTGAACGTAATTGCTCTTGGCAGCAGAATGGCTTCAACTTTGGGTGTCAACACCGGCAGAGTCACCATGATTCTTCTTATCACCGCCTCTTTGGTGGCGGCTGTCTGTGTTTCCGTGTCAGGTATCATCGGTTTTGTGGGACTCCTGGTTCCCCATATGATGCGCAGCGTAACGGGCCCGGACAATACACGCCTTATCCCGGTTTGTCTTCTTGCCGGTGGAATCCTTCTGGTGACGGCTGACACCATCACCCGGGCGGTGCTGCCTGTTGAAGTACCCATTGGTGTTCTGACGGCCCTCATTGGCGGCCCTTTTTTCTGTTATATATTTCGCAGGAATCATTTAAAAAACAGGGGAAAACAGGTATGATATACGCCATTGACAACATCTCTTTCGCCTATGAATCCACCAATATTCTGGATGGGATTTCCATTGATCTCAAAAAGGGTTCATTCTACGGAATCCTGGGCCCCAACGGGTGCGGTAAAACCACATTTCTCGATCTTCTAATCAGGCACAAGAAACCAAATTCAGGTTGTATTACATTTTCAGGAATAAATCTTTTAGACATCAGCCGGAAACAGCTGGCACGTAAAATTGCTCTGGTTTCTCAAAATTTTTACATCAACTTTCCTTACACCGCCCGGGAGGTGGTTATCATGGGACGCTATCCCTATATATCCCGGTTTTCATCCCCTTCATCAGAGGATCTCGATAGAGTGGACAGCATCATGAAAAAAACCAGAGTTGATCTCCTATCAGATAATTTCATTACGGAACTGTCAGGCGGAGAAAGGCAACGAGTAGTGTTTGCCAGAGCTCTTGTCCAGGACACAGAAGTGATCATCCTTGATGAGGCAACTTCCAACCTTGACATCAGGCATACCATCGATCTTCTGGATATCGTCAGGGCCAGGGTAGATCAAAAAAAACTCACGGTGATATCTGTTTTTCAGGATATCAACCTGGCAGCCAGGTATTGTGATCGATTGATTTTCCTTCGAAACGGTACCATCGTTGCCGAGGGGAAGACAGAAGAAATGGTCAACCAGGGGTTGATTCAAAAGGTATTTGATGTGGACTCCGAAATCCGGTTTGAATCCCTGTATAATGCCAGCCAGGTAATTTTCAAAAAGGGGGCCCATGAAATTCACTAAAGCCTGTTTTTTCTCTTTGGTTTTTTTTCTACTCGCAGTCTTCGGACATGCTGGTGATGAGACTTCTTTTTATATGGTGGATCAGAATACCCTTGTGGATCAGAAGGGAAGACATGTGGCCATAGATAAGCCCTTTAAACGAATCATCTCTCTTTATGGAGCACACACGGAAAATCTTTTTTATCTCGGGCTTGACCAGGAAATTATCGGTGTGACACAGTCTGACAAATACCCGGAAAAGGCATTAACTAAAAAAATTTTTTCCCAAAGAGATGATCCGGAAAAGTATCTGGTGGAAGCGCCCGATCTTGTCCTGATCAGGCCCATGCTTGACAGGGGGTATGCCCGACTGTTTGACCGGCTTGAAAAAAGCGGGATTGTAGTTTTATCCCTTCAACCTAAAAATATTGAAGAGATGTTTAAATACTGGGAGGTTCTTGGTGTCCTTTCAGGCAGAAAAAAAGAAGCTGGGATGATGATAAAACGGTTTAAACAATCAGTGGTTGCGTATCAGATGATTACCAATGACGTAAAAGAACGGTATCATGTGTATTTTGAGGCCATCCACACGAAAATGAAGACATTTACCCGGGGTGCCATGGCCGATTTCGTTCTGACAGCTTCGGGTGGCATAAATGTGGCTGCCGACGGTTCGCCTTCCCGGGGAACAAATATTGCCATTTATGGAAAAGAACGGATATTGTCCAAGTCATCCCAAATAGATGTGTTTATTTCCCAGAGAGGACCCATGAACAGAATAACCCGGGAGATGATTAAAAATGAACCGGGTTTTCATATTATCAAGGCTGTTCAGGACAACCGGATTTTCATTGTGGATGAAAAAATCGTATCCAGGCCTACCATGCGCCTGCTCTACGGAATATCAAAAATTGGAACATATCTTTACCCTGACCTTTTTAAGGGTGAAGCAGGACAATATTAGAGAAAACTTTTGGATCATAATGAATGCGAACCAAATGTATAAAAGCGGGAAAAATAAAAACAGATGGAAGTAATCGGGAAATATGCAGGCATTTTATCCTGTCTGCTGTTACATATATTGAAAAAGGAAAATCATGAAACCTCAAGATATAGAAACCTTAAGTTTTAACATTATTGACAAAGAAGCCGGTAACCATAAATTTAACCGGAAAGAATGGAGTATTGTGAGAAGGATGATTCATACTTCTGCAGATTTTGAGTATATGAACAGCATCTGTTTTTCAGGTGACCCCATTTCTGTGGGTATAGAAGCCATAAGCGCCGGAAAAAACATTATTACAGATACAAAAATGGCTCGATCGGGTATCCGCAAAAAAAGCATAGAGCGATTTGGAGGACAGGTATCCTGCCTGATCAACGACAAGGATGTTGCTGCAAAGGCAAAAGAAGAAGGCACAACGCGTGCCCGTATGGCAGTGGACATGTCGGTGGAAACACTTGAAGGTGGAATTTATGCCGTTGGGAATGCACCCACGGCACTTTTGAGATTAATTGAACTGATGCGTGCAGACAACATCAGGCCGGCACTGATTCTCGGGTTTCCTGTTGGTTTTGTAAATGCCGCAGAGTCAAAGGATCTTCTGACGGAAACAAATATTCCGTTTATAACCAATAAAGGTAGAAAAGGCGGATCAAATATCGTGGCAAGCGTGGTGAATGCCCTTATTATACTCGCCGAGGAAAACAGGTGATTAAAATGGAAACAGGAACCCTGTATGGAATTGGGGTTGGACCGGGGGACCCGGATCTTCTCACAATCAAAGCAGTTAAAATTCTAAAAAGCGTGGATGTCGTATTTGCCGCATCGTCCATAAAAAACAAGCATAGTCTGGCTGTTGATATTGCGCGGCCCCATATGTCAGAGGATACCGATGTAAGGGCACTGCCCTTTCAGATGTCAAACAATGAAGCAGAACGGGGAAAACTCTGGGAACAAAATGCCAAAATTATTATGCTGGAGCTCCAGGAAGGGCGATCCGTCGCTTTTCTGACGCTGGGAGATTCTCTAACTTACTCCACTTACGGTTACCTGCTGAAAATCATCAAGAAAAAGGCCCCCCATATCAACGTTGTCTCTGTTCCGGGTATCACCTCTTATCAGGCTGCTGCCTCACGAATCAACACGCCTCTTGTGGAGGGGGATGAGTCCCTTCTGATCACATCGGGTGCACGCGGGGGGGATGAGCTTAGAAAATGCGGTGCATCTGCTGATAATGTCGTGCTCCTGAAAGCTTATAAAAATATTACCGACATCAACTCTGCCCTAAAGGATGCCAACCTTTTGAAAAACAGTATCGGCATATCCAAATGCGGGAGAAAGGATGAACAGATTATTCGTGATGTCAGGGAATTTGAAAAACGGAAACCAGATTACTGGACGCTTGTGATTGCCAAAAAAAAACAGGTCTTTGACAAATGAAACAAAAAAGGATAAAGCCGAATTATCAGGGACTTATGATATCTTTGATAATCTCGTGCATCCTTCTTTTATTGGGGATCTATCTGGTTAAATCCCTGACCTGTATCACGGCTTTTAAACGGCTTTTTATACCCCTGGGCCGGTTGATGGCTTTCATAACCCTGGGCCTTGTATTGGGCCAGTACCTCGAACTATCCGGCCTGACAAAAAAGCTGTCCATTCTGGCCCGGCCGCTTTTCAGGTTTGGTAAACTGGGGGACAGGTGCGGAAGTGCCTTCACAACAGCATTTATTTCAGGTGTTGCCGCCAATGGTATGCTGCTTGAATTTTATCAAGATAATAAAATATCTAAAAAGCAAGTGTATCTGACGAACTTTGTCAACCATTTACCGGCTTATTTCCTGCATCTTCCCACTACATTCTTTATTGTTCTCCCCCTGACAGGTGTGGCTGGCTTAATCTATTTTTGTATCACACTTCTGGCTACACTTTTGCGGGTTTTTTGCTTTCTCCTTTACGGGCATCTGTTCCTTTCCCGGCCGGAAGAGTATCGTTTGCAATCTCCAAAAATTGAAGCATCTGTCAAAGAAAAAAAAGAAATCTGGCAGAGTATCAGAAACAAACTTCCCGGAAGGATCACCAAGGTGTTCATATGGATACTTCCGATTTATATCTTTATTTATGTGATCAATGCAGCAGGCCTATTTAAATTTCTAAATTCCGCTCTTTCCGGTTTTATTGTTACAAAAGTTGTACCGGTGGAATCTCTATCGGTTGTGATTTTAAGTTTTGTGGCTGAATTCACATCGGGTTTTGCCGCTGCAGGCGCTCTTCTTGATTCAGGGGTAATCACCGTAAAACAGACCGTTGTAGCCCTTTTAACGGGTAATATCGTTGCATTTCCCATCAGGGCCATCCGGCACCAACTGCCCCGGTATATTGGAATTTTTTCACCGAAAATGGGAACAGGTATGCTGATAATGGGACAATTTTTCAGAATATCGAGTATCATATTTGTGGGTATTTGTTATTATCTGTTATTTTAAAAATCAGGGCAAATAGGAAGATATCGGTGACAAAAAAAGGAAAAACACTAAGATCAGGATATACAACAGGTGCATCGGCAGCCGCAGCTGTAAAAGGAGCTTTACACCTGTTGGTTCATTGCGAAAAAAAGAGCATGGTTACCATCCCTTTTTTAAATGACGGATCTGTTGATATTCAAATTTTTTCACTTAAGGCAAAAGATGATCGTGTCTTCTGCTCTGTGATCAAGGATGCGGGTGATGACCCTGATATCACAAACAAAGCTGAAATTGGTGCCTCCGTATCCATCCATGACTCAGATAAAAGTGATATTGTCATCAAGGGTGGATTGGGCGTTGGGCGGGTTACCAAACCCGGCCTGGAAATTCCGCCGGGGGAACCTGCCATTAACCCCGGACCCAGAAAAATGATCAAACAGGCTGTCAGGGATGTGATTAAAAATTTTAATGAAAAAAAATGGGCTGTGAATATTGAAATCTTTGTACCACGGGGAAAAATTCTGGCAAAAAAGACCTTGAATCACAGACTCGGTATTATAGGGGGGATCTCCATTCTCGGCACAACCGGTGTTGTAAAACCTTTATCCCATGAAGCGTATATTGCCACCATCCGCAGCTCTCTTTCCGTGGCATTAGCTGCCGGAATCCGGAATCTTTATTTTACAACTGGGAGGCGAAGTGAACGATTTGCCGAATCGATTTTCACATCAGACCCCAAAGAAGCCTTTGTGCAGACAGGAGATTTTTTTGGTAAATCACTGGAAATAGTTTCCAAGATGGACTTTGAACAGGTTGTGTTTGTTGTTTTTTTTGGTAAGGCAATAAAAATGGCTCAAGGTGTTTATCATACCCATGCTGCAAAATCCAATCTCAGCCTGGACCAGCTTGCCGGCTGGACCTATGACAGAACAAAGAATGCAATACTTTCTGATAAAATTAAACACGCCAATACGGCAAGGGAAGCTTTTTTTATGTTAAAGGAAGATCATACAGAGGTCATCCAGGATATCAGTAAAAAAATTGTGCGCTCTGCAGCATCCTATGCATCACCCCATATCCATCTGAAAGCTGTTATACTTGATTTTCACGGTGAGATGATCTCAGAATCGGAACTTGACAGAAATGAAGGTACGTCATGAACAGAGTATCGGTTATCGGACTGGGAATGAGCTACCAGGATCTTACAGATCAACATCTCACAATTATCAGATCATCCGATGTCCTCATGGGAGGAGTTCGTCACCTTTCTTTATTTCCTGATTTCACAGGTGAAAAAATTGAAATCTCTAATAATTTAAAAGGGATTGTTGACTTTATTTTAAACCACCAAGCTTCCAGAAAAATTACTGTTCTGGCATCGGGGGACCCTCTTTTTTACGGAATCGGCGGTTATCTTTCAAAAAAAATAGGCAGGGACAACATCATGGTTTATCCCAATATTTCCACCATTGCCGCTGCCTTTGCACGACTGGGCGAATCCTGGCAGGATGCCGAACTGATCAGTCTTCATGCTAGAAAGTTGACACCAGTCCATCTTGAAAGGATCAGGAACTGCCAGAAAGCGGCTGTTCTTACAGATGGCATCCGAACGCCTGTATGGCTTCAATCCAAACTCAGAGAGGCTGCCATAAAAGGGTTTAAAACCTGCGTGCTGGAAAAAATCGGAGAAAAGGATGAAACATTAACCTGGATTTCAGATGATGATATCTCCATACAAAACTTTAAAGATCCGAATATCGTTCTTCTTTTCAAAGAAGAAAAGGATACAAAAAGCTTTTCGTCGAAAACCCAAATTAATATCGGTATGCCCGAAGCCTTGTTTCACCATGAAAAGGGACTGATCACAAAACCGGAGGTCAGGGCCGTATCCCTTGCCAAATTAAAGTTGATGACCGATCATGTCCTATGGGATCTAGGTGCCGGTAGCGGTTCCATATCCATTGAGGCTCATTCTTTTATCAAGACCGGGCAGATTGTTGCTGTGGAGAAAAACCGGAAACGGATTAAAGATATTGAAAAAAATAAACATAAATTCAGTGTTGATATCTTGAAGATTATTAACTCTGAGCTCCCGGATGGCATGGAAAATCTGCCGGTTCCGGACAGGATTTTCATTGGGGGAGGAGGAAAAAACCTTCCCGAACTGGTTGAATGTTCTGCTTCTTATATGCAAAAAGGAGGTGTGATGGTTGTGAATACAGTGCTTTTAGGTAATGTCACCTCAGTCCTCAAAAAAATGGCTCAATTAAATCTTAACACTGATATTGTGCAGATTCAAGTGAGCCGCGGCCATCACATGCCATGGAATTTGATGCTGAAAAGCCAAAACCCTGTTTTTATAATATCCGGAGAAAAAAGATGATAATTATACAGGAAACAAATTTAAATCCGGTTCTTTTTACCGGAGCAGGCCCTGGTGATCCGGATTTGATCACCGTTAAGGGAATGAAGGCATTGAGCGAAGCTGATCTTGTGATCTATGCAGGATCTCTGGTGCCCGAGGCTGTCTTAAAATGGACAAAAACGGCAGAGTGTATCAACAGTGCATCTCTTCACCTGGATGAAATAACGCATATGATGATAGCCGCATATAGCAAGGGGAAAAATGTCGTCCGTCTCCATACCGGAGATCCTTCTCTTTACGGTGCGATTTTTGAACAGATGGCGGAACTGGATAAGGTAGACATTCCCTACAAAGTCATACCAGGTGTCACCGCTGCTTTTGCAGCTGCTGCCGGACTGGGAATCGAGTATACCCTTCCCGAAATTACCCAGACCTTGATTTTAACACGAATGGCAGGCAGAACCCCGGTTCCGGAATCTGAAACCCTGGAAAGACTCGCCTCCCATGGTGCATCCATGGCGATTTATCTGAGCATCACCCTTGTTTCAAACGTTCAGAAAATCTTGGTGAAAGCCTATGGAGAAGAGTTCATCTGTGCCATCGCATACAAAGTCAGTCATCCGGAAGAACGGTTTATCTGTGTGCCTTTGAAAAAGCTTGCCCAAACCGTTAAAAAAGAAAAAATCAGAAGCCAGGCACTGATTGTGGTATCAAAGTCATTGAATACGGATAAGGGCAGTATGGTCTATAAATCAAAACTTTATGATAAATCCTTTACCCATGAATACAGAAAATAAAACAGCTGTCTGGGTATTGACCCGGGGTGGATTAGCCCTTTCTAAAAAGTTGAAGCAGAAAAAAAAAGATGGTGTTTTTTTTGTTTCAAACCGGTTTGATGATGACATCTGTGATGTCTCCTTTACATCCCTAAGGGAGTGTGTGAAAGAAAATTTCAACAGATATCCGTGTCACCTCTTTATTATGGCCACAGGTATTGTCATCCGGATGATTGCCGATCATATCAGGCATAAAACCATTGACCCGGCTGTGGTTTCCATGGATGATACCGGGCAGTACGTCATCTCACTTTTATCAGGCCATCTTGGAGGGGCAAACCGGCTGGCACTGGAAATTGCAGACCTGACAGGTGCAGAACCTGTCATATCAACAGCCACCGATGCAAACCAGGTTCCAGCCATTGATATGATGGCACAGGAAAAAGGACTCAGGATTGAAAATCCAGAAATGATCAAAAAAATAAACATGGCTTTTCTGGAAAAAGAAAAAATCCGATTTCATGATCCTTTCTACCTTTTGCCTGACCTTTCTGATTCTTCTGATGATTCCGGGAGCTTTCCAGATCATTTTTCAGGTGACCTGGTAGAGTGCAATTATCGTGTTATCATTGACGATTGTATTCATGATGATGATAATTGTCTGAGGTTACGGCCAGTAACTCTTTGTGTTGGCATCGGCTGTAACAGGGGGGCATCAGAATCTGAAATCCTGGGTCTTTTAAAGGATGTGTTTTTGCAAAAATCACTTTCATTACTGTCTATTCGGCACATCGCAACCATTGATATAAAAAAGGACGAAGAAGGGATTTTACGAGTCGCAGAATCCCTGAATGTTCCTGTTGTTTTTTTTAAAAACCGGGAACTTGATACTGTTAAAAATGTAAAAAATATTTCTCAAATCGTAAAAAAACATACAGGAGCAAAAAGCGTATGCGAAGCAGCAGCAATTCTGGCAGCAGCAAACGGGGAACTGATTGTGGAGAAGCAGAAAACAAAAAATGTAACACTGGCAGTGGCCCGAATAACAGATCTCTCTATATTGTCGGCATAGGACCGGGCAGCCCCGATCATATGTCGACCCGCGCCCTGTCTGTTCTTAAAGAGGTGAGCACCGTGGCAGGCTACACAACCTATATCGATTTGATCAGAGAGCTGCTTGCAGATAAAAGCATCATCGCAACAGCCATGAAAAAGGAAGTTGACAGGGTTAAGGCTGCCATTGATACAGCATTGTCCGGAAAATCCTGTGCCATTGTGTCAAGTGGTGATCCCGGAATTTATGCCATGGCCGGCCTGGCGCTTGAAATATGCAAGGAGAGGCAGCTTTCTGTCTTCAGCCCGCATAAGGAAAGAAGCAATGAACAAGCATTAAGAGTGGAAGTCGTACCGGGCATTCCAGCTCTGTCTTCGGGTGCATCGCTCCTGGGTGCCCCGCTTACCCACGATTTTGCATGCATCAGCCTGAGTGATCTTCTAACACCCTGGAAAATCATAGAAAAACGCATTGAATATGCAGCAAAAGCCGATTTTGTCATGGTTATTTTCAATCCCAAAAGCAAAAAACGTGACTGGCAGCTTAGAAAAACAATGGAGATTGCGCTGAAGTACAGGGACCAAAACACCCCGGTGGGTATCGTGAAGAATGCCATGCGAAAGTCCCAGGATGTCCATGTTGTATCCCTTCCAGAACTTGCTGACGCGGATGTTGACATGCTGACAACTGTCTTTATCGGAAGCACTCAGTCCGCCAGGTACCGGGAGTTCATGTACACACCGAGAGGGTATTCAGAAAAATACACAATGGATTAAAAATGGAGCTGGAAAATGCTTCCAGCTCCTCAAATCCTTAAATAAGCAAAAGTCATCACCTTATTAGAGTTTTTTAAGACGTCATCAAGTTTAGAATTCCAATGCCAGTTGGGTGGTAATGGTATCGATTTCGTCACCATCACCACCCTCTGCAACAGCATTGTTTTCAGCAGTAGAATACTCAAGTCCCAGGGAAAGATTGTCCGTAAGCCCCACGCCTATTGAAGTAAGAAATTTTGATTCCGGCAGGATATCTGCTGCGTTGTTGCTGGCCTGGTATCCTATGGCCAGGGTAGTTTCAAATCCGGACACTTCAAATGTATACCCGATTTCAAGGGAATAGGCACTTACCTCTTCGAAAATTCTGGTACCACCTAATGCCTTGACATCATCAGTCATGGTAATATATTCGCCCATCAGACAGACTGGACCGAAAGTGGCCAGTGCATGGATGGCAAATCCGGGAACCTGGTCATCAAGTGTTGCTGCCCAGCCGTTATCATCATATACATCTCGCAGCCCACCGGACTCAAGGATATTATTAATCAAGTCCAGGCCCAGATCAAAAGAAAATTTATCAGTTTCCAGGGCATATCCTAAAGAAACACCGAAAATATCGATGGTATCATCATTGTCAATCGCCTCTTCAGCTTCACCGTTAAAGGCATATACCGCACCCCGTATCCCCTTCATTTCAAATCCGACCTCTATTGTATTGTCTACAGTTTCAGCTATATCCAGGGTTATGGGATCTGAAATCATCATGGTTTCAAACTGGCCGAAAGGAACATAAATTTTGCCAGCTGAAAAATAATAAGGAATTTCATCTGTCGATCCCAGGGTGATGTGGGCCTCGTCAACAATCATCTCGTTATCCTCATCTTCCCATTTAATTAGCATGAACCCGGTTAGCCAGTCCTGGGGAGAAGCTTCGATGCCCAGTTCAGCTGTGGCCAGACTAACATCACTGTTGTTCGTATCGTTCACATCCGATGATTCAAAACCGGCCTCCACTTCAATACTTCCGGAAAGGATAACCCACTCGGAAATTGCTCCCAGGGAGCCTCCCGGAGCTTCTGGGTCTGAGGATTCTTCAGGTTCAGCCATTTTTTTTTCAATGGCAGCCACCCTGTCTTCAATAGAAAGACCTGTGTTTGCGTTGAGCCCAAGAGCCTTCTCAATTTTGAGAATTCGTTTTTCCATACCGGATACTCCTGCAAACACCTGGGGCAGGATCATAGTCTGGATCAGCAGGGCACAAAAAATACAGAGAATAAATAATTTTAAAGTTTTCATCTTTTCCTTTTTATATATTTTAGTTTTAAAATTATAGTTAAAAATGGCTGAGAGGACCGTTAATGTGGTCTACCCAGATGTCGACGAAGTCATCATATTCTGCAGTACCTTTAAGAACGGTTTCGCACTTGATACCCGCTGCAGTGAAGATGGATTTCCAGGAATCTTCTTCATCACCAGCCATATCATTTTTGGCATGGTCGCCAGCTACTGACATAAAGGGCATAAGCCATGCTTTTTTAATCTTTTTAGCCTGGAGCCAATCTATGATGTCTTTTACTTCTGGATATCCTTCAACAGTACCGATAAAAATATTGGGGTCCGCAAGTTGGAGCTGGAACATCAAAGCTGCATAAAAGGCATTGGACGGATGGTGAGTGCCGTGACCCATGAGAACAATGGCCTCGTTTTTTCCCCGTGCTGCCGGGATGTTTTTAAGAACAGCGGCCTTTACCCGTTTCATGTCTTCCTGGGTGGACATAAGGGGATAGCCAAGGATGATTTTTTCAAAAGTACCCATGGCTTTGAAGCCGCTCACAATTTTTCTCAGATCATGGTATTCGGCACCGCCGATTGTATGAAGGCTCTGCACGGCTACATGGGTAAATCCCTGGTCAGCCATTTTGGATAACGCCATTTCAGGTGAGTTCAGAATTTTTCCCTGTTTGGCCAGCTTGTGGCGAATAATGTGGGAGGTGTAGGCCCAGACGATGGGAGTTTTCGGATAGGCGAGTTTAGTTTTTCTGGAGATGTTTTCAAAGGAAACTTGGGCGCTGGCTTCACTTGATCCAAAGGCCACCAGCAGAATACCGGTCTTTTTTTCTTTTTTTCCACCGTGGTGGCCGGCAGAGACATTACCCGCATAAACAAGGGTCAGAGCGGTGACAAGAGTTAGAAGAACTGCATGTTTAAATTTTTTAATCATGATGAATAAACCTTTCTTTTTTGTTTTTAAATAATATCCTTCAAGCCACCTGGCCGAAGGAAGGTGGATACATGTAATGAATATAGTTTTTTTTCACAAAATAAACGGTGTGGTATTAAAACAAAAAACCCCAGATCGATTTGTTCAATCAATCCGGGGTATCCCTTTTCTTCACCACGGTATATTTTTAACCCTATTTTCCACGTAGGGTATCAAATTCATCCAGGCAGG
Source organism: Desulfobacteraceae bacterium (assembly GCA_029939535.1). GTDB lineage: Bacteria > Desulfobacterota > Desulfobacteria > Desulfobacterales > Desulfobacteraceae > NBML01. The sequence goes on along the minus strand of JAOZST010000018.1, from coordinate 3,093 downwards.
TCTTCTGACTTTTGGTTCATCCTAATCACTGCGCCTTCCCATCAATTTTATAATTGACAGTGGCATATTGCAGTTTTCGTAACCAAACACAGCGGCGGGCCCGTTCCTGATTCTAACAGGATTCCCTATTCTGCCTTATTCGGCACCTGAACGATATGAAATACTATTACAGCTTTCGTAACAATCTTGTCAACGTTTTTTATATAATACTAAATTACTCAGCAGTGGCCTGGTTTTGTTTGTTTACACCTCAAACTCATCCACCAGGCCATCAATGGTTCCCCTGGCCCCTTCAGGAAGGGGGAAAGGCTTATGAAGCTTTAAAATTTCCCCTGCCTTTTCATAGGCCATTTCAATAATATCTTTCCCCTTGGAGCGCTGCTCCCATTGTGCCCGGGCTTTCCTGTCAAACACCACTGCCTGGGACTGGCTTCTTGTGTACTGAAATGTATGGGCATGGGTAAGATAGGTTCCGCCAGGGCCCACCTCGTCAATAATATCCAGCACCATGGATTCATGATCAATTTTTACTCCGCTGATGAGCTTATGGATATTATTGATGCATTCATGATCCATAATCAATTTGGCGTAATCAAAGGTCAATCCTGCTTCCAGACCGCCGGCGCCAAAAACCATATTGGCCCCGGACAGGGCCATGGGCAAAGCATTCATGGTAAATTCATAACCTGCCTGGGCATCGGGAATTTTTGAATCACTTACCCCGGAACCGATACGGCAGGGGATTTCATAATATTGGGCCATCCTGGCAATGGCTGTGCCCACCATGCTCCATTCCGGAGCCCCCACCGAGGTCAGTCCTGTTTTCAGATCCATTATGGTGCTGCAGGAACCAAAGGTTACACAGGAGCCCTTTCTAACTATCTGGGACAGAACCAGCCCGCTGAGATGTTCGGCAATGGTCTGAACAATTGTGCCCCCAAGGGTTACCGGGCCTGTTGCCCCGGCAAGTGCCATGGCCATGATATCCACATTTATGCCCGATTCCAGGGCTGCAATAAGGGTTTCGCAGAATTGAGTCACAAGGGTTAAGGGACTGGTAACGCAGCAGGAGCATGTGCAGATGGGGCGCTCCTGCAATTGATCCATACCGCCAACAGCTGCGGCAGCCATCTTTACAATAGTTTCCACACTTGCCCTGTCCACCATTCCAATGGTGATATGCTTGCTGTTTTTTGTAATCAAAGAGTGGAAATTATGTACAGCCTGGGAAGCTGGTTTTTGATCTCCGGGACAGACAGCCCTTTGACACCAGGCAAGTCCATCAAGGGCATCCACAAGGCTGTAAATATTATTGCAGTCTTCCTTTGTTGTGGTCCGACATTTTCTGGTATCAGGATCAATGAGATTGACCTGCTCCCCAAAGGTTCCAAATCCCACATTCCCCTTTTCCAGGTAAAAATCTTTTTCGGGATTCCGGCCATAATAGGTAACAGATTTGGCAACACTTGAGATGCTTTCTGTGACCATCCATTCAGGAATTTTAACCAGCCAGTTTGAACCCTGCTTTTTCACCAGGGCCCCTGCGCTGCTGAACCTTTCTGCAGCCTCTTCCAGTTCAACCAGCACACCTGTGTGCTTTAGAATGTGGCAGGCTCCATGGTGAATTGTATCCAGCTCATCCCTGGACAAAATATTAAGTCCCATTCCTTCTATTGAATTTAAACCACTTCTCATGATTGACATTTTATTTTCCTTATTTGTTAATCTGTATAGGTCCCAAATTCATGAACTGCATCTACAGCTGCCTTTATATTTTCCATGGGCGTTCCCGGTTCAATGTTGCAGAGATAGATCCAGAGACGGCCATTTTCCCCTCCAACCTGGACATAGAATTTCACTCTTTTAAAAATTTCCTCGGGAGTACTTGTCCGTAAAAACACTGCTCCCACACCCAGCAGCAGGGGAATATCATGCTTTTCAGCATATGCTTTATAAAATTCCGGTCCCAGGGATTCCACATCCGGGTCCTGGCCTTCCACATAAGCGGGATTGACCCTCAAACGGATATCCATCACCTCCCGGGGATTTTTTGCATACCTTTCCCCTGTCCAGTTGGGCACAATCACATTGGGACCACAGGCTTTTCGGAGTCTTTCAACATAGGGGGCTATAAACTCATCCATTAATTTTATATTTACTATGGGAAGGGAGGCCAGGGCATCTGCCCCCACCAGGGCCGGGGTATTGGGAAATTTTCCCTGCAGATATTCAAGCCATGGAATGAGCAGCTCATCCGTTACCCGGGTCATGAGTTCATGGGCAAATTCAGGTCTCATGCACATGTCCAGCACAAGGTTCTCAATGCCCCTTATATTGGCGGCAAGGCTGAATGGGGCACAAAAGGCCATGCTTGCATTCACACCGGTAAGCTTCTCAAAAATTTTATAAACCTCAACAACAAAGGAACATCGGCCTGCCCTGTCAAAGTCAGGGGTGATGATTTTTCCAATGTCTTTTTCATCCCGGATTAAGGGATGGGCCCGGTCAATATCCGGCATGATGTCATCGTGGAAAATTAATTTCTGACCCAGGGCTTCGGCCTCGATATTATAGGTGTCAAAATCCACAGAAGGAACATCAATTCCATATTTCTCACATATGGTGAAGGTACCCACATTAAGAAGTTCTGGGTCCTGGAATACCTGGGTTGCTTTTTTGCCCATCTCACCTGGAATTAATTCGCACAATTGGGCGTAAATGGGAACCCGTCTGGGTATCCCTTTGGCAGCATCTGCAACCCATTGAAATGCTTCCTGAAACTTGAAATATTTTCCATTATAATCAGTCATATTTTCTCCTGAATTTATTTTGATTGATACTACGCCATTCTTTGTTATCCTTCAATAAAAATTTACCTGAAAATTAGGACTTTTTTGTCCATATAAATTTTTCCCAATATAAAATAAAAAACAGGCATTTTTCTCTTGTAATTTCCTTTGGTTTTCTGGTATCAGGTTTTAATTTTACTTATATACTTGAGTTTTCGAAAAATAACTGCAGACAAACGCAATACAATATGAGATAATAATTTGGCATACTATACCATAAACAATTTTTATGATGGATTGAACA